>JBFKLX010000126.1:0-16292 GCA_041630155.1 Acidobacteriota bacterium
ATGGATCCCCGGCCGCCCACGATAGTGATAGCGCGGGTGCCTGGGAAAACCACGCCTGTAGCCAAAACCGAAATGGAAGCCCCGGCGCTGGCGTCCCGGCCGGTAGCGATGGCGCTCATCGTAGCGTTGCGGACGCCGGTACGACCCGCGATGCCCGCGATGATATCGCCTGAAGTGTGAGCGCCCGTAGCGTCCGTGGTGGCGGTGGCCCAGAGACTGGAAATAGTATCCGGGATGGCGAAGGTCGCAACCGCCCCGGCGATAGCGATGAGCGGCCTCCAGTTCCACGGTGGCCAAGCCCAGAGCCAGCACCAGACACAATCCAACCGCAAGCTTCTTCATGACACGACTCCTTCCGGCACTGACTCCCCAGGTCAGAGACCCTTGCCGGTCGCGGCCCAGCAGGTTCGCCCACCCCAACCCGCTTCGAACCAAGGCCAGTCACGACACCGAGGGCAATGAGATAGAAGCGGCCACCCGTCGATTAGGTTCAAGTCGCGCTTGGCGGTGCCTGGAATCCCAGCCCCATGGACTCCAGGCCGCGCTCCGGCGCTTTCAGGCTAAAATTGGAGGCAGTTCGGTGTGCAACCGATCTCTGGTGAGGTGGTGACGGATGACAGCGGGCTGGCTGGAATCGGGGAAACTTCCAGGCCTGGTCGAGCGCAGCGTGAGGCGCGCCCTTGGAAGTGGGGCCATCCAGCCGATCGCCACCCAATGCGTCTACTTGGAAGATCGAGGCCTCCCCTTCGTGATTCGGGTGGTCCAAAGTCTAAAGCGCAAGGCCGTGGCCCGGCGGCTGCAAGAGGATCGAGAAGCGCGGGGTCTGGACGTCAATCCATTTCTTCCTTACGACGAAAGGCTCCACGTGGCGGACCTTTCTCCCAGCCACGTCTGCTTGCTGAACAAGTTCAACGTGGTCCGGCACCATCTGCTTCTCGTGACCCGCAGCTTCGAGGACCAACAAGAGCCCCTCAATCGATCAGACTTCCGGGCCCTCTGGTCGAGTCTTTGTGAGATCGGGGGGCTGGGATTCTACAACGCCGGCCAACAGGCGGGGGCCAGCCAGCGCCACAAGCATCTTCAGCTGGTCTCCCTCCCGCTGGCGCCCGAGGGGCCTCCCATCCCTTTGGAAGCGCTCCTGCCGGGCCGATCCACCCGGGTGAACCAGGTCCCCGGACTCCCCTTTCGAAACGCCTTCGGCTGGCTGGATTTGGATCCGGGCGGCGAACCTTCTGGATCGTCTCAGGATTTGCTGAGAACCTATCGCCGGCTGGCTGCCCAGCTGTCGCTGGAGCCCTCCGTCTCGCCCTACAACCTTCTGGTGGCGCCCCGCTGGATGATGATGGTGCCGCGCTCGCGAGCCTGTTTCGCTTCCATTTCCGTCAACACTCTGGGATTTGCCGGCTCCATACTGGTCAAGAACTCGGCGGAACTGGAGGAGGTGCGAGAGATTGGACCAATGCGGATTCTCGAACAGGTCGCCGAGAGATGACGGGCGCTCACGAGAGCCCAAGCGCCGAACGAAGGGGCTGAGGAACAGCCCCTCCCGACTTTCTTTTCGCGTGTTGGTCCTGCGATTCACTCCACCCTTTTGACCTTGATCACCTCGGTGTGGCGGTCCTGGCCATTCTCCCGCCAGGTCCAGGCTGCCTGGAATTGATCCGGGGAGGTGAACTGGAACTGCGCGCTGTGCATGTGTCCGGCATCTGCAGACGCCAGGTTGGAAGCGCCCACGAACTCGAAGTCGATGGTGGCACTCTCGATCTTTCGAGCTTCCATGCGCGGCTGGTTTCCCGCGATGCAGTAATGGGTCAGCACCAGACGATCCCCGTCCCGGTGATAGAGCGTGATCATCTCCGGGTGGTCTCCCATTTTGAGCCTCTCCAGCACAGCTGAGCCGTTGGAGACGACCTCGAACGACTGATTCACCGTGGCGCCTTGGGAGTTGGTCCCTTCCCAGCGCCCGGCCAGTTGCTTGAAGCGCTCCAGGCCCTTGGACGTCATGTCCCCTGCCGGCAGCAGGATCGACACGGTCGTGATCATGGCGAGCACGATCAGGCAACGCGAGAACCATTGTCTGAACGAATTACTTTTCCTCATGACGATCTCTCCTTTTTCGAAGCTGACTTGATGGTTCGCTCTTCCCACAGGAGACGAACCAGAGCCGTTCGAATCGACACAGACCCCCGAACATCTTACTTGACGGGTCCCGGGCTGCCCGGAAGTTGCCATCCGGCCAGCGGCTGTCCTCCACGAGTTGTACGCCCTCGAGCTCGAAGCGCCCAGTCCACCTTGGCCATCTCATCAGGGAGCGCCGACGCCATGATCACCCCTGCCGGCTGCCTCGCTGAGGCTCCCGCGACTGGACGAATTGGATTGCCCGCTGGAGCCGCTGGAGGGTTCTCTCCCGTCCCAACAAGACGATCACCTCGAAGATGCCCGGCGCCACCGACTGACCGGTCAGCGCGACCCGAACCGCGCCGATGAATTTCCCCGTGTGCAAACCCCTGCGCTCGACGATCTCCCGCAGCACCGCCTCACTCGACGGCAAGTCGAACTCGGGCAGCTTCCGGTAGGCACCCTGCAGTTCCCCGAGGGCCGCGAGAGTATCCCGCTCGGCCTCGAGGCTCTCGAAACGCAGGTACTTTTGTATCCCTCGTTCTTCGTAGGCGAAATCGTCGCTGAAGAAGGCTCGATACAGGGTGGCGAAATCGGTGAGGCGGCGTGCGCCGCGTTTGAGAAGTTCGATGGTCTCGAGAAACTGTCGACGGGCCTGGGAGCCTGGCCGTTCCCCCTCGAGACCGTGCTCGCTCAGGACCCGGAGCACCTCGGCCTGCAGCTCTTCGGGGGCAGTCGCGCTCAGCTTCTGCCCGTTGAGCCACTCCAGTTTGCGCAGATCGAAGACGGCGTTGGCCTTGTTGATCCTTTCCAGGCTGAAGCTCTCGATCAGTTCCTGGTCGCTCATCAGCTCGCGGTCGTCGCCGGGAGACCAACCCAGGAGAGCCAGGTAGTTGCGCACAGCCGAAGGGAGAAAGCCTTGTTGCTGATACTCCAGCACCGAGGTGGCGCCGTGGCGCTTGCTGAGCCGTTTCTTGTCGGGACCCAGAATCAATGGCAGGTGGGCGTGCAGCGGGACGGGCCGGTCCAGAGCTTTGTACAGGAGAACGTGTTTGCCGGTGTTGGAAAGGTGGTCCGCGCCGCGGATCACGTGGGAGACCCGCATCTCCAGATCGTCAGCCACCACCGAAAGGTGGTAGGTGGGAGTTCCGTCGGAGCGCAGCAGCACGAAATCCTCGAGGGTTTCAGCCCGAACCTGCACCGGGCCGAACACCCGATCCTCGAAACTCACTTCCCCCTCGGGCACCCGGAAGCGGATCGCGAAGCCCTCCTGCTCCCCGGCACGCCGATCACCCTCCGCGGCGGGCAGCTCGCGGCAGGCACAACGTTCGCCCCGAAACTCCTCTTGTGAGCTCGGGGGACAAAAGCAGCGGAAGGCTTTGCCCGCATCCAGCAGCCGTCCCGCCACGGAGCGGTACAGTTCCAGTCGCCGGGACTGGTGAATCGGGCCTTCGTCCCACTCCAGGCCCAGCCAGGTGAGCCCCTGGATGATTCCCTCCACCATCTCCCTGCTGGAACGTTCCGCGTCGGTATCTTCGATGCGCAGGATGAAGGTTCCCCCGGTCTGGCGGGCGTAGAGCCAGTTGAAGAGAGCGGTTCGGGCTCCGCCAATGTGCAGGTACCCGGTCGGGCTGGGTGCGAAACGAACGCGGACTTGCATGGACCTCCCTGGACGAAGTCCCCGATTATAGCCGAATCATCACCATCCGAGCCCCTACGGGCAAAAAGGCCTCGAGCCTGAAAGCGGCTCGGAGGGAACGCTGCTTCGCGGGTGAGGCGAGGGGCACTGAACTCTCCCGTCCATTTCAACGTACTAGGTCACCAAAGGGGTGAATCCATGCACAGTTGGTGGAACGACGTCCGCTTCGCCTCCCGCGTGCTGTTGCGCAAGCCTTCATTCACGGCCATTGCGGTGGTCTCGCTGGCTCTCGGGATTGGCGCCAACACAACGATTTTCACGATCGTCAACGAACTCTTCCTGCGCTCCCTGCCGGTCGAGCAGCCGGAGAGACTGGTGGCCGTCTACACGGTTGACCGCCGGAATCCGGGCGAGTCTCCGCTGTCGCACCTCAACTGGAGGGACATCCGAGAGCAGAACTCAGTATTTTCCGAGTTCGCCGCCTATGACTGGACACCGCTCAGTGTCGCCACCGGTGGAGAGCCGTTCTTCACGGTCGGCCAATTGGTCTCCGGCAATTACTTCGATGCCCTGGGAATCAAGGCGCTCCATGGCCGAACCTTTTCCCCGGAAGAAGATGCAACACCCGGCAGCCATCCCGTGGCAGTTCTCAGCTACGGCTTCTGGAAGGACAGGCTGGGCGGGGACGAAGCGCTCCTCAACCAGACGATTTCCATCAACGGCAGCCGATTCGTGGTCATTGGAATCACGCCGCCCGAGTTCGGGGGCATCGACATCGGCGTGGAGCCGGCGGTGTGGATTCCGATGATGATGAATCGCGTCGTCCGGCCCAACTTGAACTGGTACGAAGAACGCCGCGGCTTGTTCCTGTTTGCCTTCGGCCGGCTTGCCGCGGGGGTCTCTCTGGGACCGGCCTTGTCCAATCTGCGAGTCCTGGGTGAGCAGCTGGAACGGGACTTTCCCAATGAGAACGAAGGCCGATCATTCACGGCCGTTCCGCTGGCCCAGGCGACCATCAATCCGGGTATCCGGGACGTGATGGTTGCCGCTACGACCATGCTGTTCGTGATCGTGGGTCTGGTCTTGCTGATTGCCTGCGCCAACGTGGCCAACCTGCTCCTGGGGCGCGCCAGCGAAAGAAGGCGGGAAATCGCCGTTCGTCTTTCGATCGGGGCCAGCCGGGCTCAGTTGATCCGCCAGCTGTTGACCGAAAGTGTGCTGGTGGCGCTGCTGGGGGGCTCACTCGCTTTGGCGGTGGCCTCCTGGGCCCGCAGCGCACTGCTCGGTTTCCTGCCGAACCTTCCGTTCCCAGTCGACTTGAATCTGGACTTGAGCCTGGATTACCGGGTTCTGCTGTTCACCCTTGGGGTCTCGCTCTCGACCGGTTTCCTGTTCGGCCTGGTGCCGGCCCTGCAGGCGAGCAGGCCCTCGCTGGTCATGGCTTTGAAGGATCAGAGCGACGTCAGCTTCGGCGAGAACCGCCGCCTGAGCGCCCGCAACGCGCTGATCGTGGGCCAGGTCGCCCTGTCGCTGATTGCCCTCCTGGGGGCGGGGCTGTTCATCCGCAGCCTGGCGGCCGCCCAAGAAACCGACCCTGGATTCGAGACCCGGAACCTCTTCGCGGTTTCCTTCGATGTCGGACTGCAGGGCTATCCACCCGAGAAGGGACAACCGTTCTTCCGAGAGCTGGTGGAGCGAGTGGAGGCCCTGCCGGGAATCACGTCCGCGACGCTGGCCCAGACGGGACCGTTTCAAGGCGGACTGCTGCGCTCTCTCTTGCTGGAGGGCCAGGCTGCCGAGAACGATCGAACCTTCGTCGGGGTCAACGTGATCGAGCCGGGCTATTTCCAGACGCTGGAGATTCCCATCCTGCAGGGCCGGGCACTGGACGAAACGGACCGGGAGGGCAGCAAGCGGGTGGTGGTGGTCAATCAGACCATGGCCGAGAAGTTCTGGCCCGGACAGGACCCTCTGGGCAGGCGCTTCACCTTCTTCGGCGATCCCGGACCCGTGGAGATCGTGGGCGTGGCGCGGGACATCAAGTATCAAAGCCTGGGGGAGGGCCCTCAACCTTATTGCTACGAGCCGCTGGCGCAGCGCTACTTCTCCAACATGACGCTGCTGGGGCGCACGGCTGGAAATCCCGCCGCCGGTCTCAACCTGGCCCTGCAGGAGCTGAAGACGATGGACCCGCTGTTGCCCCGGGTAGGCGCCAACACCGTCGAGGAGATGATCGGCAACGCGCTGTGGGCCCCCCGCTTCGGTGCTTCGCTGCTGACCATTTTTGGGGCCCTGGCCCTGCTCTTGGCGGCAGTGGGGATCTACGGGGTGGTCTCTTTCGCCGTCCTTCGGCGCACCCGTGAAATCGGAATCCGGATGGCGTTGGGAGCGCGCCGCGGGCGAGTTCTGGTCTTGATTCTCAAACAGGGAATGATCCTGGTGGCGGTCGGGCTGGGGCTGGGCCTACTTGCCGGATTCTTGCTCTCCGGCACTTTGACCGCCTTCCTGTTCGTCAGCCCGCTGGACCCGGTGGCCTTCGGCGCGACGCTGCTGGTGCTCCTCCTGGTTGCCCTGGCCGCCAGCTTCATCCCAGCGCGAAGAGCGACTGCCATCGATCCAATCCGAGTGCTGCGTTACGAGTGAACCGGCTCTGCAGCGGCGCAAAGCGCCCGGCACTTCGATCGTGCCAAGGCTTGGGCTTTGGGCGTTTTCCGGGGACGATTCGCCCGGCCTACTCCCCCGAGACTTCGAATTCGGCTTCGGACTGGGAAGACTGCCCGGAGATTCGATCGTCCACCTTGACCGTCAAGCGGTAGCGACCCTTGGCCAAATGCTCCAAGGGCATCTGTTGCAGGAGCACCAGCCTGGCTTCCGAAGCGTAGGCCACGGTGGAGCCGTCCAGGTCGGTGACCTGGCTGACCACGCGATCTCCGTCCGTGATCGTGTATTCGACCGTCACCTGCGGTGCTTCGGTGGCCTGGTCGAGAGCGGGATGGTAGACCTGAAGGTAGACGCCCAGATCCTCAGAGGGGCGAAACTTGCGGCTGACCCGGGGCACGACCCGCACATCGCCGATCACGAAGGTCTCTGGAACTTCCGGTAATTCCTCGAGCGGCAGCACCTGTTCCGCCAGTACGATCGAGCTGGCGGAGAGACGCCCGCCCTCGTCCTGGTGGACGTGGAAGCTGGTTTTCATGGTCCCCACATTGCCGCTGGTCAGATCCTTGACGACCAAGTCGAGTTTGTAGCGGCCAGGCGCCACTAGAAAACTCTTCTGATACAGCGACTTCAGCTGGCGGCCCACTTCGATGTGCTCTTTCCGATACTCGGACGCCACCGTGTCTTCGAACTCATGGACCACCTGCCCCAGCATGCTGGTCACCCGGCCGTAGATTCCGACGCGGGCTTTGACCATCGGCCCATTCGGAGCGTAGTCCAGATTCTTGTTGGCGATTTCCACCGTCATGGGCACCAGGGCCTGTTGTTCGGTGAGCCGGAGGTCGTGAATGAAGACGTCGAATGGAATCAGGTCATAGCTGATCCGGGTTTCCACGATCTCCTGTAATTCCTTGCGCTGGATCTGAGGCGGTTTTTGCAGGTTGAAATACTGCAGCACCCTCTCGAAAGGCAGATCCTTGTTGCGGGCGCCCATGAACTTCTTCATGTAGTTCAAATTGTTCATGTGCCCCGGATGAAGCCCCGGGCGCTCGGAGCGCCGAGTCAGACCCAGCCGTTCAGCGGTCGTCTCACCCAAGCCGTCCACGTACAGGAGCATGTCCTTTTCCCAGGGCCACTGGGCAATCTTGAACTCCCCTGAGAAGGACCGGTCCACGAACTCGATCTCGATGTCCTCTCCGACTCCCTCCAGGTAGCGGTAACGCCAGATTTCGAACGGAAAGGTGGCGGTTCGGCCTCCCCCTTCATAGGGTGCCCTGACGTGCGTTCCAGCTCCCGCATAGTACTCTTTCTGGGCCGGCTCTCCGAACATGATGTAGATCCGCCCGCGGTCGGCTTTCCACCCCGGGATTCCACTGCCGAAGTGCTGGTTGGCAAAAGCGATCCGGCGATAGTGCTCTTCGCGGTATTCGTTGATGGCAGTCGAGAGATCGGCGTCCCGGCGCTGCCAGAACTGTTCGATGAAACGGTCTTTCTCTTCGGCGGTGCCCAGACTTTCGAAGACCTGCCGCTCTTCCTCAGTGATGATGTACACCACGTCCTGATTGAGCCACTTCTCGAAGTAGCGGGCCGCTTCCTTTTCCTCCGGCAGCTGCTTCTTGTCCTGAGCTCCCCCACCCGCAAGGGTGCAGAGTGCGATAACCGGTATTGCAATGACTCGATGAAATCTCATATTGGTCCAGCCTGAAAATGTCTCTTCCATTATGCCAAATCAGGGTTGAGCCGAGTTTTGTTGACGAGACAATCGCTGAAAAGTTTCCCGCGCCTGTTGGGCCAGCGCTTCTTCTCCCAGTTGCTGGTACAGCGTTGCCAGCAAGTAAAAGGCCGGGGCGAAGCTCGAATCCAGGTCAGCGCTGCGGAGGGCCGCAGCCACCGCCTCGCCGGGTTTCCCCACAGCTTGAAGGGCTTTTCCCAGCAGCCAGTAGAGACGAGCGCTGGGTGGAGAGGCTCTCTCCAACTCCTTCAGTTGTTGAAGGGCCTCCTCGACCTCGCCCAGCTTCAGCAGCAGTTCGGCCAGCTCCAGCCGCGGCAGCGGATTGTTGGGGAACAGTTCGGCTTCGCGGCGAAGCTCGGCCAACGCCTCCGGCGCTCTTCCACTATTCAGGTGGATCTTGGCCATGTGGTAATGCAGCGTGGGGAACTTGTCGTCTCGCCGGCCAATCTCCTCGAACTGGCGCATCGCCTCGTCACTGAGGTTGCGGTTGTGGAGGATTCGCCCCAGATAGAGCCGGCTCAGCAGGTTGTCCGGGGCGAGCTCCACCGCCTTCCGCAGTGCCTGCAGCGCCTCCGCGTCGTGCCCGGCCTGCAGCAGAGTCATGCCCAGGTCGTGGTGATATGCGGCTTCGGCGGGGGCCAGGGCGATGGCCCGCTCCAGGTAGACGAACGCCTGAGAGTACTGTCCCAGGGCGCCCAGAGTGAGGCCATGCAAATGCACGTAAGCCGGGTTCTCGGGGCCCTCGGCCACCAACACGCGGGTTTTGGCCAGCGCCCCCAGGAAGTTTCGAGCCGTGAACTGCTCCAAGGCCTCTTGATAGGCCGATTGCCGCCCCAATGCCGGGCAGGCCATCAGGCCGGCCAAACTGCAGGACAGAATCAGTCGTCTCATCGTTCCGGATCTCTGGTGCTCATAGGATTTGGAGCGGCCTCGGAGCCGACCGGTTCACTTCCTTCCCTCAAGAAGTACCAGCGGTCGGCGGCCAGGTCGCGAAAAGTCTGACGCGCCCCGCTCGGCCAGCGCACGGTCAGCTCCGAAACGCGAGTGTCGGTTCCGAGTCCGAAGTGCAACCGCGGATCGTGGCTCGACTGATAACTGGATCCGGCCTGCAACTCCTGAACCTGCTTGCCCTGGGCCGTCACCAGCCCAACTCGGGCGCCCACTGCGGAGCGGTTGGAACTGGTGCCCTCCAATGCGAACGATACCCAATGCCCGGCTCGATTGCCCCCCTCGTTTCGCAGCAGCGAGGGCCGGGAGTCGAGATTGTTCACGACGAGGTCCAGATCGCCATCGTTGTCGAAGTCCGCATAGGCGGCCCCCCGGCTCGACAGGACGGTCTCGAGCGCAGGTCCAGCTTCGCCTGTGACCTCCCGGAACTTCCCATTTCCCAGGTTTGCGAAGAGCTGGTTGCGCTGCCGAAAGGCGGTCCCAATCTGATAGCTGTCGACCTGGGGATAGATGTGGCCGTTGGCCACGAAAAGGTCGAGCCATCCGTCGTTGTCGAAGTCGAAAAAGAAGGTGCCCCAGCCCAAGTATTGCCAGGTGGGAAAGGCGAGTTGGGCAGGGTAGCTCTGGTCCCGGAACATCTCCTCGCCGGAGTTCCGGTAGAGGGTATTGTAATCGTCCGAGAAATGGGTCAGATAGAGGTCCAACTGCCCGTCGCGGTCGTAGTCTCCCGTGGCGATTCCCATGCCTGCCTGGGCGTTCCCGTCCTGGCTGTAGGCGAATCCCGAGAGCAAGCCAACCTCTTCGAACCGGCCCGCACCTTGGTTCAGGAAAAGATAGTTGGGCATGGAGTCGTTGGCGACGAAGAGATCGGCGTCTCCGTCTTCGTCGAAGTCGAGCCAGCTCACCCCCAGGCCATAGGCCGGCTCCACCCGGGCGATGCCCGAAGCTTCACTGACATCGGAAAAGGTGCCGTCTCGGTTGTTGTGATAGAGACGATCGGGGGAAGGGGTAAGGCCTTTGGGCCCGCAATGCACCTGGATGCCGCGGTACTGGCACTCGGGTGGCCGCGCCTCCTGGTGATCGAAACGGACATAGTTGGTCACGTAGAGGTCGAGCCAGCCATCGCCGTCGTAGTCTCCAAAGGCTGCACTGGAGCCCCAGAGAGTGGACGCCACCCCGGCTTTTTCGGCGATCTCGTCGAAGCTGCCGTCGCCCCGGTTGCGAAACAGGCTATTGGGCCCATAGTTGACGATGAACAGGTCGGTCCAACCGTCGTTGTCGAAGTCCGCCGCAGTCGCGCCCATGCCCCAGTGACGCCCGCCGACACCAGCCCTCCGCGTGACCTCCGAGAAGGTCCCGTCTCCGAGATTGCGAAAGAGGGCGTTGGAAGCCGAACGTCTCCCCGCTTTCAGCTCCTGCCAGTCTCCCCCATTGACCAGATACAGGTCCATCCATCCATCGCGGTCATAATCCAGCCAGGCGGCGCCGCTGCCGATGGTCTCGAGAATGTAGTCCTTGGAAGCGCTGCCGCTGGCGTGCTGGAAATCCAAACCGGCCGACCGGCCCACCTCGACGAATCGGGGCCTCCCATCGGAAGAGGAGAGAAGGAGCAGCATGACGCAGAAGCCGACCCGCATGGGTTCATTATACGGCGAGCCGATTGCGAGGCCGCCGCTGCTCCACCCGGGCCCGCCAATCCGGCTCGAAGTGCTAATCCAACGACAGGCCCTCCAGTTCCAGCTCCTGGGCACGACAGCATCGTACGGATCGTCGAACCTTGGACAACCCTTTTGCCTCCCTGGGTTCGGGCGGAGCGATTCGCGAGAGCGGTTGCAGCTCGATGCGGCATTGGTCTTTGGCGTAGGAACAGCGTGGGTGAAAGCGGCAGCCCTCAGCGAACAGACCGGGGGAAGGCACCGAACCGGGTATCGGTGAAAGGGGAGCCCTGCCCTCGAGTCTGGGAAGGGAAGCCAGGAGTCCCTCGGTGTAGGGGTGGAAGGGCCGGCTCAGAACCTCGGAGACCTCGCCCTCTTCGACCATTTCTCCCGCATAGACGACCAGCACGCGGGCGCACAGCTCGGCCACCACAGCCAGATCGTGAGTGATGTACAGAATGGCCGTGTCGAACTCGTCACGCATTCGCCTCAGGAGGTTGAGGATTTCGGACTGGATCGTGACGTCCAGAGCGGTGGTGGGTTCGTCGGCAATCAGCAGGCGCGGTCGGCAGATCAGAGCACCGGCGATGAGGACGCGCTGCCGCATTCCTCCGGAGAGCTGATGAGGATACTGGCGGTAGGTTCGCTGCGGGTCTGGAAGGCCCACCAGGTCCATCATTTCCAGCGCGCTCTCCTTGGCTTTGCGCCGGGATATCTGGCGGTGGGCCGAGAGGACCTCTCGGATCTGCTCTCCGACGCTGAGCAGGGGATTCAGAGCGCTCATCGGCTCCTGGAACACCATGCTGACCACGTTGCCCCGAAGCTGGTGCAAGTCCCGGGGGGGCAGCTCGGCCAGGTTTTTTCCCTGCAGCAGGATCTTGCCGCTGGATTGGAAGAGGGGCGGGGAAAGCAAGCCCAGGAGAGCCAAGCCCGTGATCGTCTTTCCACTGCCGCTCTCTCCCACCATCCCGAGGATCTCGCCGGCCGCGATCTCCAGACTCAAACTCGAGACCAGTTCAACACTGCCCTCGGAGATGCGCACGGAGATGGAGAGATCCTGGACCTGCAAGACGGTGTCGGCCATGCGCTCTTTTCCGCCCTCCAGCGGAGGGGGCTGGACTAGGCCAGCCTCTCCAGAATCTCGGCCCACAAGTCCCGGAAGGCCTGAGCGGCCAGACTTCGCGGCGCGAATACCGGAACCGGCTTCCGGCGAATTCCCATTTGCTCGACCACAGTGGAACCCGGAATGATCGTTTCGAGCGCACTGTAGGGAAGCTCCGAACCCGCTTCGCAAATCGACCGATGCAGTTTCTTGCGCCGATCCACCATGCAGAAGAAGGGCAGAACCCGGACCCTTTTGGGGCCGTTTTCGATCAGGTGCCTCTTCAGCTGCTTCAGGGTGCGCACCGAAAGTGTGGTCGGGATGATGGGGACCAGCAACACGTCCGCAGCAGCGAAAACACTTTCGGACACCAGCGAGATACTGGGCGGACAATCCAGAAAGATAAACTCGTAATCGCCGGCCAGAGGGGCCAGCACCCTGGACAGCTGCTTGCGTGGCTTCTTGGCAGCGTCCAGGTAAAGATCCAAATTGCGATAAGAAAAATCGGAGGGCAGCAGGTCCAGGCCCTCGAAGTCGGTACCCCGCACCCGCGAGGCCATCTTGCTCTTGCCTCGAACCAGCTTCTTCCCGCCTCCCTTGATCCTGGGTTTGACTCGGAAGTAGTAGGTGGCAGATGCCTGGGGATCGATGTCCCAAAGGAGTGTGGGCGCGCCCTGTTGAGAGCAAAGGTAGGCCAGATTGACGGCCGCCGCCGTCTTGCCCACCCCCCCCTTGATGTTGTACGTGGCCAATACAGTCAATTCGATCCGCCACCCCTCTGATCGATTCGGAAGAGCTTTTCGAAAATCCTTGCGTTCTTGCGGCTGGAGAACCTCGAAAAACGCCCCATGAATCGCTCCCGCTCCAGAGCCTGCCCCGCTTCCAGCCTTTCTACCAGCCTGCCGATGCACATCAAGGTTGGCGCAGGGAGCTGCCGGCCGGCCGTGGCGCGAGCCGCAATCCCGCGGAGCGTCTCCTGTTGAACGACGTAATCATTGTAATCCCCGAGATTGTCCTGCAGCTTCTTCAGCTCGCGAATCAGGGTGTCCATTTCTCGCGCCGGGTAGAGGCTCCGGAAGAACTCAATCAGATAACGCAACCTCTTGCAACTGAGGCGCAGGCGATGGAGCTTCCCGGGAGCACTTTGGGGATCGATCTGGCTCCCTTTGTCGACCACTTTTTCGTAAACGCGCGCGATGCGCTCGGAAGCGACTGTTCCAATCGGACGGGCGGCATTGGCGAGGGTGGTCTTTCGGGGAACGGGCCCTTTCAGGAAGGCCTCCCAGCCTCGAATCAGCTGCTGATACCGGTGCGAACCCAATCCTCGCAGCAATCGCCCCCGCGCCGCATCGCGCTGCGCGTTCAGGTACTCCGCCAGAGGAGCGAGGTCCGCCCGCACGTGAGCCGGCAGGCTCGCCTGGTATTCGGGGATCTGGAGGAGATAGACGTCCAGATCCCGGACCGGGCCCGTGAGTTTCCCCAGCCATGAGAACTCTCGACGAAAACGCTTCACGGAACGTTTCGGGAAGACCTGCTTGATCTGACCCAGGGCCGCGCGGGTTCGGCGAACCGCGACGCGGAAATCGTGAAGAAACTCCGAGTCCAGATCCTGAATCACCCCCTCCCGGTTGGCCTGGATGGTCTGCAGGAGGGACAGCAGGACCTCCCGGGTGGCCCGATCCGAACGCAGCTCGGGATCGAGAGAGATCCGTATCTTGCCGGAATAATCTGCGGGCTTCACTCCTACCGCCTCCAGAGCCTCTTCCAGAGGCAGCCCGGGCGCACGCTCCAAGGCCAACTCGCTCTCCAGGAAATCGACCAGGCGTTTGCGGATGGTGGAGTAGCCCCGAACCGCCTCCACCCGCAGCCGGGGGGGCAGGACTTGGCTGACCGCTCCCTCTGGAAGTCGGGCCCGAGAGCGGGTCCAGCGAAGCCGGCAGACCGTCTTGCGACGCTTGTCGAGGACTCTCAGCATTTCGGAATTCGACGAGATCTCGACCCGGGGAAGCAGGGATCTCACCCAGAGCACTTTCTGGAGCTGGAGGCGTACCGAACCTCGTGGAAAGTCCCAGGCAAAACGAGGCGAATCGTGCGTCTTGAATCGCTTCACCAATTCGCCTTGCAGGTTCCGCAGCTGCCAGCGGAAGATTCGGCCTTCCGGGCGCGATCTCAGTGTCAGCTGCCGCTGGTACAGCCTCCAATCGAAGCTGTCGTAATAGGTCCAGGTCTCAGCCGGCCTGGTCTCGCGGTGCACCTGGTACTGCCGGGCCAAACGAGGCAGGAGCTCGCGGCCCGAAAGCGAGATCTGGTAAGTGAGCCCCACGGATTGGGCCTTTCTGAAGGAGGCCATAGGTCGACGGTTCAAGCTGCTTTCTTCGTTGCGGGCGTTCCCATTCGCCAGGCGTGGCCTGAGTCGCCCATGTTACCGGAGAACGGGCTTTGGTTTATCATGCCCGCGGCTGGATCTCAAGCCAGCCCACCGGGTCGGGCAGTGATTCCCCTGCCGACCGACTGCTCGCGCTTGGGACGCTCTCCCAGGAGCCGAGGGAACGCGAGGCAGGAGGCCAGCTGGAGGGGCTGGATCGCTCCGGCAACCGCCAACTTTTCCCCCGGCTCCGGATCATCTAGACTTCTGCCATTGCCGGCTCGAGCCGGCGCCTCGGAGGGGAGGCGGTTGGACGGAGTGGGGGCCCCAGTGATTCTACCGAGCCCGGCCTGGCGCGTTTTGCTGTTAGGAGTCCTGTGTATGGCCACCTATTGGCCCGCACTGGACAACGGCTTCATCGCAGATGATTACGTGTTCCTCGAGCGAGTCGAGAGCTGGTCCCAGGATCCTTTGTTTCTCTACCAGATTCCTCCCGAGAATTTTCGCACCGCTACGTACCTCGAGTTCCTGCTTTTGAAACGGCTGGCCGGATACTGGGCGGCGCCCTTTTACTTGTTCGCCATCGCACTTCACTTCTCCAACTGCCTCCTGGTGCGGCGCCTGGCCTCCCAATTGACGGGCAGCGACACCACGGGCGATCTGGCTGCCGCGCTCTTCGCCTGTTTTCAGAACCCTGCGGAGGCCGTGGCGTGGCTGGGAGGCTCTCACGAGCTGCCCGTCGCCCTGCTGCTGCTCGGAGCACTCGTCCTCTGGCTCGCCGATCGCTGGCCCTGGGCTCTGCTGTGCTACCTGCTGGCCATGTTCGCCAAGGAAACCGCCCCGGTATTGCTGCCCTTGCTGCTGCTGGTCGATTGGTGGAGGGGCCGCCGCATCGACTGGCGGGCCCACGGCTGCTTTTGGATCGCCACCGGGGCTTTCGCATTACTCTTCCTGAGCCTGCTGCCGGACAACAGCCTGGTGCGCGGCGAATTATACGCGTTCGGCCCGCACGCCATCCCGGTCTTCTGGAACAGCTTCGCTCAGCTCGTGTTCCCCTGGCTGGTGCTGGGTGCGGGAGTGGCGGCCTGGCAAGGTTGGCGTCCTCGCTCGCGGGACTGGGCGGCGCCGCTCGTCTGGATCACGGTCAGTCTGCTTCCTTACACTTTTCTCACCTATCAGAATCACGTGCCCAGCCGCCATGAGTATCTGCCTTCGGTGGGGGTTGCCCTGGCAATGGCCTTGCTGCTCACCCGGGCGATCAGCCTTCGCTGGGCGGCGACTTTGACAGTCGCCTACCTGGCCGCGAATCTACTCTACATCGCGCTGCGCAAGGATGCCCAATTCGAAGAGCGCGCCGCCCCTACGGAACAACTCGTGAGATTCCTCGAGAGCCGTCCACCCACGCCGATTCGGGTGGAGGACTTCCCCTACAACGGCTGGGTCGCCAAGCTCACGACCCGCAGGGTGCCGGGGTGGAGCCCCTCACTGATCCACGTGATTGACACCGATCCACCCTGCCCGGCTTGTCCGACCCTGAGCTGGGACCTGGACTCCGGCGAATATCAGATTCGGCCCGCGGATACGGGGAACTGAGTCAGAAAGGCGGGTGTTGGGAAATCCGCTTTCAGTCCCCTCGCGGCTGGCCGGGATGTACCGATTCCTCCCAAGCGGCGCGCTTTGATTTTTCCCTTTCACATGCTAAGCTGGATTGGTGAACAAAAGGTGAAAATTACCGTTTCCGCGCGACTTCGAGGAGGAGAATTTGAAAGGGCGTGGCGCTTCCAGCAATCCGTCGGGACGCTTCGAGAGGCTGGCCTTCATTCCGGATGACGGCCAGGCCGTCCAGGGGCGCCCTGCCACGGAGTTCCTGCGGGATTGCAGCCGGAGCGCCTTGAGCTTCAACCAGAGCCCGGATGTCGGCTTCGATGCCAGCCTCAACCCCTACCGTGGCTGCGAGCACGGATGTGTCTACTGCTACGCCCGTCCTTCTCACGAGTACCTGGGTCTCTCAGCCGGGCTCGATTTCGAGACCCGGATCCTGGCGAAGGAAGACGCCCCGGAGCTGCTGCGCCAAC
>JBFKLX010000127.1:0-16257 GCA_041630155.1 Acidobacteriota bacterium
CAAGGCTTGAGGCTCGGCGAAGAGGTCGATGGCGGTGGCCGCCATAGCTTTGGCGGCCAGTTCCATTCCTTTGTGGCCGATCGAAGTGCCGCCGGAGGCGACCACAGCCCAGCCGTGCCAAGGGACGCCCA
Organism: Acidobacteriota bacterium; assembly: GCA_041630155.1. Classification (GTDB taxonomy): domain Bacteria; phylum Acidobacteriota; class UBA6911; order RPQK01; family JANQFM01; genus JBFGHG01. The sequence continues at coordinate 132 of JBFKLX010000127.1, forward strand.
CGGGCGCCGTGGTGGCGGTCAGGTTGATGACCGGGACCACCCAGCTGACGTCGCCCACGTCGGTCGATCCTCCCTCTGGATCCCTGGCCGTTTCGCGCCACAGGTGGATGGAGCCGTCCAGCCCGAGTGGCTCGACGCCGGCATTCTGCTGCAAGGTGCGGGCGAACTCCTGTTCGCGAGAGGTGTAGTCGATGGGACCCAGCCACTGCAGGTTCTGGTACATGAGGAGGCCGCCGGCCCGGTTGGGCAGCAACTCGTAATCGCCGGCTTGCAGCTCCAGCCGTTGAGTCGTCTCGGTGGCCTCGGCGGCGCCGCTGGCGGCTTTCCGTACGCGCTGCAGGACGTGTTCGACCCCCGCCCTCGTCGAGTCACGCACCCAGCACCAGACGACTGCGTGTTCGGGCACGATGTTGGGAACGTCGCCCCCTGACTGGATCACGTAGTGAATGCGGACCGTGGGACGAACATGTTCGCGCATCAGATTGAGGGCGTGCAGGAACAGATCGGCCCCGTCCAGGGCGCTCCGCCCGTTCCACGGGTCGTAGGCAGCGTGGGCGGCGCGACCGAAGAACTCCACTTTGAAGTCGACGATGGCCTGGCTGCTTTGGACATCGGCTTCGTTCTTGGTGCTGGGGTGCCAGGCCAGGGCGGCGTCCACGTCGTCGAACAATCCCGCTTTGACCATGTAGACTTTCCCGCCCACGGCTTCCTCGGCCGGAGTCCCGTAGAATCGAATCGTTCCCGACAGCTCCCCTGCTTCGATCAGCTCCTTGACCGCCACGGCGGCCCCGGCGCTGGCGGGGCCGAAGAGATTGTGGCCGCACCCGTGTCCCGCGCCCCCGGGCTCGAGCGGTTCCTTCTCGGGCTGTGCTTTCTGGGAGATTCCCGGCAAGGCGTCATACTCGCCCAGGACTCCGATGATCGGCCGGCCGCTGCCGTATTCGGCCAGGAAAGCTGTGGGCATCCCTGCCACCCCGCGCTCGACTCGAAATCCTCGCGACTGGAGGTAGTCGGCCACAACCTGGGAGGACTGCTTTTCTCTCAACGCGGTCTCGGCATATTCCCAGATGCTGTCCGCCAGGCTCCGCAGTTGATCACGCTCCCGGTCGATGGTCTGGACAGCGGACTGTTTCAGGCCCAGGTGGGGCGGGCCCTGGGACGCCCAGATCGAGGCGGGGCCAAACCAGGTCAAGAGGACAAACAAACCTGCGCGCTTCAGCATTGGGGTTCTCCTTCGGGTTGACACTCTGCCATGAGCCGCCGGGGGAATCAATCACGGACACGTGTGAGTTCGAAGTCGTCGGCGAAACCGGTGGGAGAGCGCCGCAGGGTCCAACTCCGTCGCTGTCGCACCGCCTGGACCCGTACTAAGATGCGGGCGCTGGTGGCGTTTGACGCGGTGCGAAAAATCATGCTCACTCGCTGGAACTCCCCGGCCGTGAAAGCGGGGCTGACGAAACTCCCCCCAAAGCCATCGACCCCCACTTGGATGGACGCTCCCTCTCCGGCTGCCAGCCAGGCAGAGAGACGGTATTCGGTGTCCGGCCGCAGGCCGCCGATCTGCTGGGACAGCCCGGCTTCGCCGATGCGGGCCGCAAAAGCACCACTGTGAACACGGTCGGTCGTCAGGATCGCTCCCACCCAGGGGTTGAGGGCGCCGTCCTCGAAGTCGCCGTTGGCCACCAGGTTTCCTCCGGGCGTCACTACTTGCAGCGATGGGGCCGGCGCGGAACGGTTACCGGCCAGGTCCCGGGCCCGAACGGTCACTTCGTAGCCGGTGCCCGATTCGAGCTCAGTCAGGTCGAAAGCCGTGTCCGAAGTGGCGCCGGCCGGTTGGCCGTTGGCGAAGACCAGGTAGTCGTCGATACCCAGATTATCGGTGGAAGCGTCCCAGGCCACGCTCAAACTGCTTTCGTCGCTGGCCAGCAGTCTCAAGTTGGAAGGAGCCGTCGGTGGCTCAGCATCCACCAGGGCGCTGGACAGATTGTCGAAATAGTAAGTGTCCCCGGTGTTCCAGCCGGAGTCGAACAGGATCACGAGATTGTCTATAGCCGTGTGGGCGGTGCCTCCATCCAGCCGGGCGCTCAAGTCGAACTCGAGCCTCTCCCACTCGTTTTGGCGGGCGGTACGGGCAGTGTAGGTGCTGTGCCGGCCCATCGGGTAGTTGGTGGCGCTGGTCCGATTGTCGGCTTCGAACTGCAGGATGACCTCGGTGCCGGGGGGAGCGTCGGTGTAGAGGTCGAGGTAGAGGCGCCGCCTCTGGTCGACGTAGCCGGTTACGTCGGGGAAGGCGCTGGTTCGGAAGAGCAGGGTGTCGAACTTCTCCCCGGGATTGCGACGGTAGCGGGCCACCCGGGCCGACGGGTTGATCCCGGAGGGTGCCGGGTTCTCGACTTCAGGAGCGTACTCGCCCGCCGAGAATAGCCTCTCGAGGCCGCGCGCCTCCTCGAAGTTCTCGATGACCGCCTCGACCACGTCGGGAGACCGTATGACTGCCGGAAGTTCGAGCCGCTGGGGTCCGCAGGCGCTGTCGAACTCGACTCCGATCACGCCCCCTTCCTGCTCCCAGTCGACCTGGATGGCCGAAGTCCCTTGCCCTGAGGCCAGCCGCGCGCTCGCTGGGACCTCCCATCGGAAATCGACCGCCTCACGTCCGTTGACGACCCGGTACTCGACTCCGTTGCTGAAGATGGAGGGGGCGACCTCCCCGGCGAGGTGGGGAACCGACCCGTCGTAAACGCGCACATAGTCGACTTCCATCACGGAAGGATAATCCGCGGGGTCGGCCGGGCCCGGAAAGTTGCCGCCCACAGCCAGGTTCAGCAGCAGGTGAAAGCGCTGGTCGAAGGGCCAGGGGTTGCCCCGCAAATCTGTGGGCACCCGCCGGGCGTAGGGGACGCCGTCCAGGAACCAACGGATTTCGTCTCGCTCCCATTCGATGGCATAGACGTGAAAGTCGTCGGAGAGGGGCTCGGTGAAGGTGACGGAGCCGCCGGTCACGCGGTTGTTGGGGATCAACTGGCCGAAGTGGATCGCACCACTGGCGACCTGCGAGGACTGCCCCCGGCTCTCCATGATGTCGATCTCGCCACTCCGGGGCCAGGAGCCGTATACCTCGTCAGTCGAGAGCATCCAGAAGGCCGGCCAGGCGCCCTGAGCGCTCGGCAGCTTGATGCGCGCTTCGAAGCGCCCGAAGGTCCAATCACCGCGATTGATCGTTCTCATGCGGGCCGACGTGTACTGCCGCCCGTCGGCCTGTTCTCGCCGGGCGGTGATCTCGAGAGTGCCGTCGCTCACGGTGGCGTTCTCTGCACGGTAGGACTGCAGTTCGTTGTTGCCCCAGCCGCACAGGCCGATGTTGCAGCCATTCCCCAACTGCATTTGCCAGCGGTTTGGATCGACGGCGGTTCCCGAGAACTCGTCGGCCCAGATCAGACTGGGGCACTGGGCCCGCAGCGGCACTTGGAGACTCGGCAGTGCCAGCAGAAAGGTCATCGAGCAAAACAGAGCTTTCGTCATTTTTCAGCGGCTCCCCGTGTGACTGCCAAGCGGCTCAGTCGGAATTCAATTGTGTCACAATCTTAGCCCGAATCTCTCATGAGAGCTCACCTGTGGCGCCCGGGATCGTCCCCGCTGCAGGGCGTTGCGCTCCCTGGGGCTGCTCGACCCCACGGGACAGCACGCCTCCGGGCCCCTCGGTCCCGAAGGGGCCTCACCCCTCCACCGGAAGTCCTGCCAATCGCATGATCTTCAACGCGTTGGTGGTGGGACACGGGCCGGGGTGGAGCTGGTAGTCGAAGCTCATTTTGCCCTGCCGGACGGCCTCTCGAAAATGCAGATTGCTGAGGCGGGGCAACTCTTCCGACAGGCGTGTCAGTTCCAGATCATGGGTGGAAATCAGCCCCAGGGCGGAGCTCTGGGCCAGCCGGCGGATGAAGCTGCGGCTGCCGATGAGACGCTCCCGGTTGTTGGTGCCTTTGAAGATTTCGTCGATCAAGAACAGCATCGGAGCGCCTTCCCGGTCGAGCTGGTCCAGCAGCTCGCGCAGCCGTTTCACCTCGGCGTAAAAGTAGGAATAACCATCCGTCACCGAGTCGCTGATACGGATGCAGGTGAACACCCGGAAGCAGCTGGTGTGCAGTGCGCTCGCGCACACTGGGGCCCCTGCGTAGGCCAGGCGCAGATTGATTCCCACCGTGCGCAGGAAGGTACTCTTCCCGGCCATGTTGGAGCCCGTGACGAGCGCAATGCTGCCAGGCTCCACCAGCCGAAAATCGTTGCAGACGCGCCGCTGGACGGGAATCAACGGATGGCCCATGTGGTGGGCTTGGAAGTGAGGTGGCTTCTCGAGAGGGACGAACTCCGGGAAGGCGTAATTGGGATGCAGGTGGGCGAACAAGGCCAGGCTGCAGGCGGCGTCCAGCCGGTGCAGTGCCTCGAGCCAATGCAGAACCTGGTGCTTGGAACGGACGCGCAGACCTTCCAGCCTCCACCCGCACAGAAAGTCCCAGGGAAAGACGAGGTTCAAGGGCAGCCAGAAAAGAGGGTAGGCTCGAACACTCAGCAGCGCCACCCACCTGGCGACCCGTCGAAAGAACCCCGAGGGGCGCTGGTCGCGCGCCTGCAAGGCTCTGGTCAGTCGCCGCAGCTGCGGCCGGCCCCGGAATTCGAAGGTTTCCACCGGCTCCAGCAGCCGCCGCAGCCGGAAAAACTCCAGTTCCAGGGCCAACCCCAGCTGAAAGACGGAATCGATCTGCTGTTGGCGATAGACCACAAAGAGGAGATTGCCGGCCAGTGGGAACAGCCACAGAGCGGGCCCCCCCCAGGCCAGGTGAATTGCTGCCAGCGAGCCGGCCAGCGCGATCAGCAATGCGGAGATGCGAAGCGCACCCAGAAGCAACCTGGAGCGATCCTCACTCTGAGCCCAAGTCAAGATCGGAGACACCTGGATTCTGCCGCGAGCAGCGGCGGCGCCCTTTCGCGACAGGCGATTGCGAAACAGCTGAAGAGGGGCCAGCTCGCGGACGACCGCCTGCTGCTCCGCCAGCTCCCCGGGCTCCCTTCCCGCCCGTAGCCAACCTGTCAGCTGGGCCGAGCCGCCGTCGGTGAGAGATGCATCCAAGAGCCGTGAGAGCGATTCCGATCCAACCAGATCGAGGTCTCTCTCTTCTGGAGAAGCCGTTTGGGCCTGCGAATCGAACTGGGGGATCGACTCCCAGTCCAGCTCGATTCGGGCCAGATGTTGTCGTTGCAGCTCGAGATTGTGGAGCCACCGGTCGCGGCGGCGGCGAACCCGTTGGTGCAGCATCGCCACGGGGAACAGCACCAGCAGGAAGAGCGCCGGAACAATCCAGAACGGCCAGGTCCCGAACCCGAGCGCAAGCCCCAGTCCCGCCAGGATGATGAGCACGATGGCGAGACGTACCCGCAGCAGCAGCTGGTCCCGAGCCTGCCACTGCTCCAGGCGCCTCTCGACCCTGGCAATCAGCACCCCCAGGCGAGCGCGCCGCCGGCTCGCCGCCGGGCGGTCAGGTCCGGGCTGCAAATTTGGCTCCTGCTCCTCGACCATTGGCCGTCCCGCCCTCGATTCTCAACGGGCCGCGATCGCGTCGAGCCTCTTCGCGATCTCTTCGGCGGGGAGCCAGCGACCTCGTACCATCACTCCGGTCTGGCGGAAAATATTTTCGATGTTCTCCAGGGGATTGGCACTGACGAGCAGCAGATCGGCACGCATGCCGGGCTGGACGGTCCCGAATGCGTCCTGGTCTTTGAAATAGCGCCCCACGTTTCGGGTGCCGGAGACCAGAATGTCATGGGGAGTGAGCCCGCTGTCGGTCATCACGGCCAGTTCGTGGCGCAGCGAGAATCCGGGGACACTGAAGATCTGAGGAGCATCGGTCCCCATCAGGATCTGCACCCCTTCGTCATTGAGGACCTTCAGGAGCTTCTTTCGGTTCTCAGCCACCTGCCGGCGCCCTTCCATTTCGCTCTGAGCGTCCCTGGCCCGCGCAGCGGCCGCCTCTCTCCAGCGCTCGACTTGATCGGATGGCATGTACTTCAGTTCGGGATACTGCTCCAGCTCTTCCAGATCAGCGACACCGAGCAGGGTCTCCCAGAGGGCCATGGTGGGCACGACCCAGGCTCCGGCCTCTCGGGTCTTCCGGGCGACTTCGACCAACGCTTCCTGCGCCAGCGGTCGGTCTCCCTGCAGGTATTCGATGTAGCCGTCCAGATGATCGAAGGTCTCCTGGCGGCTCTCCAGGGCGTGCATCAGGCCAACCTCCTCAGGGACGTGGCCGCCGAAGCGAATCTCGAGCCGGTGGGCCGCATCCGCCATCGCGTCGTATTCCTGGAGAGTCAGGCCGGGATGGATCTTGAGCAGGTCCCAGCCTTCCTGCTTCTGTTGCTCCACTCTCGCAGCGGCTTGCTCGGGGGAGCCGATCGATTGCCCGCTGAAGCTGGGCCCTGCCAGATACAGGGTGGGCGAGAGGACCTCTCCCCGGTTGACGCGCTCACGCAGCTCCAGCTGGCCGGGCCAGCCGAGCATGCCTCGAACCGTGGTGATCCCGTTGGCCACGTAAAGGAAGAGTACATCGCTGACGTACTGCTGTGGGGCGCTGGGAGGTGGGATGTGTCCGTGCATCTCGGCCAGGCCCGGCAGCAAGTATTGGTTCTGCGCATCGATTCGAGTCGCCTCCGCTGGAATCTCAACGCTCCCGCGGGGGCCGGCTGAGACGATCCGCTCCCCTCGCACGACCACTGTCTGATCGGCCAGCATCTGTTGGCCGTCGGTCATGGGCAAGACATTCACGCCGACGAACGCGTACACACCGGGCTCGGGTTGGGAAGTTGCCCGGGAGGCCGGACTGGCCGCAGGAGCGCAGGCGAGCGACAGGAGTATGGGGACAGCTAGTGAAACTCGAAGCTCAAACTTCATGGGACCTCCTCTGAGTACGGTCAAGACTCTGAATCCTCCCTCACCCGTGTTCTTCATGAGGGACCGGCGGCGCAGGAGACGGCTCTCTAGAACGGGGGGTCAACCTGCCACCAGGTGTTCCGTTCGAACGATCCGGCGCGTACCCGTTTCACTGCGCAGGACGATGCTCTCGGTTCGGACTTCCCGCCCATGATACCGGACACCGGCCAGTAATGGACCCTCGGTGACTCCGGTGGCGGCAAAGAAAACGCGCTGGCTGGACACGAGTTCGTCTTGGGTGAGGATCTGTTTCAAATCGACGTTTTCACGGCTCAGAAGCTCTCGTTCTTCGTTGCTTTGAGGCGCCAGCCGTCCCAGCATGGCGCCCCGCAGTGCCTTGACCGCGCAGGCGGCGATGACCCCCTCATTGACCCCGCCGACGCCCATCAGCAAGTCGACGTTGTCGTGAGTCGGAGAGGCGGCCAGCAGTGCGCCGGCGATGTCGCCATCGATGCGAAGCATGACTCGTGCTCCGGCGGAACGGATTTCCTCGATCAGCTCCTGGTGGCGAGGCCGGTCCAGCACGAACACCACCAGGTCTCGGATCGGCTTCTTCTTGACGCGGCCCACCAGGGCCAGCGTCCAAGCGGCAGGGGCGTCGAGGCACTCGGGGACGAGCGCCCTGGCAACTTCCCGGTCGACCACGACCTTTCCCATGTACCGGGCATGCGGCGGTGTCCACATGGAGCCGCGGGGGGCGACCCCCACGACCGATATGGCGCCGGGGCGTCCCTGGGCCAGCAGGTTGGAGCCGTCGATCGGATCCACCACCACGTCCAGCTGCGGGCCTCGACCGTTTCCCACCCTGACGCCGCGCTCCAGAGGGTGCCGCTCGCTTCGCCCCTCTTCCCCCACGACCACTGTTCCGTCGATATCCAGTTTCTTGAATTCCAGGTACATGGCCTCGGTGGAGGCAACGTCCGCTTCCCGCTTCTGCCCCAGCCCCATCCAGCGCCCCGCGGCAATGGCGGCAGCCTCGGCCGTCCGCAACAGATCGAGCCCAAAATTCTGTGAAGGAATTTCCACCATGCCAACAGCTCCACGATGCTGAGGAGGCGCCTCGGGCGCTGGCCAGGTCCCGAGACACTCCGAATCAACGGGCCCTCAGATTTCTACGGCCTCCAGAAGATTGGCGTCTTCCCAGGCCAGCATACCGCCTCGCAGGACCCTGATGTGCCTGAAACCGGCGCTCTGGAGGACGTGAGCTGCACGGCTGCTTCGGCGTCCCCCGCGGCAAACCAGCACGAGGCGCCCCTCGGGGGACAGCTCCGGGGGAGACTGGAGCAACCGGGGCAGGGGGAACAGTTGGGCCTCCGGGACGTGACCCTGGCGAAACTCCCGGGGCTCGCGAACGTCCAGCACATGGGGCGGAGAAGAGCCGTGGAGCTGGCGCCACAGCTCCCGCGGTTCGACCTGGTCGGGCCAGCTTTCGGGAATCTCCCTCTGGAAGCTCACGGGAAGGATGTACTCCGGCTTGGGCAGGTTCTGGCACTCCCGAAAGGCGCGCACCGGGCACTCGTAGATGCAGACTGCGGGATCGATCACCCTGTGGAACAGATGGTGAATCGCGTTGTCCCTGAGCAGGAAGTGTCCGCGTCCCAGCTGTTCGTGGAAAGCGGTGGCTATCATCCGCCGGAGCACCGGCCGCATGACTCGCGTGAGATACACGTCGCCTCCCCGTTCCCGATAGTCCCGCACGATGCGTTCCAGCGCGTGAATGCCCGTGAAGTCGCAATGCTGGACGGCGCGCAGCCTCAGCAGCAGATAGCGCTGCTGAGGATGAGCGGCCATGTGCTCCTGCAACGCGCGCTCGACGTGATGCGCGGCGCCAAAGTAGAGGTCCCCCTGAATTTCCACGACCCCCAATTGGGGGCAACCGGCCCGGTCCGCCTGGGGAGTGAAGTGTCTGAAGCGGCCGTCGGGAAGGACGGAAACTACTTGCGGAACACTGGTCTTGCGAATGTAAAAGGCGAACGACAACAGGATTCCAGCCAGAACGGCGAACTCTATGTTGAGGAAAACAGTGCCGAAGAGGGTGGTCCCCAGAATCCAGGCGTCGTCGCGCGCACCCCTGAAGATGCGTCGGATCTCGCGGAGATCGAGCATTCCAAAGGCGGTCACGATCAGGACGCCCGAGAGAGCCGAGCGGGGCAAGTATACGGCCGCCGGCGCCAGGATGAGTACCGCCAGCAGCACGAAGAACGCCGAGAAGATTGAACTCATACGGGTCCGGGCTCCGGCCTTGAAATTGACCGCAGAGCGCGAGAATGAGCCCGCACAGGGATAACCCGAGAAGAAACCCGACGCCAGGTTGGCCAGGCCCTGGCCCACGAATTCCTGGTTGCTGTCCAACCTCTGACCCGTGTGAGCGGCCATTGCGCGCGCAATGGCCGACGTCTCGACCAGTCCGAGTGCTCCCACCGCGAGCGCCCCTACAGACAGGCGGGCGATCATGTCCAAGTCCAACAGCGGGAGGTTGCTCAGCGGCGGGAGACCGCGAGGAAGCTCCCCCAGGACAGCAACCCCCCGCTGGTCGAGGCCCAGAGCGAAGACCGCCAGGGAAGCGGCGGACATGGCGATCAAGGCAGCCGGCAGGGTGGCTTTGAAACGCCGGATGACAAGTATCGAGGCGATCGTGGCCAGCCCCAGGACAAGAGTGGGCAAGTGGACGTCCCCCAGACCAGCGGCGGCGCCTCGCAGCGTGTCGATCACGCTCCCGCCGGCCCCTGGCAGCCCCAGCAAGGAGTCCAACTGCTTGATCGCAATCAAGAGGCCGGCGCCCGTGGAAAAGCCCACGATGACCGAATGGGAAACGAAATTGACCAGGACTCCCAGCCCTGCCAGCCCCATCACCAGCTGAAAGGCTCCCACCATGACCGCTAACAGGCCGGCCGCCACGATGAAATCCGCGTCGCCAGGGCGGCTGACTGCCAGCAGGGCCGAAAGGACTAGCAGAGACATCGCGTTGGTCGGGCCCGTGCTCACCTGGTTCGAAGAGCCCCAGAGGGCGCCTGCGACCGCTGCCACCATGGCGGCGTAGATCCCCATTTGAGGCGGCAGGTCGACAATCAGCGCAAAGGCGATCGCTTGGGGCAGCAGAATGACCGCCACCGTCAAGCCTGCCGACAGGTCCGGTTGGAGTTGGCTTCGCTGGTAGCCGCGCCAGAGCCGGAGCGGTTCCGCCAAAGAAGTTGCCCGAAGTCGTCGTGTCACCAGACCCTGCTCTCCACGCGATCTTGCAGAGAATTGTCGCGCAGCAGCAGAGATGGTTCAAGGGGGGCCCGGTTGGATTCCCACCCGTCTGAATGTTCCAGACTGGCGGATGATTCGAGACACTGAGATCCTGAGGCGCCAGAGTACGTCTCAGGCGGTGCTTTGATCTTTGAGCAATTTCCTCATATGATCGTCGCGCTTGGTGGTGATTCTGACGCCTCGCAGTTGGGACCCCGTCGTTCGGTTTTCTCGCTTTTCCCCGACCGATTGGTGTACCGTGGAAGCGTGCAGGGCTGGCCGCCGCAGGGCGGCTCGTGGGTCAGACCCGAGAGGATCGGAGGAAAGTCATTTTATGGTGCGAAGGCGGCGTCCCGGGCAAAGGCGCTTTGGGAAAAGAAGGAAGAAAAAGAAGAAGAATACCCAGTCACAGACTGAACAGCCCGGCAAAGAGTCCGAAGCCATCGAAGTGACGGGCACGGTCGTTGAAGCCCTCCCCAATGCCATGTTCAAGGTGGAACTCGAGAACGGCCACACCGTCCTGGCTCATATCTCCGGCAAGATGCGGCGACACTTCATTCGAATTCTCAGGGGTGACCGGGTCAGCGTGGAACTCTCTCCCTACGATCTCACCCGAGGGCGTTTGGTGTACCGATACAAATGAAGGGGCGCCGGACCTGATCCGGGCGCTCGGGCGAAGCTCCCGCCGGACGACAATCCCTCAACCCAGACTCTCCAGATACTCCTGCCAATCCTGGATGATGTCCCGGTCGATGCGCCGCAGGACCACTGGCAGGGTGTGCTTGGCGATCAAGTAACGGGCGAAGCCGCTCGCCAACCCGATCAGTGGTTCGACTTGCTGTTGCTGGACCTCGGCGGAAGCGGGCAAGGGGGTCAACAGAGACTCTCTCACGCGGGCGGCCAGGGCCGGCTGCTGGTCGGCCTCCACTGGGGCTGCTTCCTGCCCGTGAGCCTGTTGAGTCAGGAAATGAACGAGCCCTTGCCGGAACACCTCTACCGCGATGCTGGGCGCCTCGTGCGGCCAGAGTACTTCGCGCAGCAGCCGTTCCTCCCAGCGTGCCGCTGCCTCCTCTGCGCCTTCGCCAAAACTCCAGCCGTCAGTCAGCAGGAAACGTTCCCGCAGATCCAGCACGCAGGCGCAGGCTGCCTCTTCTTCCGGTGTGGGAATGCGCGTCCAAAGGGCGAGAGGGTGGAGTGCCGTGGAGTGGGGCGGCAAGGGCCAGTTCACGAGGTAAGATTTGGCCGCGCTGCCCTGGGTCTGGGCCAGTCGCGACACGCGCCCGGCAATGGCAGGGAATTGCTTCAGTAACTTCCGCCTCTCTTTGGAACTCGCCAGGCCCTCGAACATCGCCCTGAGCACCTCTTCCCGGCGTTCCCGCTTCCGGCTGTCGCCGTACAAGCTCGACTGAATCAGAAAATAGTAGCGGGGCTCGAGCTGGTCCCAGAAGGACAGAAAAGATTCGAAATCACCCCGGGGCGCCTTCTCCAGCAGGAGCCCAGCCAGGTCCAACCAGTCCTGTTCCTTGTCCACCAACTCGGAGAGGAAAGGCCAAGGCTGCCAGTCCGGCGAATTCGTCACCCGAAATCCTGCAGCTTCGCCGGTCACAGGCTGCAACAGCTGCATCTGGGCGAAGGTCCACTTGCCGCTCGTTTGATCGCCTTCGCGCGAGAGCTCGAAGAGCAGGGGAAGCGGCTGCTTCACTGAATGAGCCACCTTCAGCTCGAGCTTGGTGTCGGTGACCTGCAGGCTCTGCTGGATCATGGGACGGGCGTCGTCGGTGTACGCGGTCACGGTGTACTCACCGGCGGCGCTGCGGGTAACGAAGAAGTGATAGGTGCCGTCCAGCTTACCCTCGTAGAAGCGGTTGACCCTCCAGAGGCCAGTCCAGAAGTCTTCGGCCAGCACCGGAGCCTGCATCGCAACCCACGCCATCAGAAGCCAGCTCAATCGTCTCATGAGTCCTGGATGTTAGCACAGGAACGAGGTGCTGAGAGAGCACAGAGCGCAGGGCTCGAGGCGGAGGGCTCGAAGCCTCCGCGACTCCTTCCGCTCCCAGCTCCAAGCCCCCGTTACCGTTGACACTTCCTGCCGATTGGATTAGCTTCGGAAATGCCGGCGCGAGCCGGGGATGTCGGAGCGTACAGCAATCGAACGATCTCAGCACCAGGCACAGGGGGGCAACCATGCGGTCTTGGGGCATTCTCTCAATCATCGTGTTTTGTGGGCTCGGCCTGCTGAGTGCGCAGTCCCAGTCAACCACCGCGGACTTGACCGGCGCGATCACGGATCAGACCGGTGCTCTTTTGCCTGGGGTGGAGGTCACTGCTCGGAATCTGGAGACGGGGTTCTCCCGCGACACGAATTCCGATGATCAGGGAGTTTACCGGCTCCCGCTGCTCCCTCCCGGTCCCTACGAGGTCCGAGCCGAACTGGCGGGTTTCACGACCAAGCTCCTGCAGGGAATTCGGCTGACGGTTGGGCAATACGCCAATCTGGACATTCAGTTGGAGGTGTCCGGAGAGCAGACCGAAATCGTCGTGACCACGAATACGGCGATCGTCGAGAAGGAGAAGACGGTACAGGCCTCCACGGTGGAGCAGGTCGAAATCCAGAATCTGCCCATCAACGGCCGCAATTTCCTGGATTTCACGCTGCTGACGCCCGGAGTCAGCGACCGGCACACGCTGACCGACTTCGGAGTGCCGCAGACGCCCACCTCGGGCCTTTCCTTTGCCGGCCAAGACCAGCGGAGCACCTCTGTCACGATTGACGGTGCCGACAACGTGGACGTGATCTCCAACAGCGTCCGCTCCACGCTGAGCCAGGAGGCCATCCAGGAGTTTCAGATCAGCCGCAACTCCTTTGCGGCCGAGTTCGGCAGGGCACGCGGGGGTGTGATCAACATCGTCAGCAAGTCGGGAACCAACACGTTTCACGGGAATGGCTTCTTCTTCATCCGGGACGACTCGCTGGATGCCCGCAACACTTTTGCGCGAGGGGCCGATCCTCTCTTCGAGCGCTACCAGTATGGCGGAACGTTCGGAGGGCCGATCCAGCGGGACAAGACCTTCTTTTTCGCCAGTTACGAGCGATTGGATCGTGATGAATCTCTTTTCGTGACCTTCCTGGACGACGATGCCATCTTCCGGCCAACGGCTTCCCAGCAGCAGCTGTTCGGGTTTCTCGGCTCCACCGGGATTCCGTCCCTGTCGTTTCTTTCCAATGCCTTCATCAATCCGCAGTTTGGCGTCCTGCACACCTTGGACGCGAATTTTCCGGAGACCCTGGAGTTGTTTCGCACCGAGAGCGGGGTCTTTCCCTTCACGGCCGATTCGGACACGGCCAGCGTCAAGATCGACCACCAGTTTTCCCGAGACAACAGCTTCTCCGCACGCTTCAACTTCACCGACGCCTTCAACAACGGGTTGGAGTTCGGGGCCCTGCAGGGTATCAGCAACGGAGTGAGCTTCGACAGCCAGGATTTCGCCATCGTGGCCTCCGACAGCCACATCATCTCGCCGGTCACCTTGAACGATTTCAAGTTTCAGTACTCACGTCGGGAATTTGCCGTGCCTACCCGTGATCCGATTGGCCCCGAACTGCTGCTGGACGGTGTGGCCATCTTCGGCCGCGAGTTCAACAACCCGACCGCCTACCAGGCCAATATCTATCAATGGGTGGACAATTTCACGTTCATCCGCGGAAGCCACACCTTCAAGACGGGAGTCGACGTGGCCCTCTGGGATCTGGCGGGCTTTGCCGACGTGTTCGGCGGGGGGCAATACCGCTTCGGCGAGGCCATTCCCCTGGCTTCGATCCTCGACAATGCCCTGGGGCCGGGCACCGCCCAAGGGCTCATCACTCAACTGAGCACGCCGGTGGCCTCTGGTGGTCTGGGTCGGCCCGATCTAGTCCCGAACGTTCTGGCCCCAGTCTCCACCGTCCAATCGTTCAATTTCGGCTTGCCCATCACCTATCTGCAGACCTTCGGAGATCCCAGCACGGAGCAGAGCTTCACCCAACTCGCCGTGTATTTCCAGGACAGCTGGAAGCTGCGCGACAGCTTCACTTTGAACTGGGGCGTCCGCTACGACACGGACTGGCGCACCGAGACCCGCAACGTGATCTCGGAGGTTCCACCCTTCCAGTTCGAGGACGCGGTGGTGACGGACCGCAACAACTTGGCACCCCGGCTGGGAATCGCATGGGACCCGCTGGACAACAAGAGGATGGTCGTCCGAGCAGGCTTCGGGCTGTTCTACGGCAACTTCTACCAGTCGGTGGGATTCGTGGGACGGGTACTTTCCGGCCAACTGTTTCAGGTGTTCCTGCCGATCACCGGTCTCCCGGGATTCAACGTGACCTCGGCCGACCTGTTCGGATTGCTGCGCGCCACCGGAATGCGCGGGAGCGAAGCGCTGGACTTCTTTGGCATCGAGCCGGGCACGACGCCGTCGGGCATCCTCCCCACCGCAGCCGACGCTCAAAATCCCTACAGCGTGCATACCAGTTTGGGACTGGAATTCGAACTGGCGAGTGATTGGGCGCTCTCGCTCGACTACTTGCTCAACAAGGGCAACGGCTTGATTCGTTCGCGCGACATCAACGTGCGCCAGGTCGGGCCCAACCGGTTCGAGCTGCCGGGCCTGGACCCGCGCTTCATCCAGGTCGGTCTGGTGGAGACCAGCGGAAGCTCGATCTACCATGGATTCACCGCGGCGCTTCGCAAGCGCTTCGGCCGCAACTACGCTCTGAATCTCGCCTACACGCTGGGTAAGTCGATCGATGATGCTACCGACTTCACGACTCAGAATCAGGCCAACAATCAGAACGATCTGCGGGCCGAGCGCAGCCTGTCCACCTTCGACCAAAGGCAGCGGCTGGTCATCAGCGGCGTCTGGGAGAGCCCGCACCGTACGGCTTCGGGCAACGGTTTCTGGACGAATTTCATGGCCGATTGGGTGGTTGCGCCGATCGTGACCTGGGGCTCGGGCCGGCCGTTCAATCTGCTTCTGGGCTTCGACGCCAACGGCGACGGGCACGCCAACACGAACCGGCCGAACCTGGTGGACGGCAGCATCGTGGGCCGAAACACCGGCGAAGGGCCGTCCACTTTCCTGACCGATTTGCGGATTTCCCGAAAGTTTCGCCTGCGCCGAGAGCAGACCTACTTCGAGTTCATCTTCGAAGCGTTCAACCTGTTCAACAACGTGAACTATTCGGGGGTCAACGGCACCGTGGGAAACTTGCCTCTGACGAACTCGCGGGTCCAGGGCAGCGCCGACGTCCCGGCCAACCAGCCGCTCGGCTTCACCTCGGCCTTCGATCCACGACAGATTCAGTTCGGGTTCCGTTTCAATTTCTGATCGGCTGGTGGTGGAAGGACGAATTCGAGAAATACTCCGGACTCTGAAACCCCGGCCCCTCCGTTTTCCTTTCTCGGGGAGCGCGGCGGTTCTGGTTCCGATCCTTCTGGGAGGGGAGGAGCCTACCTTCCTGCTCACCAAGCGCACCGACCACGTGTCGACTCACAAAGGCCAGATCTCCTTTCCAGGAGGCATGCAGGACCGGGGCGAGACTCCGGAAGTCACGGCCCTTCGTGAAACCGAAGAAGAGCTGGGAGTTCCCGCGGAGCGAATCGAAATCGTGGGACGGTTTCAGGACTACGTCGCTGTGACCGGGTGGAAGGTCGTCCCGGTCGTCGGTTTCCTGTCCCGCCGCGTGCCGCTCGAGCCCAATCCGGGAGAAGTGGCACGGGTGCTGGAGGTCCCCATGGAGTTCTTCGTCCGCACCAAGCCCCGCGTGATGCACCGGTTTCGGCTGGGCCGAAAGATCCCGATCTACTTCTACGACTTCGAGGACGAAGTGATCTGGGGACTGACGGCGGCCATCATCCGCGACTTCGTCGCTCTGATGGA
>JBFKLX010000128.1:0-16069 GCA_041630155.1 Acidobacteriota bacterium
ACCCTGACCGTCTTGGCCGCCTCTTCGAAATTGCGGCTTCGGTAACGGCCTCCGCGTTTTTCGAAGTCGCGGAGATCGATGGACGAGAAGATACTCTGGACGGTTTCCAGTTCGATTCCCAGGTCGCGGGGAAAGCGCAGGTGGACACCCCCCACCCCGACACCGATCCGGACTTCGGCCTCACGTTCCCAGGCCCCGGAAAAATCGAGTTCAGCACCACCCACTCCACCCTCGAAGACGAGCTTCCTGAAGCCAAAGTTGCCCAAGCCGGTCGCCTCCAGGGCGCCTACGCCATTAGAGATTCGAATCTCCTCACAACTGGCGGTGTTGGGAGCGAGCATCGCCAGACGGGTCCCTCCGACCCCCGCCTCGAGCCGCAGCGATTCCAGCGGCAGGCCAGTGAAATCGATTTCCGATTCGGTCACGCCCGTCTCGGCCCTCAAACGCAGCCGGGTCTGCGGGTTGGGACGCAGGGTGAGGCGGGTTTTCTCGATCCGACGGGTCCCTCGATTCCGCCCTCGCAGCTTGAAATCGAGCCGGGCGGTTTCACCCTGCCGCTGGAAGTCCAATTCCGGCTCGAAGCCGTTGCTGTCGTAGTGGACCTCCAAATCGTAAAGGGAACCGGTTTCGCCGGCCTCGACTTCCAACTTCCCTACGTTCAACTCGATATGGGCATCGAAGACCTTGTCCCCGGCCTGCAGGGGCTCTCGAGACTCGTATTGGACGAAATTGGGTTCCTGGCTCCAGTTGTCCCAGGCCACCACACAGGAACTGCTGAGCAGGGCCAGTACCAACATCGGGGTCGAGCCACTGGGACGCATCGTCTTCGCGCTCCTTCCTCTGATCATTACAGCCTCCTCGAGTTGGTCATTCGGGTGTCCTGGCGATGACGATGGGAGCGTATGTTGTCAGCAGTCGAACCTGGGGGCCATCTTGCCCGAGTTCCGTTTCGAACACCGACAACGCCTGCCCCCCGGGCGCTTCCCGCGTGAACATCGATTCGATCTTGCCTCCCGGCGACTGGGCCGAGATCTTGGCGGCGGCGCCTTCCGGGAGAAAGAACCGAATCGCAGCATTCTTGGTCGAAGCCGTCAGCGGTCCTTCCAAGGCACGGTCAGCGACCAACTCGATCTCGCCATATTCGTTCTGAACGCGCCCAGCCCCACCGAAGCGGGCGACCCGCACCGGCCGCTGCGAGGTGGAGATCTCGAAGCCTCCCTCGAGGTCGTCGACCGAAACCCGGGTGCCTTTGGCTTCGACCTGCAGGCCCGCCTCCAGCTCGCTCGCGTGAATGTCGGCATAAGCGGAACGGACGACCACGGGGCCGCGGATCTGAGAAAAAGAGATGCGATTGTTGGAGGACTCCAGTTCTACGCCCTGGTTCACGTGGCTGATACTGATGCCGCGGTGTGAACCGCTGGCGGCGAGGCGCCCGTCCAGTTCCGAGACTGTGACTTCAGAGCCGGGAGCTTCGACGGCGGCGTTGCCGGTCACCGACTCGAGGGAAACCCGCCCAAAGCGATTCTTGACCTGGACGCTCCCTTGCTGGCGCCGAACCGTGACGGAATCATAAGCAGTCTCCAACTCCAGGTCCCCCACGCCGTCTTCGATTCGAACGGCTCCTCGATCGTTCGAGACGCGGGCGGGACCCTCCAGGTGGCGCACGACCACCTGCCGGTACTGGTTTTCGACGTCCAACTCTCCCACCAGGCCGTCGACGATCACTTGCCCGTAGGAACTTCGGATCGTACAGTCGGCATTCAGGCGCTGGACGCGAACGTCCCCGTACTGGTTGGTCACGCGCACCGGAACCTGTTCGGGAAGGCTGAGCCGGAAATGACTCTTGAAGAGGGTCTTGCGCGAGCCGCTCTGGCCGATCTCTTTTCGGTTCGTGGAGATTCTGAGGCTCCCCTCCTCGCTGCGCTCTACCGTGACGCGCACCTGGTCGGAAACTTGCTCAGCCTCCTCTTTACTGGAAGCGAGAACCGCCTTGGTCAGCTCGATCTCGACCGTCTTCGAGCCATGGCCCTGGACGATCACGTCTCCGTACAGGTTGGCGATCTCGATCTGCTGGACGCCCTGAGCGTCCACTGACTCTGTTTCCTTCCAGGAGTATTTCTCGTCGAACCAGCCTTCCAGAGAGACGTGTCTCCCGCCCAGGTCGATGGAGGGCAGCGTGATGAGCGGGAATTGGGCCCTGGCGACGAGACCGCAAAGCACGCCCACCAGGATCAGCATGAGGACCCCGATGATTTCCCCTGCACGGACCTGCAGCAATCCCTGAGACCGATAGTAGTCGGCGATCTTTCCGAGCCCGAACAGAATCAGTACCACGGGCCAGTAGAGTCCGAAAAACTCCAAACCCGGTAACGCTCCCAGCAGGTCCAGAAGCCAGACGAGTCCGACGGCACTCCAGAAGAGCCCACCCAGCAGTCCGGCTTTGCCGGGACGATCGGCCAACACAGCCGGGTCCAGGAGATAGTGGCGCAGCAGCTTGGAGACCCCCCAGACGAGCAGCAGGATTGACAGCACGAACTGCAGCCACTCCCATCCGATCTGGAAGTCGACCAGCCGAATCGTCAGGATCAACCCGCCGAGCAGCACCAGGGCGGCCCCGATGATCAGGGGAGTGAAGGACCTCTTGGTTTGATTCATCACGTTCACGTTCACTCTCCCTGAGAAGCGGATTCCGAAGGCGGAGAAGGCGGCTCGGGAGGCCGGATGGGAAGCTCGCCCGGTAGCCCGACGGAAGTGGACTCACGAGCGGGCGCAGGTGGCTGAATGAAATACGAGAGGATCAGATACACGCCCGCCGCGACGAACAGTAGTGGCCACCCGTAGTTGGTCACCTGGCTGAGGCTCACGACGCCCAGGTTGCTGAGGAAGAAGAGGACACCGAGCAGGATCAGCAGCCCGCCCCACAGCGGCAACTTGACCTCTTCGGACTCCTCCGCGAACTGCGGGTTTCGAACTCGCTGGCTCAGCACGTATTGAGCCGAGCGGTAGGCGTCGACGATGGTGAACACGTAGAAGGAAATCGCCCCCAGCACGAAGACCCCAGGGCCGTAGTCGGCCAGCAGGATCAAGGCTGCGAAAGTCGCGAAGTGTACGAGTGCCTTGGAGTACTGGCGATTGTAGACGGCCCCGATCCCCGGGATCAGCCCGAAGAAGGCCGCCCGGGCGGGTGAATAGTTGGCGATCTCGGGGCTCCGAGCCAGAGCGGCCAGTGAGGCTCCGTCCAGGATGCAGTCCTGGCAGTAAATCCTGCCCTTGATACTGTGAGAACAACCGGTACACAGCGGCCGGCTGCACACCTGACAGGCATTGATGGAATCCAAATCGGGATGGTACGAACATTTCATGACGGCACTTCCTCTTCTCTATGCTTTCTCAACGCACCCCTCGAGTCCCGGCTGAAGGGTCCTTCACGAGATCGCTCCCCTGGTCGGCTTCGGGCTCAGTTTCCGGCTGGCTCTCCTGGCCGGGCCGATCCTGTTCTTCGAGCGCCTCGTCGTAGCTCTTGAACAGCAGCGAGATCAGATGGTAGTCCAGCCGACCGTAGAGGTCTTCCGAGAGCAACTTCACTTCCTGCTTGATCCGCGCCTGCAGATCGACTGCTTCGGCCCACTTTCGCGTAATCTCGCTGGTGAACCGGTCGGTGCTCTCCGCCAGCTTGGAGGGGCTCAAGACAGCTCCCGCGGGTGGGCCCACGATGTTCACCATCAATGACAAGAACACGAAGAGCATCAAGGTGGCGAAGGCGTACCGCTGAGTCAGGAAGGGCTGCAGGGTGGGGAGGATCAGCTCGCCCCAGAAGGACCGGGGTTTGGGCTTTCCAGTGGTCCGCAGCAGAATCCGGTCGACCAGATCGCCAGGCGGCGTTGCCACGGGAAAGTCACGCAGATGCTCTCGAACCTGAGCGACTTCCTCCAACAGTTCGCGGCAGGCGGCACAATGCTCCAGATGCTCCCGTGCCACGACCATGGCCGGCCTTTGCAGCCGATTGGCCATGTAGTCCGAGAGCAGTGTTTCGAATCTGGAGCAGTTCATCACTCACTCACTCGGGTGCTTTCAGGCACCCACTCCTTGGGCTTCGGTCCGGATTCGGCGAATCACCTTGGCCAGTTCGATCCGGCCCCGGTTGATCCTCGACTTGACCGTGCCCTCCGGGATTGCCAGCAAATCGGCGATCTCCTGATAGGTGAAGCCCTCGATGTCTCGCAAAAGAACGGCTTCTTCGAGCTCGGGCGTCAGTTCTTTCAAACCCGACATCAGTAATTCGGCTCGCTCCTTCAAATACAGGTTCTCGAAGGGGCTGGACGTGGTTGTCTCCTCGGGGAACTCCAACACTTCCAGTTCTTCGCTGCCGGCCACCTTTTTCTCTTTCCGGGTGACCCGGTAGTGGTCGATGATCAAATTGCGGCCCACCCGCATCACCCAGTTGCGCAGCGAGCCGCTCTGGGGCCGGAAACTGGAAAGTTTCTCGTAAACTTTCAGGAAGATCTCCTGAGTGAGTTCCTCCGAGATGTCGAAGCGGCCCGTGTAACGAAAAGCCATGTTGTAAATCCGTCCGTTCAAAGACTGGAGGAGCGCCTCCCAGGAGCGTGCGTCTCCGTCCAAGCACCTTTGAACCAGTTTCTCATCGGCCTCGTGCAACTCTTTTCCTCGTCATTGCAACCGTCCACACCCCTTTGAACGGATCGCTGGAAAGAAAAGTTCCGCTTCCAGGCCCCGCTCCAGCCCGTCGGGGCCGCCGCTGCGAAAGGGCCATGTCCTGGAGTGCGCACACGGTTGCTTTCGCTTGGCTCAGACCCAAGAATGGGGGCGCGGTCCGGCTCGTTTGTTTATACCAACATTCGCGCCCTCTCGCATCAGCAACCCAAAGGCCCGCGGCTCCTCGTGAGGGAGGACGGTCCACGTGTGACGAAGCGATGCCTGGAGAATTCGAACTCATCGATTGGTTGAGGCGCCAGACCCAGGATCTGCCCCGGGAGATCATTCGAGACATCGGCGACGACGCCGCGATTCTTCGATCGGAGGAGCCGCTGGCCGTCAGCAAGGATCTGCTGGTGGAGGGCGTTCACTTTCGCCGTGAATGGATCAGCCCCTGGCTGCTGGGGTGCAAAGCCCTCAGGGTCAACTTGAGCGACCTGGCCGCGATGTCGGCCCGGCCGCTGGCCTGCCTGCTGGGCCTGGGGCTTCCCAAGGAGCTGTGCGGCGCCTGGTTCGAGCCGTTCATGGAAGGTTTCCTCCAAGAGACGCGGGAATACCGGTGTCCGCTGATCGGGGGAGACCTCTCGGCCGCGCCTTCCATTCTGGTGAGTGTCACGGTCCTGGGGCGCGTGGATGCTCCCGGGCCGATCTATCGCGATCAGGCTCGTGCAGGCGACCGCATCGGCTTGGTCGGACCGGTGGGAAGATCCAGGCGGGCCCTGCAGCTGCTTTCGAAACGGACTTTTCCAGGGCTGACGCTGGTTCGCAACAGGGCCCAATTGAGAAAGCTGGGCACGGACGAGGAAACCGACCTCCTGCACACGCACTTTCTACCTGAACCTCAATTGGAAGCCGGTCTTTGGCTGGGTCAGCGGGGTTTGGCTCGAGCCTCCATCGACGTGAGTGATGGTCTGGCGGCGGACTTGGGAAAGATGGCCGCCGCCAGCGGGCTGCGGGCCGTTCTGGAGGCGGAGGCCCTGGTGCCGCGCGGATCCGGCGGGGAGCCCTCCGACTTGGATATAATGCTGCATGGCGGTGAGGACTACGCTCTTCTCTTCAGCGCGGACCAGGAGATTTTGGACCAATTGCGGAGTGAGTACCCACCCCAGCTGCCGCCTTTCCGCGTGGTGGGGCGCTTCGAACCGGGACAGCCGGGGGTTTGGCTGGATGAGGATTCCCAACTCCGGCTCATTGAAGACAAAGGATTCGATCACTTCTCGTGAGGCCGCTGAAGAAGGTTTTCAGATCGCTGCTCGAACTCAACGAACGCCCCGAGCACATCGCGTTCTCCTTCGCCCTCGGGGTCTTTCTGGGCTTTTCTCCACTCCTGGGCCTGCATACCGTCTTGGGGTTGGCGTTGGCCTTCTGGTTCCGTCTCAACAAGGTGGCGATCCTGCTGGGTGTCTACGCCAATGCACCCTGGGTCATCGTGCCCTACTACGCTTTCGCGACCTGGCTGGGGGTTCAGGTCATCGGGACGGCCGGAGCCGTGGCCCCGCCCCTGGTCGGATTCACCGATTTGTTCTCAGCGGAGTTCTGGAGCTGGCTGGCCTCGCAGTGGCAGCTGCTGATCCCAGCCTTCCTCGGATCCAGCATTCTCTGCTCGCTGTTGTCTCTGGGATCCTATGCCGGAGTCCTCGTCACCCTGCGGCGATGGCGCACTCGATCAGGCTCCATGGGGTCCCCCACGCTGTTCGATTGATTTCTCCGAAAACCGAGCCATGAAGCCATTGTTGATACATCGACCTCTGCTGAGAACAATCCTGACAACGCTTCTGGCCCTGCTGGCGCCCCCGTTGGCGGCAGCCCAATCCGAGGCCCTGCGGGGGCTGGTCAACATCCGTTTTCAGAACGACGTTCGAGTCTTCGCCGTCATGGCAGCGCTCAACGCCGCCGGCTTCGACGACGAGTCCGATGGCCAGGAGATGTCGGAGACACGCCGGGCCGTCCGTGACGAGCTGGCCCGCCTGGATCCCGATTTGCGCCACCGCCTCGGCGAGTTTTATCTCAGCCATCTGGAAGGGATTCCTGTTCAGGAACAGCCGCAGACTGCCTACACCTCTCTGGCCCTGCTGCTTTCCGGCCCGCCCCAGTTCGAATTGCAGGCGGAAGCGGACACCATTCCGGAGGACGCCAGGCACGTGCAGGGCTTCGAGCGGCTGGCGGGAGAAGTCTACCGGGTCAGCAATCTGGCGAACCTCTGGGAACGCCTGCGGCCGGCGTACGAACGGGAACTGCTCCAGTACGAGCCGATTCTTCGCGACATCATTCGTGAAGCCCTCGACTACTTCCGGGTGCCGGCCCGGGTGGTCCTCGATCGCGGAATCATTCTGATTCCGGACCTATTGGACAAGAAGGACATCGTCAACGCCCGGAACCTGGAACGGGTGTACTACATCGTGGTCGGACCATCGGATTCCCCCTGGAACAATCGCCGCCAGCTCCAGCACGAATATTTGCACTTCCTGGTCGACCCACTGGTGCGGAAGTTCGGTGCTCCGCTGATGGAGCATGAGAAACTCTTGGATCTGGCGCAAGCTCAGCCCCGGATTCGAAGCCAGTACCAGCATCGCTACCTGCTCATGGTCACGGAGTCCCTGATCGAGAGCCTGCAGCTCTCGCTGTCAGAGCCGTCCGACTCCGAATCGCAGCGCGCCATGGTCGATGCGTTTCGGCAGGGGCTGATCCTGATGCCGTACTTTCTGCGGGGACTGCGCGATTACGAGCAGAGCGAGATGGTCTCGCTCCCCACCTTCATGGAGTCTCTGCTGGCTGGGGTCGATTCGGAAGCGGTGCGCCGCGACGAGGCCGCGATCGCACAGCTGGAGAATGAACTGCGCGACCAGGACGAGGCCCGACGAGCACGAATCGAGGAAGCCGAAGCTCGGGCCCGGCAACGCCGGGAGGAGGGGATGCTCTTCCAGGAGGCTACCGACCATTTGAGGCAAGGTGAGCTGAACCAGGCCGAGGCGAAGCTGAACCAACTCCTGGCCGGGGCTCCCGAGCACGGCGGGGCTTGGTTCTATCTGGCTCAGATCGCTTTTCAAAGGGAGGACTACGGGGCCGCGCTGGAGGCATACCGGAAGAGTTCGGTGGCGGCCGATTCGGTCCCCTGGGTCAGAGCGTGGTCCCTGGTGCGCATGGGGCGGATTCTGGCTGCCCGCGGAGAGACGCAGGAAGCTCGCCGGCTGTTCGAGAGCGTGCAACAGCTCGACGGGGATCTGCAGGGGGCTCGCGATCTGGCCGCCGAATCGCTGGCCCTCCTCGAGCGGCAGCCATAGCTGGGTTGCCGGCCCGTGAACAGAGGTCCACAGAGTCGAACTGCCGGGGCGCACAGAACTCGAGGCCCCGGCGATCGAGATTCGAAAAACTGAGAATCGAAGGCGAGACGGCTCGCCGACTCGTAGCCCGCGAAAGATTCGGGAAATTGATGAGGAGCTGGGAAGAATTGCTGCTGAGAGCCGGCGAGTCGGAACTGGACCTCAGGTCTGAACCTCTTTCCGATCGCCGGCTCGCCGAGCTGAGAGCACTCGTGGACGCTCTGGGGCTTCGGGTTTCCAACCTGCAGCTTCTCGACCAGGCCCTCACGCACGGCTCCTTCACCAACCAATCCGGGAGCTCTCACCGAGACTATCAGAGCCTGGAGTTCCTGGGAGATGCAATCCTGGGCCTCGTCATCAGTGAAATCCTTTACCGCCTTTACCCCGATCACTCAGAAGGGGAACTGTCGAGATTTCGCTCACACCTGGTCTCCCGCCGCCAGCTGGCGCGCCTTTCCGCTTCCTGCGGCCTGGACCGAGTCGTGCGGCTCGGCTCCGGGGAGGAACAGACGGGAGGCCGCCGCAAGGCGGCCATTCTGGGAGACGTCTTCGAGAGCCTGATTGCAGCCGTTTACCTGGATGGCGGTTTGGAACCCGTGCGGGAATTCGTGATGAGCCAGTTTCGAGAACTGTTCAGCGAAATCACAGCACTCGAGATGGCCCCCCAAGACCACAAGTCACGGCTCCAGGAGTTGTTGCACGCCCGCGGCCAGAGCGAACCGGACTACCTCATCGTGGCCGAGGAAGGCCCCGACCATCGAAAGCAATTCCTGGTGGAGGCACGCATCATGGGCCGACCCGTGGCGCAGGCGTGGGGCCATTCCAGAAAACGAGCCGAGCAGCGAGCCGCCCAAGAGGCCCTCGACCAGCTGCAGGAAGAGATTGACCCCACGGACTGAACCCATCCACACGAATCGCGACGAATCGCGCCGGAAGTTCTCCACTCACAGGCCGTCAGCCTCCGGGATGGGTGTAGGCGAGCAGGACGACCAGCACGTCGTAGAGAGCGTGGCTCACGATCGGCGCCACCAGACTCCCCCGCCAAAGGTACACCAATCCAAAAACCAGACCCAGCAGAGTCGCCTGCAGCGCCCGATCCCAGCCTTGACTGAGGTGCCCCGCGCCGAAGACGATGCTCCACACGATCAGGCCCACCGCAGCGCCACCCAGGTGCTCCTGGAACCGGCGCAGAATGAAAGCGCGCTGAATCTCCTCCTTGACCCCTCCCACGAATATTCCCGTCAAGAGGAACAGTAAGAGGTCCGCAGGCGTTCGAATGTTGTCCAGCAGGGGATTGGTCTTCGACGCCCACTCGGGAGCGATCACCTGCACCAGCAGTGAGGTGACCACCACCAGGCTCACCAGGAGCGGCACGATGCCCAGCCCCACTCGCACCTCGCGCCACGAGCCGCCTTCCCACCCGCCCAGCCAGGCCAGACTCTGGCCTCGCAGTCCCAGAAACGCCAGGATCAGAAGCATCGTGAAGACCGCCTCAGAAACGAACAGCAAAAGCAGGGCCGCCCGGTCGCCCAGAAGTGCGGCCTCGGGGTTCCAGCCCAGGGCGTGCAGCAGCAAACCGGCGCACAGACTCCCCAGCAAAGCCACTGCCACAACCTCGATGAGCGCCTGGACCCTCAGGAAGAGGGGCGGAAGTCTCCTGTTCTCATGGAGATCCGGCAGTCGTTCCTTCATCGTGGAGGGCATTTTATCCGTTGAGACCGGGCTCGGCAAAGAAGCCGCGAAGGGACGGCATTTGACTGTCGCTGAAGTAGTTGCACACCGACCATGGGCTGTACGATAATGCGGGGCTATGATTCTTGAATCGTTTTTCTCCAATGCTGCCTCAATGTGTCCCGTCTCGACCGGAGGCCTCGAGGCGTTCGCCCGTGACGACGATTACGAGGACGACGACGAAGATTACGACGAGGACTACGACGAGGACGACGACGACTACGACGATTACGACGACGAGGACGACGACGACGAGGACGACGACGAGGACGACGACGACGAGGACGATTTCGACGAGGACGAGGACGACGACGACGACGATTTCGACGACGAGGACGACGATTTCGACGACGAGGACGACGAAGATTACTGAGCCGGCTTGGTATCGCCGGGTCGCGTAGGACCTTTGCGAGAAGCTTGGCGGTCAGGCCCTGGCCGTCGGACCCGCGTCAAACCCGGGGGTCCCAAAGTTCAGCCGATGCGCCCCTGGGCATGGTGGGCGACGGGTCCCACCGGGGTTTTTTCAGTGCCCGCCTCGATTCGAGTGCTCAGGCGACCGGCATCGAGAGGATCATGGAGGGTCCCCGTGTCGGCCCAGAATCTTTTCGATTCTGCGTATACTTGCTTTTACAAGCCACGGGGTGGTTTGTATAATCTGAGTTTGGAAATTATTGCCCGAAAACGGAGTTGACACTCATAAGAGGGTACTGGAGGAAATCATGTTTCGTCTGATCAAGCTCTTGGCCGCAGCACTCGTACTGTGTCTGCTGACATCTGCGGCCGCTGCTCAGAATAAAGAAAAGATCAAGCGGCAGACCCCAACCGTGAAAGGTGTGACGGGGCTGTTCGTCCTGCCCAATGCGGATACGCTGCGGGAGGGCGAGTTCAGCTTTGGCCTGCACACCAGCAAAGTCAACCGTGAACCGGGAGACATCTCGATCCTCGCCTATCCCGTGTCGTTTACTGTCGGGTTGACCGATCGGGTCGAGTTTTTTGCCTCCTACGAGCTCCACAAACGGGTGCATTCGGGAGGCATCATCCCCAACCGGATTCAGCCGGGTGGGCCGCTGATCCCCTCACAGACGGTCAATCGAGGGAGAGTCTCTTACTACAACGACACCCCCTACATGGATCTGGGCTTCGGAAGCGGACCCGGAGACCTGACGGCGGGCTTCAAGTTCAACTTGTTGTCGGAGCGGCGGGGGAATTCCCTGGGCTTGGCCGTGGCTCCTTCCGGACGTTTCGCGATCAACACGGACCGTACGAATCTGGCCCAGGGTCTGACTCCGGGCGTGAACGACTACGGTTTCGACCTGATTCTCTCCAAAGACGCCCGGGCAGCAACGATTTCGATCTCAGGGGGGTTGATGTTCGCCGAGGATCGAGCCGTAATCACGCGGCGGATCGACCGGCAGAACAGTGTCAACTGGGGCATCGGCTTCGACGCGCCCCTGGGCACGAACAAGGTTTACTTCCTGGGCGAACTCGTGGGCCGGGTCTTTTACGGGGACCGCACGACGGAGTACCTGTCTCCCACCTCGCCCAACGGCCTGGCAGTAGCACTGGCCAATCCGCGTTCCCCCCTGGACATCAATGCCGGGCTGCGCTTTTTCCCGGCCAGGTGGCTGGCCTTGTCGGCGGCTTACAACTTTTACGTCAACCGGATCAACGAGAGCGCCGCCAACCTGGAGGCGACCGACCGGCACGGCTGGTACGGCCAAGTGGTTTTCCAGCGCAAGGTGAATCGTCCTCCCACGGCTGAGTGCAGTGCTTCGGCCGACTCGGTCATGGAGGGTGGTTCGGTGACCGTTACGGCTTCGGTCAGCGACCCGGACGACGATCAGCTGAACGTCGACTGGAAGACCAGCGGCGGCCAGCTGTCCCAGCAAAGCGACTATTCGGTGGTGTTCGATTCCACCGGCCTGGCTCCGGGAAGCTACACCATCGTGGCCAACGTCTCGGACGATCAAAACCTGGCTTCTTGTTCGGCGGACGTCCGAGTCGAGAAGCGCCGACTGGCTCCGACGGTGGTGTGCGAGCCCTCGAGTGTCAACGTGACCGTGGGACAGTCCACCACCCTGCGTGCCCGCGCCTCCGATCCCAACGGCGACGCGCTCACCTATAGCTGGACGGTGGACGGACAGGCCATTCCCAATGATTCCGCCGAGTTCCAGTTCGGGACCACCGGACGAACAGTGGGCACCCACGCAGTTCGAGTGACGGTGACGGATGTGGACGGAATGAGCGCGAGTTGCCAATTCCAGGTGACCATCACTCGCCGGCCCAACACCAATCCCAGCTGCTCGCTCAGCCTCAATCCCAGCGAGGTCTACGCAGGGGAGCCGGTGACCGCCACAGTGACGGCCAGCGACGCCGAGAGCGATCCGCTGACCTACTCCTGGACGGTCGACGGGCAGTCCCACGCAGGCGCCGGCAACTCCATCCAGGTTGCCACCAGCGGCATGGCCGGGGGCCCGCACACCGTGGGCGTGACGGTCAGGGATGACCGGGGCGGCAGCTGCAACGACACCCAGACCTTCAGCGTCCGCGAGAAGATCATCGTTCGGATCGACAATCGTGTGGACAACATTGCCAAGGCGCAACTGGACGAGATCGCTTTGAAGCTGCAGCAGAATCCGCGCCTGCGGGCCACCATTACCGGCCACACGGACAGCCGCGGCTCTGACACGGTCAATCAGAGGGTGGGGCTGCGCCGGGCCAGCTTGTTGCGCGATTACCTGATCAGTCAGCATCAGCTCGATGCTTCGCGGATCGAGGCTCAGACGGCCGGCTCGGGCCAGCCCGTGGCCTCCAATCTCACCAGTGAAGGCCGCCAGCAGAATCGCCGCGCTGAAGTCGAGCTGTACGTTCCCGCTCCCTGAGCGGCGTTGGCATTCGTCAACCCGAGGCTCCGGCGCCCACAAGTGGCGCCGGGGCTCTCCCACCTGGCGGCAGCGCCAGGTCCACTGCCTGATTTGCGAATGAAGCGGATACTCCTGCTGTTCGGCCTCCTTTCTCTCTCATCAGCCGAACTGCTCTGGGCCGCACCCGACATTCAGCTGCTGGGACCCTTCGGGGGGGACGTACGCTCACTGGCCATCCACCCCTTGCTCCCGGACCGTGTCTTCCTGGGCACCGCCGACGGTCAGATATTCTTCTCGGTAGATGCGGGAGACAGCTGGACCCGTCTGGTGCCGGGCCTGGCTCGGCGTGAACTGGTCATCGACAACTTCGCCTTTCACCCCACCGACGCCAACCTGATCTACGCCGCCAGTTGGGAACTGGGGAGAAACCAAGGCTGGCTGGCTCGCAGCCAGGATGGAGGAGCCAGCTGGGAGACCGTGCCGGCCGAAGACATCAGCAGCCAGATCCGGGCCATCGCAATCGCGCCGAGCGAGCCCAATGTTCTCGCCTTGGGGGTCTCCGAAGGAGTTTTGCTGAGCCGGGACGGAGGCCGTTCCTGGTCCAACGTGACGCGAGGGTACCGGGGGCTGGAGAACATCGAGTCACTGGCCTTCGATCCCCTCGATTCCAAGATTCTCTACGCCGGCACCTGGCGCCTGGGTTGGAAGACCATCGATCAGGGGCGCCGCTGGAGCGCCATTCACGAGGGGATGCATTTCGACAGCGACATGTTCTCGATCGTCGTCAACCCCCTCCAAACCGAGGTGCTGTACGCCAGCGCCTGCACGGGAGTTTACAAGTCGGTCAACGGCGGGCAGCGCTGGAGCAGAGTGCGGTCGGGTATCCCCAAAGACGCCCACCGAACCCGCAGCCTGCACTTGGATCCCAGCGACCCCGAAACCCTCTATGCCGGGACCACCGAAGGGCTCTTCGCGTCCAGGGACGGCGGTGCGGGCTGGAGCCTGTTGATCCCCAAAGTGGTGGTGAACTCGGTCGCCGTCTCTCCCCGCGACCCCCAGCTGGTGCTGGTGGGCACGGACGACGCAGGGGTACTGAAGAGCAGCGACGGGGGACAGAGTTTCGTACCTTCCAATCGGGGATTCATCCACCGGCAAGTGGGAGCCATGGCACTGAGCCGGGACGGCTCCGACCAGATCCTGGTGGGCCTGGCCCAGGACGGGCCCCACGGCGGGCTCTTCGTCTCCTCCAACGGCGGCGTCAACTGGGAGTCGCACAACGAGGGATTGGGCCAGGCAGCCGCTTCGATTCGTGACATCCTGGCGTCCCGCCGCTCTGCCCGGGTATTCCTGGCGACCGCCAGCGGCGTTTTCTCCGGAATTCTCGCAGGCGAGCCCTGGACCCGCCTGGAAGGGACCGAGAGCCTGGCCGTCAATCATCTGGAATTCAGTTCCGGCTCGGAGAGAGGGCTGCTGCTGGCCACGGAGCAGGGCCTGTTCCGCTTCGATCTCGAGTCGCGAGGCCTCGCTCAAATCGAACCGTTCACGGGTGCCGGCCCGATTCACCACCTCTTCCTGCTCGATTCGGGCGACACCCTGTTCGTCTCGGCCGACTCGGGGGCATACCGTTTTCATCCGGAGGGCGGCGGCGAGCCTGCCGATGCCGGCCTTCCACCAGGCCCGGTGAACTTCGTCAAACGCAAGGGGAACCGGCTTTTCGCCGGAACCCGGCAAGGATTGTTTCGCAGTGACGATGGCGGTCACGCCTGGGTGCAGTCCAAGTCGGTCTTTCCGCTGGATATGATCGACCTCACCTCCGACCCGAACGACCCCAGCCACCTGGTGGCTACCGAGTCGACGGGGGGGTATTTGTTCGAGAGCGTCGACGGCGGCGAGACCTGGAGAGCTTATCCCCGCGAAAATCGCAGCAAGATCACCCGCCTCGCCTTCACGGCGAAGGGCGCTCTTCTGGCAGCCACGCTCTCCGAAGGCGTCTACCGTGTCTTCATGCCAGTCCACTCCGGGGACTGAGGCATGGCTTTACCAATTGGGTATTTGCCACTCCTGATCGCAATCGCGGGTGTGGTGTTCGTCCTGATCTGCATTGTCTTGTTCCGGGACCGCTGGAACACCACCCCCACCCGGCTGCGCGCGGTGCTGGGGACCCGAAACCCTCGAATCGACCCTGTCGACCTGGAAGAGCTGGCTGCATTGCTCCTCTACGAGGAGTCCTACCCCGCCTTCTCCGAACTGCTCGGTCTGGTGTTGTCTCGTTTTCCGCTCGAGCGCCTGCAGCGCAAGACGCGCTTCCGAGAGAATCTGGCCTATCTCGCCGAAGCGACCCTCGGCCAGGCTTCCCAGCAGGAGATCGAAGACGCAATGTGTCGCGTCATTGGCACCCTGCTGGAAGATCCGGACGTGGAGTATTACTGCCGGCCCGAGTTGCAGACTTTGATCGACCGGTTCATCCACGATCTGGAGCAGAAGGGGAGAGGCGAGCGAGGATGCCTCGAGCCGTCAGGACGAAACGGCCATTGACACGACCCGGGTGCGAGAGATCCGATCGTGCAGGCATCGCCCTTGACTATCGAACAGGGCCCAGGCCAAGCCCACCAGGGTCACCAGGACCGGCACCCAAAGCAGAGTGCGAATCAGAATACCGCGAAATCCCGCCCCTTGCCCGGACTCGTCGACCAGGTGCAATTCGGTGCACATCATTCCCGGGGTCCGGCCCAGCGTGACGAGAAAGAAAATCTCATTGAGTACCAGCAGAGTCCATCCACAAACCAGGGCGACGATCAAGCCTTCAGTGGAGGGAAAGGGGGCCCCGGAAAGGCGGGCAGCCGCAAAAGCGAAGGCGAACCCGAGGGCCAATGCCAAAACCGAATCGACGATGCCCGCCAATAGCCGAGAAAAGAGTGTTTCGACGACTGATGGCTTTGCGGCCACGGCCGGCGACGCTGCAGAGGCCGCCGGTGCCTCTGATTCGCCGACAGACTCGCTCGCGGCAGGTTCCAATGCCAGTTGCTTCTGCCGGGGAGCCGCCTTCGATGGGGGGGGCGGCGGCGGATGCCGGATGACCGGTTTTTCCGCCGTTACCGGGGCCCTGAGCTTGCTCTTGGCGAACGTGATGATTCTGCGATCGCGAAATTTGGCCGAGTCATCGAGCTTGTACTTGAACAGCTGCTTGACCTGCTCGCCAGGTTGGCCTCCGGGCTGGATTTGGCTCTCTTGGGTTGCGCCTGTCCGCTCCGCATCCTTCGTTTCCGGCGCGCTCTTCAGCGCGTTGGAGCGGGTCGGGGCGCCGCTCGAACGCCTGCGAGCAGCCCGCTCCAGACGCCAGGTTCGAGCCGAAGGGCGGGGCGTGGGCGACTCGGGCTCTTGACCCAGCTTCTTCGAGTGATGGCGCCGAAGCTTCATCCTCAGTTCATCCCGCCAATCCAC
>JBFKLX010000129.1:0-16051 GCA_041630155.1 Acidobacteriota bacterium
ACGAGGTTCGCGGCGACCCCTGAGTCCTGGGATCCGCAAATCACTACACTGACCTATCTTGCCGGTGCCGGCCGGTCTCTGCGCTCGAAAAGGGATGGGACCGGGAACGACCCGCATCCCTCTCGAGGTGCCGAGCGGCCGCGCCGCAGCTGAGCCCTCGTCGAGAGGGCCGTGGTTTCCGGGCCTCGCGGAGGGAATCACCGGCAGGATGGCGGTGGCACACCCACGCCCCACGCCTCATGCCCCCCATAGGGTCCTGTAGCCGAGCCGTCATCTCTGCCAGAATAGGGGGTGTGACGGATTCGCAGCAGCACGTCCTGATCGCCGGGTCCTCGGGAAACTCGACGGCTTGCTTGGCCCGGCGGCTCGGGCGCCCGCCCATGCGTCGCTGCCGGAGCTTGCCCCTGGAGCCGGGCTGGCCGGGACGTGTGCGGGGTGAGTTTCCCGACGCGGTGGTGTTCCTGACCCCCGTCAGCGAACGCACCGGTGAGCCCTGCTTGGATCTCGCAGGGCAGTTCCTCGAGTGGTGCGGGCGGGCTCGGCCCGAATGTCTGGTGGTGGTGTGCAGCACCGCCGTCCACGCTCCCAGCAACCATCACCCCGGCATGGTCTCCGAGAGCTTTCTGTTGCCGCGACGGCGCCTCGCCAATCCCATCGCCCGCGCCTGGCGGGAACTGGAAGGGATGTCGCGGCGTTTGGCCGGTTCCGCCCCCAGCGTGACCTTGCTGCGATCGCCGCCGGTCATCACGGCGGCAGGGGAGGACTTCTTCAGTCGGCTCTTCGCGGCGCGGCTGCCGTTAGTCCTACCGGGGCACGACCCGGTGATGCAGTTTCTGAGCGGGGAGGATCTGGCCGGGGCGATCGATCTCCTCTTGCAGTGGCCCCCGCCGGGGCGGCACGTCTTCCATGTCGCCCCGGACGGAGTCATCCCGCTCAAGGCTGGCCTCCGGCTCGCCGGACGCCGTCCCTGGCCGCTTCCCCGGACACTGCAGCGGCCCCTGCGTCGGTTCCTGTCGCCCCTGGGTTGGACAAATTCTGGTTCCCACCTCGACTACCTTCGCTACGGCTGGACGGTCAATGCCGAACGGATCCATCGAGAATTCGGGTTCCGGGCCCGTCACTCCAGCGCCGCGGCGCTGCGATCAGGACTGGGTATCGAGGGACCGGTGCCGGAGCAGCAGTTCGACGAGTACGGCCTGTCACCTCCCTGGATCCGCCGGTTGGGGCGCACACTGTTCCGCTTTCTCGGTCGACTCTACTTTCGAGTGGAATGCCAGGGGTTGGACGAGGTGCCCCGGGAGGGGCGGGCGGTGCTGGTCGGAAATCACCGCGGGTTCTTCCCGTTCGACGCTATGATCATGCTGCACCTGCTGGCTGAACGGCGAGACCGCTACCCCCGCTTCTTGATCCATCCGGGCCTGCACAAGTTTCCCTTTCTGCACGACCTGTTCGTCAGACTGGGGGGAGTGCTGGCTTGCCGTCAGAATGCCGAGCGGATTCTGCTGCAAGAGGGCCTCCTGGGAGTGTTGCCCGAGGGCGTGAAGGGCGCTTTCACGCCCTACCGGTCCGGTTACCGGCTGCGCCGCTTCAGCGATGATTTCGTGAAGTTGGCATTGCGTCACCGTGCGCCGATCATCCCTTTCGTGACGTTGGGTGCGGCCGAAACCTTTCCCATTCTGGCCAACGCACATCCCCGCTGGTGGCGTAACTGGACCGAGTGGCCCTGCCTGCCGCTGGTGTTCCCGCTGCCGCTCCCGGCAAAATGGCATTTCTGGTGTCTGCCCGCCCTGGCGGTTCACGAGCAGTATCCACCCGCGGCGGCTTTGGATCCCGAGGTAGTCCGGAGCATCAGCGCCGAAGTGCGGGGGCGCATGGAGCAGGCGTTGTCGTCTATGATCCGCCGCCGTCGCTCCATCTTTTGCGGATCGGTTCTGGACGGCGGGTATGGAGGCAAGCCTCCGGAATGACGTCATCGGGGTCTGTCAGAGCCGGAGCAGGCCAGACCTCACTCTCCGCCGGATCTGCGAGCTGGCAGATACTCCTTGCGGATCTTGACCAGCACGGTGTAATTGGGATCGACCAGCTGGCTGATGTTGGACTCCATGGCGACGCTCAGCAGCTCGTAGGAGTCCCGGTTGGAAAGGCCGTAGTCTTCGGCGAGCCATCGAATCATTTCGCGGCTGGCGATGCGCATGGCGTCCTCAGCCGGCCGGTAGCTGCCCGCCGTCATCAGGTACTGTTCGTCTTCGAGGCGCACCGTCTGAATCGTCTTTTGCCGGAGCAGGTCCACCTGCAGGCGAACGTTCATCCGCACCTCGGCGGCCGTTCCCGCGATCTCTCCTTCTCCCTGTACGGCGTGTCCGTCTCCCACGAACAGCAATGCTCCTTCCACGTTGACGGGCAGGTAAACGGTCGTGCCGGCCCGCACCTCGGGGGTGTCCAAGTTGCCTCCGAAAAACTCGGGTACGATCGTCTGGCGCGCTTCGCCGGCCCGAGGCGCCACCGCAATGCAGCCCAGAAAGGGTCGCAGGGGGAGCCGAACCTTGAACTCGGAGTCGAGGGCCGAGAATTCGACGGTCCGCTCGTCCCGGTCGATGCGGTAGAACCAAACGCTGGGCGGGCTGGGTTGGTCCAGCATTTCGGTGTAGCGGGTCTTGGTGAGCGCACCGAATCCCGGCCCGGCGTATCCTACGGCCGTGTCCTCCGCCGGCTCCACCTCCAGCAGGCGCACCACCAGCGTGTCTCCCGGCTGGGCGCCCTGCACGTAGAAAGGGCCGGTGTTCGGATTGGGCCGATTGCCGGGCGGGAACCAGTCGCCCGGCTGGTTCAAGAGGTGGTTGTCGGCCCGCTCCGTCCAAGTCTCGATGACGTCGCCGGGAGCCACCCGCAGGACGGGTTCGGCGACGCCGAAGACGTATTTGAGCGAGGCCTTGTCGGGCCTGTACTTGTGGGTTTCGCCGGGGGCCAATCCTGGAGTCGCCGCCAGTAGAGCCAGCCAGAAAAGCACGCAGTTTTTCATCTTGGACGCCCTCCCGTGTCGAGGCTCGACTATACAGAGCCGGTTTGCCGGGTGCCAGTCGTGCGGGGCTGACTCGGGTGTGAGCAGGCGAGAGCACCCAAGGCCGTCAGGGCGGCCGGAGGCGCCGTTCAGTCGCCGGCGGTGAAGAGCTCCGGGGCGTTCATCTCCGACCAGAGCTCGGCCTCGCCGCCGGCACAGGCACAATGGTTCACTTGCAGCTCGACGCAAAACGCTTTGGCCTCGTCCAGTGTCCGGAAGGCGCTGCATTCGAAGACGTCGGGCACTTTCTCCTTGGTCCTGTTCTGATGGTCCAGCCGGTGGATTGTCAGCTCTACCCGGTAGGAAACTCCCTCCATTGGCTTACCTCCTGGGCGGAGCGTCCCGGCCTCTCCTGGCCCGGTAGACTCCGCCATTCTTCTTCGTTCGGCTACTTTTTCGCAGGCTTCGGGGCTGTACGCCTGATTCTTCGAACGCTGTTGCTGCCGCAGCCGGGGCAGGTCAACTCTCGCACTTGGGACGGGTCATCCGCCTCCTCGTAGCGGTGGCCGCAGCGCAGGCAGGCGAAACTCGAAGTTCGTTTGACTCGGCTCATCGGGCTCAGTCTTTCTCACCTCCCGGTCTTCCGTCAATTGGGCTGGGCCAAGCGGCTTTCAGCTGGTCGAGGCGGCACCGGTTTGCCTGGGGTGGCCTGGCCTCGCCGCCGCTGCTGCAGGAGGGTTTGCGCCTCACTGATCTCTTCTGCAGTGACCCCCTGCCGCAGCTCTTCCAGCTCCGCCATCACCCGAGCGAACTTCCGACCCTCGGCAGCGCTGATCCATTCGAGCTGGAGGCGCTCGGGGCGGATGCCCAGTTTCTCCATCTCGTTCCAGACTTTTTCCACGCGCCGCTGGGTCCATGTCACGGCGTCGATGTAGTGGCAGTCTGCGAAATGGCAGCCGGAGACCAGCACCAGCGGCGCCCCTTTGGAGAAGGCGTGCCAGATGAACTTCTCGTCCACCCGCCCGCTGCACATGGTGCGAATCAGATGCACTGAGGCCGGGTATTGCATACGCCCCGTTCCGGCGTTGTCTCCCCCTGCGTACGAGCACCAGTTACAGGCGAATGCGATCACCTTGTCCTGAGGATTTTCCTCCAGCAGGGCGTCGATCTGCGCCAGGATCTGCTGGTCGTTGAAATGGCGCATCACGACGGCGTCGGTGGGACACTCGGCGCTGCACGTGCCGCAGCCGGCGCAGGCAGCTTCCACGACCTGGGGATAGACCTGATCCTTCTTACTGGGAAACGTGATCGCGTGATAGGGGCAGACGCGCGCGCAGCGCCCGCAGAAGTTGCAGTCCGCTTCGTGGATCGTCGAGGTGATGGCCTCGATCTGCACCTGACCCGCGTTCAGCATGATGCTCGAGCGAGCGGCCGCGGCGCCGGCCTGGGTCACGCTCTCCTTGATGTCCTTGGGCGCTTCGGCGCAGCCCGCGAAGAAGACTCCCTGGGTGGGCGCGTCAACCGGCTTCAGCTTGGGATGCGACTCCAGGAAGAACCCGTCACTGGTGCGTGAAAGGTTCAGCAGCTTCCGAATGGCGGAGCCGTCGCGCCGGGGAACCACCCCCACGGAGAGCACCACTTGCTCCACTTCGTGCTGTTCGAAGCGCCCGGCCAGAGTGTTTTCGACGCTCAGAATCAGGTTTCGGGTGGCCGGATGCTCTTCGATTTCTCCGGGAAGGCCGCGAATGTAGCGGACCCCTGCCTCTCGACTTCGGCGATACAGGTCTTCGAAGCCCTTTCCGAAGGCCCGGATATCGAGATAGAAGACGCTGATTTCCATGTCGGGGTAGTGTTCCCGCAGCAGCAGTGTGTCTTTGACGGTGTTCATGCAGCAGATGTTGCTGCAGTAGGGATTGCCGAGTGGATTGTCGGTGCGTGACCCCACGCATTGGATGAAAGCGATGCTGCGTGGTGTTTTCTGATCGGTGGGCCGGACCAGGTGCCCCTCGGTGGGCCCGCCGGCACAGATCAACCGCTCGAACTCCATGCTGGTGATGACATTTTCGAAACGGGTGTAGCCATACTCGTCCAGGGGGGCCGGGTCGTAGACGTCCATTCCGGTGGCCACGACGACGGTCCCCGCCTTGAATTCTCTATGCTCGTCCTGCATGTCGAAGTCGATGCACTTCTTCTCGCAGGCTTCGAGACATTTGCCACAGGCGATGGGGTTGTTGCCCAGGCACTCGGCCATGTTGAGGACGTAGGAGGAGGGAACGGCTTGGGGAAAAGGGATGAAAATGGCTTTGCGGCTCGCGAATCCCTGCTGATACTCGTCCGGGACCGCGACTGGGCAAACGGCCACGCAGTCGCCACAGGCGGTGCACTCGTGTTCCACGACGTAGCGTGCCCGGCGGCGCACGCGCACCTGGAAGTTTCCGACGAAGCCCGAGATCTCTTCGACTTCGCTATTGGTCAGCAGCTCGATTCGGGGATGTCGACCGACATCCATCATTTTTGGGCCGAGTATTCATATGCTGCAGTCCATGGTCGGATAGGTCTTGTCCAGGGCCGCCATGAGTCCGCCGATGGAAGGCTGCTTCTCGACCAGGTAGACCTGATGCCCTCCGTCGGCGAGATCCAGAGCCGCCTGGATACCCGACACTCCCCCACCGATGACCAGAGCAGCCGGTTCGACAGGGAACTGCATCTCCTCCTGCGGTTCCAGGAGGCGCGCTCGGGCGACGGCAGAGCCGACCAGTTCCCGGGCCTTGCGCGTGGCTGCCCCCTTGTCCGACTGGTGAACCCAACTGCAGTGCTCCCGCAGGTTGGCCATCTCCAGCAGGTAGGGATTCAAACCGGCCTCCGCGACACAGCGCCGGAAGGTCGGCTCATGGATCTTCGGGGTGCAGGCGGACACGACCACCCGGTTGAGCCGGTGCTCCGCAATGGCCTGCTTGATCTCGTTCTGACCGGGATCGGAGCAGGTGTAATGATTGCGGGTCGCGACGACCACTCCGGGCAGCGTTGCCGCGTAGTCGGCAACGGCCTGGCAGTCGACTACCCCGGCGATGTTCAGTCCGCAGTCACAGACGAACACGCCAATTCGGAGATCCCTGTTTTCTTCTTGCGTCGACATGGTTCCTCTCCAGATTTTTTGGGTGACGCTTCAGCCCCTCCCGAAGGCTGTCCCTCGGAAGGTGCTGTTTTGGAACTCGTTTTCGAGGGCTGGCGAGGCGAGGAATCGCGCGGAGCCGGCCCTTCATCAGCAATGGCCCGGCTCAGCAGAACCGCCAAGTCCTGCAACTGGACGGCTCCCTCTTCGATGTAGCCCTCTTGGTACATGGAACACCGAAAGTGGACGGCGCACTTGGGGCAGGCGGTGACCAGGACCTCAGCCCCAGTGGCGGCGGCGCTGGACAACCGGTCCCGCTGAATCGCGCGGGAACGGCGATCACAACCCGTCCAGCAACTCGTACCGCAACAGATGGCGTTGCTCCGGCTGTGGGGCATTTCCCGCAGTTGCAACCCTTCGACACTGCCCAACAAGCGCCGGGGGGCGTCGTAGATCCCCAGATGCCGTCCCAACCGGCAGGGGTCCTGATAGGTGACCTTTTCCTCGAGGGCCCCAAAGGAGAGCTGCCCGGCCGCCACTTTCTCGTCCAGCAATTCGGCCAGATGTTTGACCTCGAAGGGAAGCGGCTTCCCCAGCAAATCGGCGTAGTCCCGCTTCAATGTTCGGGCGCATTCGGCGCAACTCGTCACGACGGTTCGCGCTCCCGCCTCTTGGATTTGCTGCAGGTTGATGGCGGCGAGCTTCCGGAAGTCTTCCACCTGGCCTTCCCAGAGCAGGTCATGGCCGCAACAGCGTTCCCGCTCCAGCAGAACCGGTGCGATCCCTGCTGCGTTCAGCAGCCGGACAGTGGAGGACGCAATCCCCAGTTGACCCAGGCCCAGCTTGGCAAAGAACACGTCGAAGTAGGGCAGGCAGCCGACGAAGTACAGGTGCGATCCCTGGCGGGACGTCTGCAGATCGTCCGTCACCCAGTCGAGGCGTTTCTGCCGCAATTCGGGGCGAGTCATGAGCTTCATCAGATTCTGGAGAGCACCTCCGTGGGAGCACGGAGGTTCCAGGTCGTGTCCGGCGGCCGAAGCTCGGGCCTGTTTGACGAATTCGGGGTACGCGACGCTCATGGGGCAGTGCTGCTGGCACAACCCGCAGGTGAGGCAAGACCACAAGCTGTCGGACTGGATCCCGTCTGGCGAGTCGCCTTGACACGCCCGAGAGAGAACTCGGCGGGGGGAGTAGCCGGAGTCGACCCGAGCCAGCGGGCAGAGGCCGGTGCAGCGGCCGCACTGATAGCAGGCCTGGATGCCCAGGCTTCCGGCGTCCGTGGTTCGAGGCTCTTGCCGCTGGCGAACTTCAGACATGAGTGGCTTCCAGACCTCCGCTCGATTCTTGCAGGTACTCGCGAAGTGCGTCGCCCTCCGGCCCCACGGTCAAGAGCTGCAGTCGGTGGGGCTCGAGGCCCAGCAACCTGAGCAGCTCAGCAGCCGTGTCGAAGCTCTCCTGGGCCACCTGGCTGCCGCTGCCGTAGTGGCAGTCCCGGGGCGGGCATCGGACCAGCAAGACGCGTTGCGCCCCGGCCTCCAGCGCCTCCAGAATCTGGGCCGGGGCAATCCGGCCGGCACACATGACAGGCACGTGTTCGAAGCCGTCGCCGTGCCGGGCCTGGAGAAACGAGCCCACGGCCGCATTGAAACGGCAACTGAACACCACCTTGGAATTCGGCGGCAGCCGACGCAGCCGGCCCGCGACTGCCCAGTCGGAGAAGCCGGCCGACTGGATGGCCCCCGTGGGACACAGCGACATGCAGACGCCACAGCCTTTGCAGAGTTCGGGCTCCACCTGGGCGGACGCGACTCCGGCAGCCCCCGGTCCGAGCGTGATCGCGCCGTAGGCGCAGGTCTCGGCGCAAATTCCGCAGCCCCGGCAGCGCTCCCCGCGCACCCAGCAGGTGAGGGGATGCACGACCGTCGAGGTTTGCCTGGTCGCCCCTGTGCGCGAGGTCCAATGAAGCGTTCCCAGGTTCCCCGTGCGGTAGGCGGCAAGCCCCCCTCCCTCCTTGGGGATCCTGAGCAGGAATGTGCCTGCTTCCGCGTCCGGTCCCCCCAGAGAGAGCCGCACATGCTTCTTGTTGCAGTTGCTGGTGCATAGGCTGCATTCCCGGCAGGGGCCGCAGCGAAGGCAACGCTGGGCCTCTCGCATGGCGGCTCGCTGCGAAAGTCCCAGGTTGACCTCCCGGAAGGTGGCCTGCCGCTCGGCCACCGGGAGCTGCGGCATTCTCTGGCGCTCCGATCGTTGTGCCCAGCGGTGAGGGATCTCGAACTCGGCGGGCTGAGGGATGGGCTCCCACTCGGCTGAGGCCGGCTGTCGCATTCCCGTATCCAGGAAGCTCTCGATGGAGACTGCTGCCCGATGTCCTTGGGCAATGGCGTCGATCACCGATTTGGGACCCGTCACGGCATCCCCTCCGGCAAACACTCCCGGCAAAGAAGTGGCCAGCGAGTCGGCGTCCGCGGCCAGTGTGCCGGCGGGCGAGAGCTGAAGGGAGGCGGTTTGATCGAACAGATCGGATTCGGGGGTTTGGCCGACCGCCAGCAGTACCCAGTCCGTCTCGACGATGTATTGGGAGCCCAGCACCGGCACGGGACGGCGGCGACCGCTGGCGTCGAGCGGCCCCAGCGTGTTCTCGAGACACTCCAGGGCGATCACGCGGCCCCCGCGGCGCAGGACAGCGGCAGGGGAGCGCAGGAAGTTGAAGCGAACCCCTTCCCCTTCCGCCTCTTCCACTTCGGGACCTGCCGCCGGCATCTCCTGAGCCGTTCTCCGGTACAGGACTTGCACGTCCTCGACGCCCAGCCGGAGCGCCGTTCGAGCACAGTCCAGGGCGGTGTGACCTCCTCCGATCACGACCGCGTGCCGTCCTGTGCGCCGCCGGTCTCCGGCGTTGACCCGGCGCATGAACTCCAAGCCGTCCTCGATGCCTTCGACGCCCTCGCCATCTCGAATCTGGAGCTTGCGAGGAAGGTGAGCGCCGATCCCCAGGAAGACGGCTCCAAAGCCCTCCGATTCGAACAGTTCCGAGAGGCCCACGTCGCGCCCGATCTTCAGGCCGGTCCTGAGCTCGACTCCCAGGTCCAGGATGGACTGGACTTCCGCGCGGATGATCTCACGAGGCAGACGAAACTCGGGAATCCCCTGGACCAGCATGCCGCCCGGCTCGGAGAAGGCCTCGAAGACCGTCACCCCAAAGCCTCGATGGACCAGGTCGGATGCAACCGTCAGCCCGGCGGGCCCAGAGCCCACGACCGCCACTCGTTCGGGCCGGGTTCGGGCCGGGGGAACAGTCGCGGCTCGACGCAGGGAGAGCTCGTAATCGGCTACGAACCGCTTCAGGTCGCCAATCGCCACCGGATGATCGGTCTGGCCGCGCCGGCAGGCGGCTTCACAGGGGCGATGGCAAATCCTCCCGCAGATCGAGGGGAGGGGGCAATCACGCCGGATCAACTCCAGAGATTCCTGAAAACGTCCGGCGCCGATCAGGCTGACGTACCCTTTGACATTGACCCCCGCGGGGCAGGCCAAGGTGCAGGGGGAAGCTTCTACGGCCTGGATCGGAAGCTGAACGTCCGGGCGGCCGCCGGGGCTGATCGACAGCCTGCCGCCACTCGTGATCCAGCGTGGCCATTCTTCCGATGTAGTGTCGCCCATTGTTACTCCTCGGGTGCCTCGACCCCCCGAACCGGCCCGGTCGGGTCTGCCCCCGGTTTTGCTTCCTCCAACTGCTGCAGACCGAACTGATGACCCTGCTCGAATGCTTCGAGGTTCATCTTCAGGGCTCTCTCCGGGACCGAGCCCGGCAGGGCCTTCTTCATGGCCTCGGCGGAGATCACCCCCGTGACGGCGGTGAAAAAGCCCAGCATGACCACGTTGGCCACGATGCGGTTGCCCAACTCTTCGGCTATGCGGGTGGCGGAAACTGAAAAGGCCTGGAGCCGGGAGTCCTCGTGGTGCGGGTCTTTCACCAGGTCCTTGTCGTAGAGCAGGAAGCCCCCGTCGCGAAGTTGCGGCCCGTACTTGACGCAGGCCTCCTGGGACATGGCCACCAGAATGTCCGCCCGGGTCAGGTAGGGAAACAGGACAGGAGCGTCCGACACGAGCAGCTGCGAGCTGCAGGCGCTTCCCCGCGCTTCCGGGCCGAAACTCTGCGTCATGGTGGCGTGGTTGCCGTCGAAGAGAGCCGCCGCCTTGCCGCTGATGTGCCCCGAGCGGATGATCCCCTGTCCCCCAAACCCTGAGAACCTGATCTGTGTCAGCATCGTCTTCTCACCCCGCTTCTGCAGCCTTGTCCTGGTCCTCGACCGGGGACTCGGCCCCGATTTCGCCGTACGGGTTGAAACGGTCTCCCCAGACCGTCTGCATGTGCTGGTTGTACGCGTCCAGGTAGGTCGTCCGCTCACGATCGACGAACCTGCCGACAACAATGGGCTTCTGAAACTCGATATCCACCTGCCGCGTGTCCGCCCCATGCCGAATCACGCTGTTGCGATGGTAGAACCGCATCAGGTCGAGCCCCGTTCCCAACCGGTTTCGCCTGGCGTACAGGGTGGAACAGGGGCAGATGACTTCGACGAAAGAAAATCCGCGCTTCTGAAGAGCCTCGCCAAGGGAGCGGGCCAGCCGCCGGACGTGCAGTGTCGTCCAGCGGGCCACGTAAACCGCTCCACAGGCGTCGGCCAGATGAGGCAAGTTGAAAGGCTGGTCGTAGTTTC
This sequence comes from Acidobacteriota bacterium, assembly GCA_041630155.1. Taxonomy (GTDB): domain Bacteria; phylum Acidobacteriota; class UBA6911; order RPQK01; family JANQFM01; genus JBFGHG01. Next base: position 10,832 of record JBFKLX010000129.1, read on the forward strand.
CGTAGGGGACCGTGGTGGCCTTGGCCCCCAGCGGCGTGGTGGGGCCCAGCTGGCCGCCGGTCATGGCATAGTTGAAATTGTTGACGCAAATGACCGTCAGGTCGATATTCCGGCGGGCCGCGTGGATGAAATGGTTTCCGCCGATGGCGAACAAGTCGCCGTCTCCGCTGAACACGACCACCCGGAGCTTGGGATTTCCCAGTTTGAGACCCGTGGCGAACGGGATGGCGCGCCCGTGGGTGGTGTGGAAGGAGTCCAACCGGATGTAACCGGCGATGCGCCCGGAACAGCCGATCCCCGAGACGATGCAGACATCTCGTTTGGGGATGCCGCTCTTTTCCAAACCCGCGACGAAGGCCGTCACGGCTGTACCAATCCCACAGGTCGGGCACCAAATGTGGGGAAAGCGTTCCGTGCGCAGGATGTTTTCCAGCGGGTGAGCGGGAGTGGTCATGCTGCAGCCTCCTCGATGGCCCGGAGGATTTGTTCCGGGTCGTGCACCCAGCCGCCGCCGTGAGGCACGAGCAGGGTCCGGGCGGCTCCGGCGGCACATCGTTCGACCTCCAGGGAGATCTGGCCGTAGTTGATCTCGGGGACCACGAAGGCTTTGACCCGGGAGGCCAGCTCGCGAATCAACCGATCGGGGAAGGGCCAGACCGTGATCAGCCTGAGCTGGCCCACTCGGCAGCCAGCTTCTCGGGCCTGGCTGACCGCCGGAAGCGCGACTCGGGAAGTGATCCCGTAGGAGACCACGACCACTTCGGCCTCCTCCAGGTCGTCGCTTTCACATTGGATGATTCGATCGGCGTTGCGGCGAATCTTGTCCACCAGGCGCCGGACACATTTCTCTTGCGTCTGCCAGGTGACGTCCGGATAGCCTCGTTCGTCATGGGTGAGACCGGTGACGTGAAAATTGTGCCCCTCTCCGGCTCGAGCCATTTCGGGGACCAGGTCGCTCTGAGGCCGAAAGGGATGATACGACCCCGGGGGTCCGTCGTAATAGCGCCGAGGAGAGATCCGGATCCGCTCCGCCTCGCCGATGACCACCCGTTCGGTCATGTGGCCGACGCATTCATCCATCATGAGCAGCACCGGCAGCCGGTATTGCTCGGACAGGTTGAAGGCTTCGATGGTGAGGTCGAAACACTCCTGAGGAGAGTTGGGGCAGAGGGCGATGATTTCGTAATCGCCGTGCGAGCCCCAGCGCGCCTGCATCATGTCGCCTTGACCGGGGAGGGTGGGAAGCCCGGTGGAGGGACCCCCGCGCTGCACGTCCACCACCACGCAGGGGGTTTCGGTCATCAGCCCCAATCCGATGTTCTCCATCATCAAGGAGAACCCCGGTCCCGAGGTCACTGTCATGGACTTGGAGCCGGCCCAGGCGGCGCCCAGAATGGCGGCCATCGAAGCCAGCTCGTCTTCCATCTGGATGAACAGCCCCCCGACCTTCGGGAATCGGGCTGCGATTCGTTCCGCCACTTCGGTCGAAGGTGTGATGGGGTAACCGGCGAAGAAACGGCAGCCGGCCGCCAAAGCCCCTTCGGCACAGGCAATGTCTCCGTCGATGAAGTGAGCTCCGGTCAGGACTCCCGCCGGGTCAGCACGTTCCATCACGCGCCTCCTTGTTCAGAGCAGTCGCCGTTTTTCAGAGTGACGAATATGGCGAATTCAGGACAGATGGTCTCGCACAGCTGACAGTGGACGCATTTGTCGGGTTGGCGGGCGAGGGGCGGATGGTAGCCTTTGAGATTGAACTCACCAGACATTTCCAGCACGGACGTGGGGCAGTATTCAACGCAGAAGGCGCAGCCCTTGCATCGTTCCTCGAGCAGGTGAATCTCACCACGGGGGACGTGAATGGTTTCGGCGTCGAAGGGCCGTCTCCAAAACCGTTTTCCGCCGCGAGCGCCGGTCGATCCCTTGGGGTCCGTCGCGAGCGCCATCCGAGCCTCCCTAACCTCCCCTCAAGCTGCGTCTGCGATCGTAGAGGCACCCGTGGTGCAACTCCCGCAGGACGCACTCGGGAGCGTAAAGTGCGCTGCACCTCAAACAGATGTCTCGGAACTCGGCTTCTTTCTCGAGCAGCGCATACGAAGTCTTCTCCAAATCCCGAGACACCTGGTGCAACTCTCCGGACTCCAGGTGACCGAGGGCGCGCTCCAACTTCTCCGCCTTCACCGACTCGTAGCGCCGGATCAGCCCCTTCCCTGTGGGAGTCAGACTGAGCGAAACAGCGCGCCGGTCAGTCTCCTTCGCCTGCCGGTTGAGCAAGCCCAGCCGGACCAGTTTGTCGACTGATTTGCTGGCCGCGGCCGGACTCACGCCGAAGAAGTTGGCGATGTCGACGACCTGGTGATCGCCGTTGTTGGAAATCAGCTGCAGCAGGGTGAACTGGTGAAAGCTGAGTTCGACGTCGGTACTCTGCCGCAGACACTTCTCTTCCAGGATCTCCCGCACCGCGGCTGCGAAGATGTGAGCCTGCCTCAGAAATTCATGAAGCTGGGACTGAGCCGGCATGTTCTACCCCCGAGGTTCCTGTTCCGAGAACCACTCCGCCAAGGGCTGGCGGGCCATTCGATCGTCGAGGGCACTGGCCGGGCCAGCCCAGTGAACTGGCGAGGCAATTTCATTCAACTCAGTTGATAATTAACTGAGTTAACTAATTTTAGCCCCTTCACTCGGGGGAAAGCAACCCTTTTTTTCGCTGTCCGTGGCCGATCGTCAGGCCATTCCTCAATCCGGGGAGGCGCAGCTGACCAGTGTTTCTCCTCGATTGAGCCGGTCCGCGATGTCCTTGGCCCGAGTACAGGACCGCCTGTCGCGTCCCGGGTCGGCCAACAGTTGATCCAGCAGTGCGACGGCCTGGGCCACCGTGACGGAGCCCAGGTCGGGATCTTCGACGCAATTGCAGGGGGCCAGCCGGCCGGAGGCCAGATTCAGCAGCAGGGCCATGAACTGTCCCTCCGCCTGTTCACACTTGTCCGAACTGGGCGAAGGGCTCAACTCTGCGCACAGGCCCCGAACATTCCCAATCTGCGAGAAAGTTTCGGTCCGGCGGACGATGGGGAGATAGCCCCGCAAGTCCGCCTGCGGCCCTTTGCACTGCCGCTTCCAGAACCCTTGGCTGGCCACGCGCGGCCTGATCGGGACACAGGGTCCGGCGTCTCGTCCGGAACTCCCTTCGAAGACCATTCCGCCGAAGGGCGCCTGGCCCCCGTCGCCACCCATCACCAGGCGGGTTCCGGACGGACCGACCCCGGGGATCGTGCCGAAGCCCACCACCGGGAACGGGTAGCCGGGATTGAAAAAGTCGGCCCGGCTCCTCATGCGCCAGCGCCCCTGGCGGTCCCGGGGTGTGAAGACGATTTCCAGCTCATTCAGGATGGGGGTCAGATCGAGGTATGTCGAGAGATTCTGCTTTCCTCGGATGTCGACCAGAATGGGGACCTCGGCCAAGTCGAGGATGGCCTGGACGCACTCCTGGGAATTGGGTGTCAGGCGGAAGGACAGGCCTCCGTTGTCTTCAGCCATGAAGCACTCGCCGTCGACGGAGACCCTCAGGATCATTCTCACCAGGGGGAGGGAAAAGATGTTGCTTGCTCCAGGCGCCTGGTTCATTGCCATGGTGGGATAAGCCAGCAGCGTCTCGATGGTGCAGGAGTCGCCCTGCTGGATGCCGTTGCTCATGGGATGCAGCCGGAAATCCGTATCGAAGCTCAGGCGGTGGACCCGGTTGGTGTCCCCGGGTGCCCAGACTCGCCCGTCCACGCTGAAGAAGCTGAAGGGCAGCGGCCCGTCCTGGGCCAGCAGAACCGGGCCGGCCCATACGATCAGTCAGCCCGTGAGCAACCAGGTTGCGGTTTTTTTCGAGAACATAACGCCTCCTCAAATAGGATGAAGGTGCGCCCGGCCGGCCCCGAAAGGCCGGTTTCAAAACACGAACCGCAGCCCGAATTGCAGACGCCGCGGTTCGAAGGCCGAGGTGAATCCCAGGGCTCGATTGGCGGGTCGGGCCGAACTGCCACTCACCGTCGAGGTGTCCAGCAATTGGTTGCCTACCACATTGTTGACCCCTGAGTAGTTCACGTTGTTGAACAAATTGAACGCCTCGAAAACGAATTCGAGAGCAGTCTCCTCGCGGCGCAACGGGATGCGCCGGGTCACGCGCAGATCGGCAGCGAAGAAGCCGGGCCCTCGTCCCGTGTTGCGGCCCACCGTCTCCCCTGAAACGGTCAGGGGACGATCGGAGTCCTCGTGCGTGTCTCCGTTGCGGTCGAAGCCGCTCAGCAGGTTGAAGGGCTTGGCCGTCCTGAAGGTGACGATCGGCGCCAGAGTCCAGCTGGCCAGCAGCCGGTCCCAGAACGGCCGGTCCGTGTCCAGCCGGGACGGGCTCTGGAACACGCCGCTGATTGCCAGGCGATGGCGCTGGTCGAAGCTGGAAAGGGCCCGTTCCCCGCGCAGGTTGGTGTGATCATGAGGTCCCAACTCGATGATGAAATCGGTAGTGTCGTCGATGGCCCTTCCCAGGGTGTACGCCAAATCGAATCCGTAACCGCGGCTGAAGCGCTTGCGCAGTGAGACCGTCATTCCGTGATACACGGAATCGCCGCTGGTCTCCATGACAGGAACCTGTGCGAAACGTGGATCCAGCCCGGGTATCTGGAACTGATCGCGTCCCAGCGGCCGCACGTTGACGTCGCGTGCCCGAATCAGGTGCACGCCGCTGTTGAACAGGTAACCGAGCGAGACTGCCCAGTCCGGATGCAGCTCCCACTCGACGCTCGAGCTGGCCTGGTGGCTGGAGGGACTGAGCAGGCCCGGGTCACCCGGGAGGATGATGGACGGAGTGGTGCCTGGCGTGATTCCGAAAAAGCCCAGCGCTTCCAGTCCCCGGGAACCGGTCTGGCGCTGGTGGGCCCAGAGCTCGGCGGAAGTCACCGGGATGCCCGGCAGACCGGTCAAGGGCAGGAACACCTGCAGGATTCGCCCAGACAGTACCTGCGAGGTGACTTCCAGTGCGCCGTAGACGTTCTGGTAGTAGAGGCCGTAGCCGCCCCGAACCACCCAGCGGCTCCCGCTGCCGGGGGTCCAGGCGAAGCCCAGCCGGGGCGCCCAGTTGTCGTGATCGTTGACGTGACCGAGTTGGAATTGGAAGGGCGCCTCGGTGGAAGCCAGGTTGAGGGTCTCCGACCTCCACGCGGTGTCGTAACGAAGCCCCAG
>JBFKLX010000130.1:0-15963 GCA_041630155.1 Acidobacteriota bacterium
ACGAGCCGGTGATGGTCTGGAAGGTCAAAAACGCCTGGCCCACCAAGATCCAGTCCACCGACCTCAAGTCGGACGGCAACGAGGTGGCCGTCGAGAGCATCGAACTGGCCCACGAAGGCCTCGCCATCCAGAACGACTGATCATGCCTGCCTATTACCCCCCGGTCGGCTTCCACTTCCGGGTCGAGTTCGATCTGCCCGAAATCAGTGACAACGACTTCCGCTTTCGCGAAGTGTCGGGCCTAGCGATGGAACTGGAAGAAGAAACCTACAACGAAGGTGGGGAAAACCGCTTCGTGCACAAGTTCCCGGTGCGGGCCCGATATTCCGACTTGGTTTTGAAACGGGGTCTCTTGACCGATTCGGTGGTGCGCCAGTGGTGTGAAGACGCGATCCAGAATCTCGTCATTCAGCCCACCACGGTGTGGGTGACGCTGCTCAACGAAGCCCACGATCCCCTCCAGACCTACACTTTCGTCAATGCCTGGCCGAAGAAGTGGAACCTGTCCGACTTCAACGCAGAGAGCAGCCAACTGGTGGTTGAATCTCTGGAACTGGCCTACCAGTACTACACCGTCGACTGATGCCCATCGTCATCAATGAGCTCGTCATCCGCGCCACCGTCGGCGAATCGGGCGACGGCCGACCCGGTGCGCCGGCGCCGCGGCAAGCTCCTCCGGTCGACAGGAAAGCCCTGGTCGAGGCCTGCGTCGAGGAAGTCCTGCGGCTTCTGAAGGAGAAGAAGGAGCGGTAGATGGCCGACGGCCTTTTGGCGAAACTGACGATCCTTCCGTTCGAGGACTCCGAGAACGTTCAAATCGGGCCACCGGCGGGACCACCTTTCGTGGCCCAGTTCAACCCCGAATCCTTCACGATCAACAATGAGATCGAGTTGGGTCCCGAGCAGCCGGCCCAGGGCGACGACGGCGACGAGGCCAAGTTCAAATCGATCAAGCCCCGGTCGTTCAGCTTCGATTTCCTGCTGGACGGGACCGGTGCGGGCGGTACCCAGATCGAAGTACTGGCCCAGATCGAACTGTTCAAGCTCACTGTCGGCTTTTCGGGAAAGATTCACCGTCCCCGCTTTCTGGTGCTCAACTGGGGCACTTTCATCGCCACTTGCGTCCTGGAAAGCTTCTCGCTCAACTACAAGCTCTTTCGCGCCAACGGCACACCCCTGCGCGCGGTCCTGTCGGCGACCTTCAAAGAACACAAGCCGAAGGCGCTCAAGGAGCTGCTCAAGAACCTCAGCTCTCCCGACATCGTCCACGCCCACGGGGTCAAACAAGGAGAACACCTGTCGTTGATCACCTACCGCATCTACAAGGATCCCCGCTACTACTTCCAGGTCGGAGAGGCCAATCAACTGGACAACCTGCGCCACGTCGACTTCGGGGCTACATTGTATCTGCCACCCATCCAATAAAAGACTATGGCTTCCGTCGGCATTCCGGGATTGACCGATCGTGCGACTCATCTCACGACCTTCACCGTGAAGGTGGAGGGAGAGGCGATCCCGGGCAGCTACAGCGTGATCGCGGTCGACATTGCCCGGTCCGTCAACCGCATTCCCAAGGCGCGGCTGGTGATTCACGATGGCGATGCCGCCACCCAGGATTTCGAGGTCAGCAGTGACGATCTTCTGGTCCCGGGGAAGAGCATCGAGATCAATGGAGGCTACAGTTCCGACGAGAACCTCCTCTTCAAAGGGATCATCATTTCACAGCGCATCCAGGTGAAGCGCCGGGGTGACAGCCTGCTGCACGTCGAGGCGGCCGATGCCGTCTTCCGGATGACCCTGCAGCGCCGCTCCGCTTACTTCACGGAATTGACCGACTCGGGGCTCTTCGAGCAGATTGCTACCGGCTACTCGGGGATCAGCCCGCAGGTGGAACCGACCACAGGGACCCATCGGGAAATCGTTCAGTACCGTGTCAGCGACTGGGACTTCCTGGTGGCCCGGGCGGAGCGCCTGGGGATGTTTTGCGCCGCCACCGACGGCGTGCTGCGCATCGAAAAACCCAAGTCCAGTCCGCCGCCGGCCTTGAGTCTGGCCTACGGTCAAGGCGTGTTCGATTTGGACATGGAGATGGATGCTCGATTGCAGCCAAAATTGGTGACTGCTTCGGCCTGGGATCCGGCCAGCCAGGAGCTGATCAGTTCCGACGTCGACGACGTCAGCACCCCCAATCAGGGGAACCTCGCGGGAAGCGAGCTGGCCGAGACCGCTGCCGTCGAGAACTACGAACTGCGCCATACGGGACCACTCGAGCAGCAAGAAATCGAGGCCTGGGCCACCGCCCAGATGACCAAATCCCGCTTCTCGAAGATTCGAGGGACGATCCGAATCCAGGGGACGGAAGCCGCCAAATTGGGGGATCTGATCGAGCTGAAAGGACTGGGTGAGCGCTTCAACGGCCTGGCGTTCGTGTCCGGGATCCGGCATACGCTGGGGGACGGTGACTGGGAGTCGGTGCTGCAGGTCGGCTTCGACCCCGAATGGATGTACGATCGTTACCCGATCAGCTCGCCGGGGGGAGCAGGCTTCAACCCATCCATCAGCGGACTTCAGGTCGGCATCGTCAAGCAGCTCGAGAGCGACCCGTCTGGCGAGGATCGAATTCAGGTGACTCTGCCCGTGATTTCCCCCGACGAGCCGGGTGTCTGGGCCCGGCTGGCCACCCTGGACGCGGGAGAAAACCGGGGCACCGTCTTTCGGCCGGAAATCGGAGACGAGGTGGTGGTCGGTTTTCTGGACGATGACCCTCACCATCCCGTGGTACTGGGCATGCTGCACAGCAGCAGCAAGCCGGCGCCCCTGCCGGGAAGCGACGACAACCACGAGAAGGGCCTGACGACCCGCAGCGGAATCAAAGTCCTCTTCAACGACGACAAGGTGATCCTGACCATCCAGACGCCCAACGGCAATCAAGTCGAAATCAGTGACGATCAGGGACAGATCGTGGTGGAGGACGAAACCGGCAACACGGTCAAGCTGCACTCCGGCGGGATCGATCTGGAGAGTCCCAAGGACATCGTGATCAAGGCCAACGGAGACGTTTCCGTTGAAGCGATCAATATCAACCTGAAGGCCAGTGCCTCTTTGAAAGCCGAGGGTTCCGCCGGTGCCGAGCTGAGCAGCGGCGGTTCCACCACGGTGAAGGGCTCGCTGGTCCAGATCAACTGAGTTCGAATTCGCCCAGACCCATGCCCCCGGCTGCGCGCGTCAGCGATATGCACACTTGCCCCATGGTCACCCCGGGTGGCACGCCTCACGTGGGGGGGCCGATTCTGCCACCGGGAAGCCCGACCGTCCTGATTGCCGGCCTTCCGGCGGCCCGGGTCGGGGATCTTGCCACGTGTGCGGGCCCGCCCGACACCATCGCCTCCGGCTCCAGTTCAGTACTCATCGGAGGGGTGCCTGCCGCCCGGCTGGGAGATCCGACGGCTCATGGAGGCGTCATCGTCGCCGGCAATCCCACGGTGATGATTGGAGGATGAACCATGCCCGCAGATGATCCATTCCTGGGAACGGGCTGGAGCTTTCCACCCCAATTCGACCGGCAGCTGGCGGAGGTCGAGACCACTTCAGGCGTCGAGGACATTCAGAAGAGCCTGCAGATCATCTTCAGCACCACGCTGGGGGAGCGGATCATGAACCCCACCTTCGGCTGCAGCCTGGAGGAAATGGTCTTCGAGCCCATGAACACCTCACGGGTCACCTACATCGAAAACCTGATCAGGACGGCGATTCTGTACCACGAGGCCCGCATCGACGCCGACACGATCCAGGTCGAGCCGGATCAGCTGGAGGGAGTGCTCTGGATACGGGTCGGATACACCGTACGCACTTCCAACTCGCGCTTCAACTTCGTCTATCCCTTCTATCTCAATCCTGAAGCCTGAAAATCATGGCGGCCTCCTGCAATCAGAAGAACCCCCTGAAGCGAAGCGGCACCCACCAGGACGAGCGGTTCCTGAAGGCGCTCGAACCGGCCTTCGTGCAGGTGGACGAGCGAACCGCGGCCCAGTTGTTGCTGTTTGCCCGGCGCTTCAGCAGGCACCTGCATTTCTACGACCGCGACAACAGCCAGGCCGGAGACTGGCTCCCCTTCTTCAGCCAGGACATCAGCGCGATACTGGCCGGGCTGAGTGAGATGCCGCTGGCTTCGTTCCGGCGCTTTCACCAGAGCCTGCAGCAGTTCCTGGAAGAAGACCCCGCCCGGCCCGACGCCGATCTGTCCAGCCACTTCAAACTGCTCTTTCACTTGCCGCTGCTGCTGCTCGTCGAGGTCGGCGATTACCACCGGCTCCTCTCCAGAGAGCACCCGCTGAGGGCATTCATCGAGAGAGTGGTGGAGCGTGATCTGGGGACTCCGTTGAGCGGCCTGATCTCTTACTACAAGGGTGTCCTGGCACTGGACGAGCCCCCCGTCAACGACCTGGAGATCTTTGCCGACACTCCGCTGGCCGAATCCGACTACAACACCACCTTCAACGATCTCGACCCCCGGATCCAGCTGCCGACGGTGGTGACCGAGCGTATTGCCGATTCGACGGCAGTCTCGGCCCTGCCGATCCACGCTGAGTTGATCGCGAGCCTCTCACCCACGGGATGGACGGATCTGTACAACGCCACGGCTGCCGACACCAGCCCGTATCTGGACGCGCTGGGCAGCTTTTACGAACAGATATTCGATGCCCTTCACTACAACCTGGTAGTCAAGACCTTCGACCGGATCTTCCAGGCCGTCGAGCGCATCACCCTGGAAGCCCGAAACTACCTGCGGGAATCCCTGCTCGACCTGGAAACGCACACACCCCACTTCGGCCTCTGGCTGGCCTTTCTGCGCCTCTTTGAATTCAGCCAGACCCACCTCAACACGCTGACCCGGCGCCACCTCGACCACTACTACAAGGACATCCTCCAGCTCTGCCCCAGAGATCCCGTTCCCGACCACGCCCACCTGCTGTTCGAGCTGAACAAGACTGTGGAAGACCATTTGCTCGAAGCCGGGGTGCTGTTCAAGGCGGGGAAGGACGACCTGGGCAAGGAGGTCAGCTACTCTCTGGACTCGGACTTCGTGGTCAACCGCGCCCGGGTCGATTCTCTGAAGTCTTTCTTCCAGGCCCCACTGGGTTTCAACTTCGTGCTGCCCTTCGCAGCCGGCATGACCAACTCGGCGGACGGAGCCGGCGAGGACTTGCCCAAGGACGATCCGCAGTTTCAGCCCTTCGGGCCCTTTGCCGGAATTCCCAATGCCCGGCTCGGATTCGCAGTGGCCGACCGCCAGCTCTTCCTGCGCGAAGGCAATCGAACCATCACGCTGGTCGTCAAGCCCGACGTCCCCGTACCCGGAGCCTTTTTCCCGTTCACGTTTCGGGCCCTGCTCACCAGCGAGGAAGGCTGGCTGGAGATCTCGGATGCGGCCGATCTGAGCGTCGAAGTCGAGAGTTCCGGCGAGTTGAGTTTCACGATCAAATTGGACGGGGAGCAGCCGCCGGTGATTCCATTCGATCCGAAGATCCACGGGGAGGATTTTTCGGGACCGGAACCGGTATTGAGAATCGAGTTCGGTTTTGCGGGCGATCCGGTCTCTCAGTTCTTCGCCACCTTTTTCTACCCTTTTCTTCGGGACATTCGCTTCACTTCCCTGGAGCTGTCAGTGAAGGCAGAGGACGTGCGGGACTTCACGCTTCAGAACGCCTCTGGACAGCTCGACCCGAGCAAATCGTTCCAGCCTTTTGGCCCGCAACCCATCGCCGGTTCGCCGCTGATTCTGGGGAGCAGCGAGCTCTTCAGCAAAGCGCTCGACCAGATCACGTTGAACATTCAGTGGGAGAAAGCCCTCAACGCCTCGAGCTATTTCAAGAAAACGGATCCTTCGACCTACACCGTCTCCACGAAGCACCTTCAAAACGGGAAGTGGCAGTCCACGGGAGCCGCCGCCGCCGGGCTCTTCACTTCAGGATCGACGTCCAAGGCGGTCAAGCTGACCGGTCTGGGGGGCTTGAGCCGCTCGATTGAGCAGACGCTGCTGAACGAACCCTTCTCGGCCCAGTCCAGCTCGGGGTTCATGCGGCTCGAGTTGAACCAGGATTTCGGGCACAGTGCGTTCGTCCAGGAACGGACGAAGGGCCTGATCAAGCTGGCGCGCGGCGAAACCCCCACGCCGCCTTCCACCTACAACGTCGATGGAGACAAGATCGTCCTGGAGCCGTACACGCCGACCATCGTGGGAATTTCCCTGCTGTACACCACGACCTCGTCGGCTCCCGCCCGCTTCTTCCACCTCTACCCGTTTGGGCATCGAGCCAGGGGAGTGGCGCCGGGCCGCCTCTTTCCGGAAATGACCAACCAGGGTGAGCTCTACATCGGAGTCAAAGACCTGGATCCGCCCCAGCGGCTGTCCCTGCTCTTTCAGACCGTGGACGGGACCGCCAACCCCCTCAAGGAAGAAGGCGAGCTGCACTGGCACTACCTGCGCGGCGATGACTGGATCGAGCTGGAGCAGCAGCAGGTCAACGACGCAACGCGAAACCTGACGGGGTCCGGGATCGTCGGAATCGTGGTCCCCGAGGACGCCGACACGGACCATCGGTTGTTGCCGACCGGACTGCACTGGTTTCGCTTGTCGGTGGTGTCCGATGCGGACGCTCTCAACAACTTGCTGAGCATCGACGCCCAGGCCGCCCGCGCCACCTTTCAGGACGCCGGCAACGATCAGGCCTTCGTGGCCACGCCGCTACCGGCGGGCACGATCTCGAAGCTGCGCGTGGCCGACAGCGCGATCAAGAAGATCCAACAGCCCTATGCCTCCTTCGGCGGCAAACCGGAAGAGAGCCGCGCCCACTTCTACGTTCGCGCCAGTGAGCGCCTCCGCCACAAGGACCGGTCGGTCACCATGTGGGACTACGAGCACCTCGTGCTGGAACATTTCCCCAAGGTCTACAAGGTCAAGTGCATCAACCACACTGAGCTCTGCCGGGATCTGGACAACGAGATCCTGGCCGACAATGAGCTGAAGCCGGGACATGTCCTACTGGTCACGATTCCCTACCTCTCGGGAACTGGGGTCGATCCGCTCCGCCCCTACACGAGCAAAGGGACGCTTGTCGAGATCGATCGCTTTCTCCGCAAGCGAATCTCTCCTTTCGTTCGACTCGAGGTCCAGAACCCGAAAATCGAGGAGGTGCAGGTCAAGTTCTCGGTGGCTTTCACCGAGGAGATCGCCGACATCAGCTTCTACAAGGAGGAGTTGAACCTGGCCATCATTCGCTACCTGACACCCTGGGCCTACGAAGGAGGCCGCGAAGTCAGCTTCGGCGGGAAGTGGCACAAGTCGGCCATCATCGATTTCGTCGAAGAGCTGCATTACGTGGACTACGTGAAGGACTTCGAGATGTATCACAAAGCGAACATCGCCCAGAGCGATGCGGACTGGAACCGGGTCGACGAAGAAGCGGTCGAAGCGACCACTGCGCGTTCGATTCTCGTCTCGCACGCCACTCACATCGTTCAGGAAATCGCCTGACCGGCCATGGCTGAACCGCTCGTCATCCAAAAGAACCGGCCATTGCTCGAGTCGCAGGACTATGAGTTCCTGCGGGAGAAAGGCCTGGAATACATTCGGGATCTCTCCGGTAAGATCTGGACCGACCACAACACCCATGATCCCGGAATCACCACGCTGGAGGTGCTCTGTTATGCTCTGACCGACCTCGGTTACCGCACCGGCTTCTCCATCACCGACCTGCTGGTCACCCCGAGCGGGCAGACTGCTCCCCCGGAGATCAGCGGCTTGTTTCCCGCCCACGAGGTCCTGACCAACACCCCGCTGACCCTCTACGACTACCGCCGGCTCCTGCTCAGGATCGAAGGCATTCGAAACGCCTGGCTGGATCCCATGACCGATCCGGACCAGCCGGGCAATTACCGGGAATCAGAGATTCCGATCTACGCGGACTGTCATGCCGGGGAACTCTCCTTCGAGACCCACAACGCCCTCGGCAACGAAAGCCCGCGGGTGCGGCCGTGGGGACTCTACAAGGTCCTGCTCGAGCTCGAGATCGACGACGAGCTGGGTCCATTGAACGAGACCGCTCTGGTTTATCAGGTGAGACGTGGCCCCCTCAAGGGCGTGGTTCTGGCACTGGACTCCGATCACGCCGATTTCCACGCCGGCAAGATCGACTTCGGACCCGACCTGGATCAGATCCTGCAGGTCCTCAACGTCGCACCTTCGGGCAAAGCCTTCGGCGCTGAAGTCCGCTTGGGGCTGGATGGCGGCGGCGAAGTGTTGTTGGAAGATCTGGAAATCCGGGTCGTCAACGACCGCCCCAAAGCGACCGCCGACCCCGTCCCGGTGACGGTCCCCGACCTGCAGGCCCTTCTGGCTGACCAAGCTCCCGACGGTCTGATCCCCCTCTTCTGGGCCAAGCAGCAGGCGAGGAAAAAGAGCCTGGACGCCGCCTGCTGCGTTTTGGATGCCCACCGGAACCTGTGCGAGGATTTTCTGAGCATCGCTGCAGTGCCGCCCGAGCGGGTGGCCGTCTGCGCCGACATCGAACTGAGCAGCGACGCCGACCTGGAAGAGACGCAGGCCCGCGTGTTCCACGAGATCGAGAGGTATTTCAACCCGCCGGTGCACTACTACACGCTGGGCGAACTTCTTGGGGAAGGGCGTTGTCCTGATGAGATTTTCAACGGGCCCTACATCGACTTCGACTTCGAGTGCGGAGGCGAGAAGATCTTCACCAAGCCGGGATTCATCAAGGACGAAGACCTGGAGGCCAGCGAACTGCGCCGCTTCATCTACGTTTCGGACATTATCAACCTGTTGATGGATCTCGACGGTGTGGTCTCGGTCAAAAATGTCCAGCTGCGGGCTTACGATGCTCAGGGCAACCCGCTGGGCCCCAGCGAGAAATGGTGCCTGGAGATCACGCCGAACCACCAGCCGATCCTGTTCCTCGAGCGGTCGAAGATTCTATTCTTCAAGCAGGAGATTCCTTATCGAGCCAATCCCACGGAGTTCGAGCAGACCTTGGAGCATCTGCGAGCCATGGCCCGAAAGGCCGCGTACGTCGAGCCGGACCAGGTGCTGCCCCTCCCCAGGGGTCGATACCGCGATCCGGAGCGCCATTTCCCCATCCAGCACGACTACCCGCAAACCTATGGGATCGGCCGGGCGGGGCTGGCTGCCACCGTTCCCAACACCCGCGTCGCTCAGGCCCGGCAGCTCAAGGCGTACCTGACCTTCTACGATCAGCTCCTGGCTGACTACCTCTCACAACTGGCCAACGTTCGGCGCCTCTTCTCCCTCGACAAAGGCCTGGCCCAGACCTACTTCTCTCAATACCTGAGTGAGATCGCTGGAGTCCGACAAGCCTTCGAGGACGAGTTTTACATCGACAAGACGGCACTGCAGGACGTGGTTCAACGCAACCGGCTGACCGAGAACGAGGAGATCTTCTTCGACCGGCGTAATCGCTTTCTCGACCACCTGACCGCCCGCTTCGCCGAGCAATTCACCGACTATGTGCTCTTGATGTTCAGCCTGGATGGCGATCGTCTCAAGGCGGACAAACAGCTGGTAGAAGACAAGATCGACTTCCTTCGTGAGTACCCCGTCATCAGCCGTGAGCGCAACAAGGCGTTCAACTACCGGCCGCAGGACCCAGCCGACATCTGGGACAGCGACAATGTTTCGGGACTGGAGAAGCGCGTCGCCCGGCTACTGGGCATCGCCGACTACGACCGGCGGGACCTTGCCTGTGAAGAGCTGTTCGCGGAGCTCTTCAGTACCCGCAGCATCGGCGGCCAGTTCCGCGTGGAGATCAAGAACGCTCAAAACGTCATCCTCTTCAAGTCCCAAGAGCTGTTTCCCACCCGGGACGATGCTCTTCTGGAAGCGGCCAAGATCTTCCCCTCCATCCGCCACGAGCAGGCCTATCAGGTGGATGCCAGTGGGGGCCAGGGTCAGGTCTTCTACCGCATCAGCGGCGGCGGCGCCTCGCTGCGGCACGACCAGCTGCTGGACACAGAGGCCGACGCCGTTCTCAGCATTCGCAGCCTCATCGATCGGCACGATGAAATCCTGGAAAGCAGCGAGTCCTGTAACGACGAGGGCTTTCACCTGATCGAACACATCCTCCTGCGCCCCTTCACGAATCAGGACGAGTTGCTCGGAGTCTGCCTCGATTCCGACTGCGAATTCTGCGGGGAAGAAGACCCCTATTCCTTCCGCATCACCGTGGTCCTGCCCTACTGGCCGGAGCGTTTCCGGAATCTGAACTTCCGCCGCTTCCTGGAACGAACCCTGCGGGAAGAGACCCCGGCCCACGTCCATGCCCGAATCTGCTGGATCAACAACGAGCAGATGACCCTGCTGGACGAGCGCTATCGGGCCTGGTTGGAAGTCAAAGCGGTCAAAGACTTCGATCAGCTCCAGCTGACCGACCGCCTGCGCGAGTTGATCGGCATCCTGCAGCAGCTCAAGACCATCTACCCGGCTGCCACCCTGCACGATTGCGAGGAGGGCGAGGACGGCAACATCGTCCGGCTGGGCAGTACTAACCTCGGCATCTTTTGAGAGCCACCAACCATGAGTATCCAGACCTCCTACCCCATTTTCGAGAGTGGCCAGGTCCTGACCTCCAGTCACTTGAACGACCTCGTCGAGTACCTGGAGCA
Source organism: Acidobacteriota bacterium (assembly GCA_041630155.1). Classification (GTDB taxonomy): domain Bacteria; phylum Acidobacteriota; class UBA6911; order RPQK01; family JANQFM01; genus JBFGHG01. The sequence continues at coordinate 10,696 of JBFKLX010000130.1, forward strand.
ACAGGACCGGCTGACACGAAACAAACTGATCGGAATCGGCATCGTCTGCGGCCTGGAGCCCAGCTACGAGCCCCCGCAGAATCGGATCCGAATCACCCGAGGGTGCGCCGTCACTTCCGAGGGCTACCTGATCTGTCTGGAGGAGAGCCTTCTGAACAAGGTCCGGAAGTACACGCTCCCCCAGCCGGAACTGGAGGAAGCCGACGAAGACCTGGCCGAGGACTCGAAGTACCCCTTTTTCTTCGACGCCAACGGGGTGCAGATCGATCTCTGGGAGCTGTTCCCGGACGATTTCGTTCCCAATTCCGGCGAGCCGCCGGTTCAGCCGATCAATGCTTCCTTCCTGGCCGACAAGGTGGTGATGCTGTTTCTGGAGTGCGACCTGCAGTCGCTGAAGAACTGCGACGTGAACGACTGCAGCGACAAAGGCGCGGAGTTGGAGTTCAATGTGCGGAAGCTGTTGATATCCAAAAGCGATGCGACCGCGATTCTGCAGCAGGAAGAGAAGATCGCCGAGCGCCCCGTAGATCGCCGCAACCATCCTCGCTACGATCTGAAAGAGATCCAGATCGAAAAGATCAATCCCTCCGCTCACGGCATCGACAACTTTACCGAGCTGCTGTTCCGGATCCTGAAGATTACCCTTCAGGTCGCGCCCGACCTGACCAGTGGCCTCGAGAAAGGATATTCCGCCTACAAGTACCTCTTGGGCGATCTCTATCCTGCGAGCCAGTTCCCCAACGGCCCCTTCGGCAATCCCGCGTACTTCGGCAACGTGCTGGTGAACCTTTTGCAGAACCTCTTTCTGGCCCAGTACTTCTACGATTACCTCTACGACGTCGTCCAGTCGCACAACGAGTTCTTACGGGAGGCCTGCCGGTTGGATGCGGAGTGCAGCCCCGCTGAGGGCCGGTTTCCCAAGCACGTCCTGCTGGGGGAACCCAAGCAGCAACCGGTGGCCTTCTCCAAGTCTTTCGGCTCGGTCGCCGAGATCCTGGCGTTCGACCCTGTCGGCGCAGGCACGGGACTGGGGCCCACCACGCGTCCCGCTGCCTTTCGCCATCACTTCATTCCCTCGCCCATTCTGAACGGTCAGCATGCCAGACTCGAGCACGTACGTTCCTTGCATTACCGGACCTATCTGCTGGCTTATCGCTACAGCACCAGAGGGAAGCTGCTGGAACCGATCCGGCTCACGCCCAGCAAAGACGGGGACTACGCGCTGTCGGCCAAGTCGATTCCGTTCTACTATGCGTTCAAGCCCGGGGACGACTTGCACCGCAGCTGGTCGCATTCCCGCACGGTCAAGAATCGGCTGGATCGAGTCTTCTCGCACGCGTTGATCGACCCGGCGAACCACCCGCTCCGAAACAAGCTGGACGACCACAACTTCTACCGGGTGGAGGGCATCGTCGGAAAGTCGCTGGGACAGGCCATGACCGAACTGTTGGACCAGAAACGCCAGCTGGGCTTGTCCTTCGGGATCGAGCCGGTCTTCATCGGGCTGAGCCAGAAGGATGACCCGACCGGATTGCTGTTCAACAAGGAGGCGGCCGAGCGCGCCCGAGTCGCGCTCGTGAAGCTTCTGCTGTGCCGGATGCGTGACCTGGACGTGGTCTTCCTGATCCTGATCGCCACCCTGTTCTTCTACCTGTTCGCAGTGGTCCGACTGCTGGCGCGGCTCAGCACGCTTGAATTGGCAGCCGGATTCGGGGAGTCGCCGCCCTCCCCCGAAGCAACGGTTCTCTCCGGGCTCATCACACGGAAGAAATTCCGAGTGGACCGGACCGAATCGGACCAGGTCTTGCGGGCGATTCGGAAGGAACCTTACAAAAGGGGAGATTTGACGGAGCGGCTCACAACGGTCGACGATCCCAAAAAATCGATCGGCCGGCTCTACTCAGAAATCAAGGAAACGCCGAGTTCGAGCAACCTGTTCGACCGAACGCTTGAGTTCGCCCGCGGGCTCGATCCCGACCTGGACGCTCGCAAAGCCGCCGAAAAGATCTATCCGGCTATTTCCCTGATCGACCAGTCTGAGGGCCTCGTCGAGACTCTCAGCGCCCCTTCCCTGGCGGAGTTCGACTTCGATCGCTTTCAGAGCCGTTTCTCGGGGTTCGTGCAGACCTTCGACGACTACATGGTTCAAGCCGTGGCGGCCCCAGCCGACTCTGGAATGGCGGTGACCAACCTTCAGCTGCAAAACCACTACCAGGCCGTCGCCACCACCGGCCCTCAAACCGTGCTGGCCGGTCTGGCGGACGAACTGCAGAAGCGACTCGGAGAAGTGTTCGGCGAGCTGCTCCTGGGTGGATATGCGAAGCGCCATCCGGGCATGGAGCACAAAGCGGGAGTGCCCCGCGGTGGGACCTTGATCCTCTTGTACACCCACAAGGCATTTCTGGCGGAGGCTCTCAAGGGAGCCATGAACGAAATTGAGGCCAAGGTGCAGGAGGGTCTCAGCAAATTGGCGAATTTCTCGCTCGCCGGCTCGGTTGGAGATCTACAGAAGATCTTGAAGGGGCTGGCACCGGCGGGTGACGACGAACTGCGCGACTTCGTCGTCCTGGGCGACTTCTGCGTGCCTTACCTGTGTTGCGACTCCGATTGCAGCGACATCGATCTGGGCCCGGTCGACAGCACGACCCCTGAACCGGTAGTGGTCGAGGGAACCGTCTTCGGCCGGCGGCTTCAGGGTGGAGCCCTGTCGAATCCCCGCGTCGTGCCCAACGCGGAGGTCAGTGTCGTCGACCTCGACCGGAACACGCCCGTCTCGGTGCAGCTCTCCCAGGGCACCTTTGCTTTCACCGGTCCTCCAGGAACTTACAGGATCGAGACCAAGGCCCAGCGATTCGTTCCGGCCAGCCGTGTCATCACTGCCTCTGCGGGGAGCCGGCGCACGGAAGACTTCATCCTGCTCGTGGAAGGCTGAGGCGAAGGAGTGACTCCCAGTGAGCGTGACGGCCCCGCACCGGATCAAGAGACTCGTCTTCGAGCTGGCGTTCGCTGACTCCGACAGGGCCTTTCAAACCCGTCACCGGCTGGCCCAGCGTTTCCAGGAAGAGATCGTGCCGGTTCTGGAAGAGGCGTTCGACCAATATGCTTCCGACGGGCGGCTCCATCGCATCGACCGGCTCGATGTGGAGCTCGGCTCGTGGAATCCGGCTGCGCCCTGGGAGAGTCTCCAGGAGCGGGTCGCCAGCTCGCTGATCGCTTCTTTGCGGGGCTTGCCCCCCAGCCGGAGCGAACAACTCTCGCCGGCGGCCAGCCTGGCTGAGGCCCTGCGGGAGTTCTTGCGGCGGGGATTCTGGTCCTGGAGGGTGCCTTATCGCAACTTGCGGCAGATCGAGCAGACGATTCTGAATTTGACGCCTGATGAAGCCTTGCGCTTGGTGAACGGCCTCCGATTGGTGCTGCAGGAGCCCCAGCCGGCCCTCCGGCTGGCGTCTCAGTTCAGCCCGGAATTCGCCCATTGGGTGTTGACCCGGCTGCATCCGGAAGCACCTCGTAGGCTGGAGCTTCTGCGTTCCTCGGCGGCTCCCGGCGGCCTTCACGAACCAGTGGCACTGTTGATCCGGGCGGCTGCAGTCGCCGCTGCCGACAGCTCGAGCGTCACCTTGGATCGAGAGATCGGAAAACTGAGCGGACTGCCGCCCACGGCACCAACTCTGACCGAAACGGCCGATCCGGAGCTGCCGGCTCCAGCCGGGAAACCGCCGGCCTCCTCCGCCAAGGAAGCCCCGGCCGAGCTCTCTGTAGATGAGGAGATCTTCGTCCCCAACGCGGGAATCGTCCTGCTTCACCCGTTTCTGCCGCGCCTGTTCCAGGTGCTCGGGCTGGTTGACCAGAGCGATCGCTTCATCTCGACGGAAGCTCCGCTGCTCGCTCTGAAGCTGCTCGACTTCCTGGTGTCCGGGGGCCAAGACTCAGAGGAAATCCAAGCACCCTTGTACAAGATTCTCTGCGGACTGCCGCTGGCCGCCCCGTTGCCCCCTACCCGCCGCCTGAAGGAGCGGGAAAAGGAGGAAGGCCGGCAGTTGCTGAAGTCCGCCATCCGCCACTGGAAAAAACTGGGCCGCGCCTCGATCGACGGACTCCGCCAGGGATTCCTGCAGCGCGAGGGACGGCTCTCGCGCCAGCAGCCCGGTTGGAAACTGGTGGTCGAGACGCGAGGCGTGGACGTCCTGCTAGGCTCGCTCCCCTGGAGCCTCTCCATCGTCCGCCTCGGCTGGATGGACGCGCCATTGGCCGTCGACTGGGTCTGACGGCCCCGGGGCAACTTGCGGCCAGGGCGCTGACTGGCCGGTCAGAATCCCCAGGTAAGACGCCTCCTCGACTCGGATGAAAACCCGAACCCACCAACACAAACCTGCCCACTCCAAGGTCGCCCAGGCCTCTCGGTCAACCCCTTTCTTCCAGCCTGCTTCTCAGGAGGCGCCGGGCCAGGCCCTCCGGCTTCGAGGCATCCAGGCCAAGCTGCGGATGGGACGGCCCGGTGACCGTTTCGAGCGCGAAGCGGATTCCATGGCCGACACCGTGGTGGGCCGCTCTCCCGGGACCGATTCGGAGTCGGGTCTCTTCGGCCGCATCTCCCCTCTGGTGCAAAGACAAGCTGAAGAAGAGCCGCTGCAGGCGCAGGTGGAGGAAGAAGAGGAAACCCTGCAGGCTCAGGCCGAGCAAGAAGAAGAGGAACCCCTTCAAACCCAGCCTGAGGAGGAAGAGGAAACCGTTCAGGCTCGAGTCGAGGACGAAGAAGAGACCGTTCAGGCTCAGGCCGAGGAAGCCGAGGAAGAAGAGGCGGTTCAGGCTCAGCCGGAGCAGGAAGAGGAGACGGTCCAGAGCCAGGCCCAGGAGGAAGAGGAAACCGTTCAAGCGCAGGCGGAGGACGAAGAGGAGCCCGTCCAGGCCCAGGCCATCCCCGGGCCCGGGCCTTCGCCGGGAGTCGGAGTGGAAGAGCAACTGCGTGCGGCCCGGGGTGGGGGGAGCCCGCTCCCCGACACGGTCAGGACCCGGATGGAGGCCACCTTCGGTGCCGACTTCAGCGGCGTCCGGATTCATACCGACGGGCTGGCAGTCCAGCTGACGCGACTCTTGAAGGCCCAGGCCTTCACTCATGGCCGAGACATCTACTTCAACGAGGGGAACTTCGCTCCCGGCAGTAGTGACGGCGAACATCTGCTGGCGCACGAGCTCACCCACACGGTCCAACAGGGTGCCGTCCGGAGTCGCGAGATCCAGTTGAAGAGCGACCCCGGCTCGATCCAGCGG
>JBFKLX010000131.1:0-15933 GCA_041630155.1 Acidobacteriota bacterium
CAGCGTGATGTTGTTCTCCACGCCGCGCTGCCCGTTGACCCGGATGCCCAGGCCGCCTCCGAAGGTCTGCGCGGCCAGCTGGTTGGCCGGCACCACGCCCGGCTGCAGCAGCGCCAGGTTCAGGACGTTGCGTCCGTCCAGCGGCAGACCTTCGACCCGCCGGTTCTCCACGGTCGTGCCCAGAGTGGCGTTCTCCCGCTCCACCAGTTCCTCCGTCGCAGTCACGGTGATGGTCTCGGTGCCGCCTGCGACTTTCAGCACGACGTCCAGGCGCAGGTTGCGGTTGGGTTCGACCTTGATGTCGCTCATCCGGGTGTCGGAGAACTCCGCGAGCTGCACCAGCAGTTGATAGACGTCGGGCTCGATTTCCAGAAACTGAAAGCTGCCCTGGTCATCCGTGATGACGGTTCGAACCACCTGGTTGCGGGCCGGGTTGATCAGCTGTACGGTCGCGCCGGGAAGGATTCCGCCCGACTCGTCCGTCACTTTCCCGGCCACGGTTCCCCGGACGCCTTGGGCCGCCACGGGCGGAAGCGCCGCCAAAAGCCCCAGCAGGAGGCAGCCGAAAACCCCCAAACTCCTGAATCTTCGACGTTTGAGGCTTGACTTTGTGGAAAAGGCAGAGTACATCTAATACCTCCTCGAGTTGAAGTGGGGCTGCCCGGCACTCAATTTTCCCCATGGCCGGGCAGCCCGAACATTTTTCGTAGCTCTAGCCTTTTGTTCGCAAAACTCATGCCCAGGGTTCGTTACTTTCCTGACAAGAACCAGCAACCGGCTTGTTTTCAGTGACTTGGGAAGGTGACTCGGGAGGATTCAAAAGACAGCGCTTCCAACTTATTGGATGGAATCAGCCGCGGCGGCATCCATCCTTTTGAATTTGATCTGTTGGGCTACGGGCAAGGGGGGTTGGGTGAGATTTGAGGCCGATCCGCAGCGACGATGGCCGGCCGTTTGCGGTCCCCACGGCGCCCTGATCCGGACCGGATCGATCCCGGATAGCCCAGTCGAAATGGCAGACACGAGCGCTTCCAGCCAGGCTCTCCAGCGGGGCGGGAGAGGTCCCTGTTGGAAGCGAGTGAAGAAACGCTCTGGGCTCGGCCGTTCAATGGATTCCGGGCGCCCTACGCCCTAACGCCCCAAGCCCCGCTCTCCTCAGCGCGCTTTCAGGTCCAGGCGCTCCATGCGATGCCGGAAGGAGCGATAACTGAGTTTGAGGATTTCAGCGGCGCGTTTCTGGTTGCCGCCCGACAGCTGCAGGGCACGCAGCAGCATCTGCGACTCGATCTGATTGAGGTATTCTTCCAGCGAATGCCCTTCCTCCGAGTCGAAGTCCGGAATGGGGCTGGTGGCCGAAGTCCCGATCTTCCCTTCGCGGAGCTTCTCGGGCAAACGCTCTTTCTGGATGTAGTCTCCGAGCTCCAGAGCAATGGCCCGCTCGATGACGTTTTCCAGCTCGCGCACGTTCCCGGGCCAGGCATAACCCTCCAGACTGGCCAGGCCTTCCTCGGTGATGCCTTTGATGCGCCGATTCTGCTTGCGGTTGTAGAGGCGGATGAAGTGCTGGACCAGCGCCACGATGTCGCTGGCTCGTTCCCGCAAGGGAGGGATCCTGATGGGAATCACCGCCAGCCGGTAATACAGGTCCTCGCGAAAAGCTCCGGCCTCGATCTCCTCTTCGAGCTTCTGATTGGTGGCGGCGATGAGACGCACGTCCACGGGGATCTCTTCGGTTCCGCCCACCCGCCGGATCTTGCGTTCCTGCAGGGCACGCAGCAGCTTCACCTGCATGGCCGGCGACATTTCGCCGATCTCGTCCAGGAACAGAGTTCCAGCGTCGGCGGTTTCGAAGAGACCCTTCTTGTTTCCGGTCGCTCCGGTGAACGCTCCCTTCACGTATCCGAAGAGTTCGCTCTCGAGCAGGGTTTCGGCGAAAGCGCCGCAGTTGACCGAGACGAAGGGGCCCTCGCGGCGGGGACTGGCCCGATGGACGGCGCGCGCAACCAACTCCTTCCCGGTGCCGCTTTCCCCCGTGATCAGCACGGTGCTGTCGGTGGCCGCAATCGTTCCGATCAGTTTGTAAATCTCGAGCATGGGAGGCGAAACACCGATGAGCTGGTCGGACTGTTCCCGCTCGCTCTCCAGCAACCGGACCTTTCGTTTCAGGCTGGAAGCCTGCAAGGCATTTCGGACCAGATTCTTGAGCTCTTCTACTTGAAATGGCTTGGTCACGTAGTCATAGGCGCCCAGTTTGAGGGCTTCAATTGCGGTGTCCGAAGAGGCGTAGGCCGTGATGAAGATGAACGGCAACTCAGGGTCCTGGCCGCGGGCGCTCCGAAGCAGTTCCAAGCCATCGACGTCCGGCATCCGCAAGTCAGAGATCACCAGGTCGAAAGGGCTGCTGGAAATCAGTTCGCGGGCCGCCGCCCCTTCCTGAGCCGCCGTGACGCGGTAGCCGTCCTTGGTGAGCATGTACTCGAGGAACTCCAGCATGCTGGGTTCGTCGTCCACTAAGAGAATGTGCTCCATCGTCTGCTTCCTGATGGTTCCCTCCGAAAATGGAGGCCACATTATATAACGCCTGGGCCGGCCCGGTTCCGATGGGGCTCCCATCGCGCCGGCACCCGGGCGCCTTCCCGGCGAGAGCCCCAGCTGACGATTTCCGTCATTCACTCCTGACGAAAACCGGCAAAACCAGCGGCCTGCCCCCCCGCCGACACCGGTCTCGAGGGGAGTCCCAGAGCCTCAACCGACAACGTTTTCTTCCCCTGTGTCTAGCACCTATCTCTTTTCTCATCAATAAGATACAACTTTCCTTGTGAAAAAAGAGCCAGGAATTTTTCTGGATCTCACCGTTGTTGGCACGGGGCGTGCTACTAGGGTGTCCGTCTGATGTGGAAAAACAGGCAACGGAACGCAACATTCTTGAATAATTGGAGGACGGAATGAACAACCAGCGTGGCTTTTCCTTGATCGAGCTTCTGATCGTCGTGGCTGTGATCGGCATTATCGCAGCCATTGCGGTCCCCAACCTGGTGCAGTCGAAGAAGGCGGCCAACGAGGCCTCAGCCATTTCTTCGGTGCGCAACCTCGTAACGGCCGAGATCACCTATGCCTCGACCGTTGGCGCGGGAAACTTTGGCACCCTGGCGCAGATGGCCAGTTCCCAGTTCATCGACAACGTTCTGGGTTCTGGTGTGAAAGACGGCTACACCTTCACGGTGACGCCTTCGGGCTCAACCAGCTTTGCCGTGGTGGGCGTGCCCACCTCGCCGGGAACCTCGGGTGAACGCGGTTTTTACAGCGATCAGACTGCGGTGATCCGGTACACCACGGATGGCTCGGCGCCCAACTCCAGCAGCCCCGCTCTGGGCGCCACGGGTGGCTCCTAATCCTGACTCTACAGGAGACTTGACTCCCCCAACCAGCGGCCTCTCTCCCCCGAGAGGCCGCTTTTTTTTTGCCTTCGACAAAGCCCTCTTGGGGCTTGGGTGACACCGGCATCCTTGCCGGTGATTCTCTGGGAACGCCTCGAGGGGCTCGACTCTAGGTCCAAATCGGCTGAGAGCTGGGGACCCTTGTCCCCCGTTTCGGCCGCTTTTCTGACACGGGGGCTCTGGTTCACTCTGCACTGAAAGTAGGCAGGATCTCTTTCTCTTCCAGATCCCGGTCATCCAAGTCTCCCTCGAATCCCAACTCCCGCTGCATGTCTTCCAAGGGGTTCTCGACTTCGATGTTCCGGTAATACTCCATTCCCGTACCGGCGGGGATGAGCCGTCCCATGATGACGTTCTCCTTGAGGCCCCGCAGGAAATCCACTTTGCCGCTGATGGCGGCCTCGGTGAGCACTCGGGTGGTCTCCTGGAAGGAGGCCGCCGAAATGAACGAGTCGGTACTCAAGGAAGCTTTGGTGATCCCCAGCAGCAGAGGGCGGCCGGTGGAGGGTTGGCCGTCCTTTCCGACGTTTTCGTTTTCCTCCTGGAAGCGGAACTTGTCGACCTGCTCGTCCAGCAGAAACTCGGTGTCGCCGACGTCTTCGACTTTGATCCAGCGCATCATCTGGCGGGCGATGACCTCGATGTGCTTGTCGTTGATGTTGACCCCCTGAAGCCTGTAGACCTCCTGGATCTCGTTGACCAGATAGCTCTGCAGTTCCTTCTCGCCCAGCACGCGGAGAATGTCGTGGGGATTTCGGGGTCCGTCCATGAGGGCTTCGCCCGCCTTGACGAACTCGCCTTCCTGAACATTGACGTGAACGCCGCGCGGAATGAGATACTCGGCCTTGGTGTCGGCTTCCTGGTTCTCCACGGTGATCTTGCGCTGGCCTCGGCTGATCCCGCCGTAGCGCACGACGCCGTCGATCTCCGTGATGACTGCGGTCTCCTTGGGTTTTCGCGCCTCGAACAGCTCTACGACACGGGGCAGACCGCCCGTGATGTCCTTCGTCTTGGTGGTTTCCCGGGGGATCTTGGCCAGGGTGTCCCCTGGGAACACCTCATCGCCGCCGTCGATCATCAAGTGCGCCTTGGAGGGGATCAAATAGGACTTGACCAGCTTCCCCTTGGCGTCTTTGATTTGAATCTGGGGCTGGCGTTTCTCGTCGGGTGATTCGGTGATGACCTTGCGGGACAGGCCGGTCACCTCGTCCACCTCTTCCTTCATGGTGATGCCTTCGACAATGTCCTTGAAGACGACGTTTCCGCCCGTTTCCGTCAGGATGGAAAAGGTGAACGGGTCCCATTCGACGAGTTTCTGACCGGGTTCGATCGTCTGCTCGTCGTGCACCATGAGCTTGGCGCCGTAGACCACGGAGTAGCGTTCCTTTTCGCGGCCTTTTTCGTTGATGACCACTAGGCTTCCGGTGCGGTTCATCACTACCAGGTAGCCTTCCTTGTCGGTGACCGACTGCACGTTGAGCAGCTTGACCTTGCCGGCATGTTTGGACTCGACGGTGGACTGTTCTTCGATGCGGCTGGCGGTGCCTCCGATGTGAAAGGTCCTCATGGTCAGCTGAGTCCCGGGTTCGCCAATCGACTGAGCCGCCAGGACCCCGACGGCCTCCCCCATCTCCACGAGTTCTCCGCTCGCCAGGTTGCGCCCGTAGCACATTCGGCAGAGCCCTCGCTTGGACTTGCAGGTGAGCCCCGATCGGATGCGGACCTTTTCGATACCCGCAGCCTGGATCTGAGCGGCGGTCTCCTCTTCGATCAGATGGTTGACGTCGACGATCGTGTCCCCGGTGAAAGGGTCGACGACTCGCTCCAGGGCCACGCGGCCGACGATCCGGTCGCGCAGTGCTTCGATTGTCTCTCCCCCTTCGACCAGGGAGGTGACGGCGATGCCGTCCAGGGTCTTGCAGTCGTCCTCGGTGATGATGACGTCCTGCGCCACGTCGACGAGCCGGCGAGTCAGGTATCCGGAGTCGGCGGTCTTCAGCGCGGTGTCGGCCAATCCTTTGCGGGCCCCGTGCGTCGAGATGAAGTACTGCAGCACGGTCAGCCCTTCTCGGAAATTTGCCGTGATGGGCGTCTCGATGATCTCGCCGGAAGGCTTGGCCATGAGGCCCCGCATGCCGGCCAACTGGCGAATCTGCTGCTTACTGCCACGAGCCCCCGAATCAGCCATGACGAAGATGGGATTCATCTGGTTGTCCTCGGAAGGCTGCGACATGCTGTCGAACATTTCGTCGGAGATCTTCTCCGTGACATCGGACCAAATGGCGACGACCTTGTTGTAACGTTCACCGTTGGTGATCGCGCCATCCAGGTACTGCTGCTCCACTTCGATGACTTCTTCCCGGGCCCTCTCCACGAGTGCTTCTTTGTTCTCGGGAATGATCAGGTCGTCGATGCTGATCGTGAAGCCGGCTTTGGTGGCGTAGAAAAAGCCCAGCGCCTTCAACTCGTCCAGCATGGCCACCGTGGTGTCCTGGCCGAAATTCAGGTAGCAGTAGTTGACCAGCTGTTGGAGCCCCTTCTTTTTCATGAGCCCGTTGATGTAGGGCATGGGTGCGGGCAGGTGGTCGTTGAAGATGGCCCGGCCGACTGTCGTTTCGATCATCTGGCCGTGCACTGTCTGCGCTTCGGCGCGCAGCACGGCCTGTGTGTCGTACTGGGTGGTCAAGTCGATCAGGCTTCCGTCGAGCCGGAGCAGGATGGGCGTGCGGATCTCCACCTCGTCGGCCTGCAGCGCGTGGTAGATTTCTTCCGCGCCGGAAAAGTAACGGCCCGCCCCTTTGGCTGCCTCCCGGACACTGGTGAGGTAGTAGCAACCCAGCACGATGTCCTGACTGGGCACTGCCAGCGGCTGTCCGTTGGCGGGGGACAAGATGTTCTGGGTTGCCAGCATGAGCACCGAGGCCTCGATCTGGGACTCCTGGGAAAGCGGAATGTGGACGGCCATCTGGTCACCGTCGAAGTCGGCGTTGAAAGCCGTACAGACCAGGGGGTGAATCTTGATGGCCTTGCCTTCCACCAGCACGGGTTCGAAGGCCTGTATGCCCAGCCGGTGCAGCGTGGGGGCACGGTTGAGCAGGACCGGGTGTTGCTTGATCACGTCCTCGAGAATGTCCCACACGACCGAGTCCTGCCCCTCCACCATCTCTTTGGCGCCTTTGATGGTGGTGGCATGCCCTTCCTTCTCGAGCCGGTTGTAGATGAACGGCTTGAAGAGTTCCAAGGCCATGATCTTGGGCAGGCCGCACTGATGCAACTTCAATTCGGGTCCCACCACGATCACCGAACGTCCCGAGTAATCGACGCGCTTCCCCAGCAGGTTCTGTCGAAAACGGCCCTGCTTTCCCTTGAGGGTGTCGGAGAGGGATTTGAGGGGGCGATTCTTGACCCCGCGGAGCACCCGGCCCCGGCGACCGTTGTCGAAGAGCGCGTCGACGGCCTCCTGCAACATCCGCTTCTCATTGCGGATGATCACTTCGGGCGCCCGCAGTTCGATCAGTTTCTTGAGCCGGTTGTTGCGATTGATGACGCGCCTGTAGAGGTCGTTGAGGTCGGAAGTGGCGAAGCGCCCCCCGTCCAGGGGCACCAGCGGGCGTAGCTCGGGCGGGATGACGGGAATGGCGTCCATGATCATCCATTCCGGGCGATTTCCCGACTTGCGGAACGCTTCCACGACCTTGAGCCGTTTGGCGAACTTGAGCCGCTTCAACTGCGAGGTCTCGTTCTTCATGCGGTATCGCAGGTCGACGGCCAGGGCGTCGATGTCCACGCGGCGCAGAAGTTCCTTGATGGCTTCGGCGCCCATGCCGGCCTCGAACCGCCCGGGGTACTCGGCCTGCAGCGCCCGGAAGCGCTCCTCCGTGAGCAGTTCCTTCTCCTTCAGCGGCGCGTCCCCCGTGTCCAGGACCACGTACGCCTCGAAGTAGAGGATGCGCTCGAGGTCGCGCAGGGTGATGTCCAGCAAATGGCCGATTCGGCTGGGCAGCCCTTTGAAGAACCAGACGTGCGAACAGGGGCTGGCCAGTTCGATGTGGCCGAGCCGTTCGCGCCTCACCTTCGAGAGGGTGACTTCGACTCCGCATTTGTCGCAGATGACGCCCCGGTGCTTCATCCGCTTGTACTTTCCGCACAAGCACTCCCAGTCGGTGACGGGACCGAAAATGCGGGCGCAGAACAGCCCGTCGCGCTCCGGCTTGAAGGTCCGGTAGTTGATGGTCTCAGGCTTGGTGACCTCGCCGCTGGACCACGATCGGATCTTCTCGGGCGACGCCAGACCGATGCGGATCGCCTCGAAGTTTTTCAGTAGCTGGCTCTTGTCAACCTGGTCGCGAAAAATTCTCAACGTTTTGACCTCCGTATCAGGCTCGAGGTTGGGACGACGCAATCCCGCTTCGAAAGCACTCCCGGCTCGGACCCGCTCAAGTGGTCTCGGCCTCCGAGGGCGCCGTGAGGCCGGAGAGCGCGCTCTCGGCCCGCAACAGCATCTCCGAGCGGCGGCGCAACCGGCGCTTGGGTTTCTCGATCAGCTCTACGTCCAGAGCCAGGGACTGCAACTCTCGGATCAGGACGTTGAACGACTCGGGTATTCCCGGATTGTAGGTAGACTCGCCCTTGACGATGGCTTCGTAGATCTTGGCCCGCCCCTGGACATCGTCCGACTTGGCGGTCAACAGTTCCTGCAGAATGTTGGCAGCACCGTAGGCTTCCAGGGCCCAGACCTCCATCTCGCCGAACCGCTGCCCGCCGAACTGGGCTTTTCCTCCCAGGGGCTGCTGGGTGATCAGGCTGTAGGGGCCGATCGAGCGGGCGTGAATCTTGTCATCCACCAGATGGCTCAGTTTGAGCATGTAGATGTACCCGACGGTGACTTCCTGATCGAAGGGCTCGCCGGTCATGCCGTCATGCAACCGCGTCTTGCCTTGCATCGGCAGCTTGGCCTCTTCGAGTTGATCCTTGATCTCGTGCTCCCGGGCACCATCGAACACCGGCGTGGCGAAGTGCAGCCCCAGCACCTTGGCGGCCCACCCCAAATGGGTTTCGAGGATCTGGCCGACGTTCATACGAGAGGGCACGCCGAGCGGGTTGAGAACGATCTCGGCCGGGGTGCCGTCGGGCAGATAAGGCATGTCCTCCTCGGGCAGGATCCGGGCGATCACGCCCTTGTTGCCGTGCCGCCCCGCCATCTTGTCGCCCACCGAGAGTTTGCGCTTCATGGCCACGTAGACCTTGACCATCTTGATGACGCCGGGGGGCAGCTCGTCCCCCTTCTTCATCCTCCCCAGACGCTCTTCGTGCAGCGAGCGCAAGATCTTGATCTGGCGCTCGGTGCGCTCTTCGATTCGAGCGATCTCGGACATGACCTCGGAATCGTCCACCCGGGCCGCCTTCAATTCGGCGAAGCCCAACTCGCGCAGGATTGACGGGTCCAGCTTCTTTCCCTTCTTGACCACCGTCTTGCCCGCCGCGTCCTGGAGGTTGGCCTTGGCGAGCTGATCGCTCAGCAGTCTCGCCATCTGCTCGCTGCTCTCCTCCTTGAGGATGCGGATCTCGTCTTCCAAGTCCGTCTCGAGCTGGTGAACTTCCTCCCGTTCGATCTCGGCTGAGCGGGCGTCCTTGGCGACCCCTTTGCGGGAGAAGATCTTGACGTCGACGATCGTCCCCTCGATGCCGGGAGGCGCGTACAAGGAGGCGTCTTTCACCTCGCCAGCTTTCTCACCGAAAATGGCGCGCAGCAACTTCTCCTCGGGGGTGAGCTGGGTTTCGCCTTTGGGGGTGACCTTTCCCACCATGATGTCTCCGGGCTTGACCTTGGCGCCGATGCGGATGATTCCGCTCTCGTCCAAGTCGGCCAGGATCGATTCGCTGACGTTGGGAATGTCGCGTGTGATCTCTTCGGCGCCCAGCTTGGTGTCGCGGGCTTCGATTTCCATTTCTTCGATGTGGATCGAGGTGTAGAGATCCTCCTTGACCAGGCGTTCGCTCACCAGGATGGCGTCCTCGAAGTTGTAGCCCCGCCAGGGCATGAACGCCACCAGCACGTTGCGGCCCAAGGCGAGTTCTCCCTTCTCGGTACAGGGTCCGTCAGCCAGGATCTGGCCCTTTTGGACGATCTCACCTTCCGACACCAGGGGTTTTTGATTGATGCAGGTGTTTTGATTGGAGCGTTGGAATTTCGTCAACTTGTAGATGTCCACGCCCGCTTCCCGTATTTCGGCCCCATCCTCCGCCGTCACTCGCACGATGATGCGATTGGCGTCGACGCTGTCCACGATCCCGTTGCGCCGGCAGATCAAGACCGCACCCGAATCTCGAGCCGCGATGTACTCCATTCCGGTGCCCACGAAGGGAGCTTCGGCGTGCACCAGCGGGACCGCCTGCCGCTGCATGTTCGAGCCCATCAGGGCGCGGTTGGCGTCGTCGTTCTCGAGGAACGGAATCAGGCTGGCGGCAACGCTGACCAGCTGCTTTGGGCTCACGTCGACGTAGGCCACCTCGTCCTTGGGAACGAACACGAAGTTGCCCTGATAACGAGCACTGACGCGTTCTTGCAGGATGCGACCCTGATCGTCCACGTCGATGTTGGCCTGCGCAATGACGTGCTTGTCCCCCTCCCACGCCGTGAGGTAAAAGGCGTGAGACTCGTAGCCGGCTTTTCGCTTCGACTTGGCCAGCTTGGAATTGATCTCTTCGACTTCCCGCAGAGTGTAGACCTCGCCCACCTTCAAATCGGTGTCGCCGGAGTCCTGGATGCGCACGTAATCGACGATCCGCCCGTCCGATACCTTTCGGTAGGGGGATTCGATAAAACCGAACTCATCGACGCTGGCGTAGCAGCTGAGCGAAGAAATCAGCCCGATGTTGGGTCCTTCCGGGGTCTCGATCGGACAGATCCTGCCGTAATGCGTCGGATGCACGTCGCGCACCTCGAAGCCGGCGCGCTCCCGGCTCAACCCTCCCGGTCCGAGAGCCGAGAGACGGCGCTTGTGGGTGATCTCGGAGAGCGGATTGGTCTGGTCCATGAACTGCGACAGCTGGCTGCTGCCGAAGAACTCCCTGATCGATGCCATGACCGGCTTGGCGTTGATCAGGTCGTGCGGCATGGCGGTGGCCATCTCCTGATGCACCGACATCTTCTCCTTGATCGCCCGCTCCATGCGCACCAAGCCGATGCGAAACTGATTCTCGAGCAGCTCGCCGACGGCCCGAACTCGCCGGTTGCCGAGGTGGTCGATGTCGTCGGCAGCTCCGATGCCCTTCTTGAGCTTCAGCAGGTAGCCGATCACCTCATAGAAATCCTGCGGCGAGAGCGTCTTCTCCTCGAGAGGCGTGTCCAGACCCAGCTTGATATTGAACTTGAGCCGTCCCACCCGCGAGAAATCGTACTTGCGAGGATCGAAGAACATGCCGTGAAAGAGGGCCGTCGCGGTCTCCAGCGTGGGAGGATCACCCGGGCGCTGCTTGCGGTAGATCTCGATGAGCGCGTCGTTGGTGTTGGCAACCGTGTCCTTGCGCAGGGAATCCGACAACATGGTGCCGATCTCGTCCCGCTCGGGAAAGAAGACGCCGAACTCCTTGACTTTGGCCTCGCTGAGTCGATTGATGGCCCCGCTGGTGACTTCGGTGTTGGCTTCCAGGAGGATCTCCCCCGATTCGGGTTCGACGATCTCAGCGATGGAAAAAGCCCCTTCCAGGTCTTCGACTCCGATCTCCACCTCCTCGACACTCGCCTTGCGAAGGCGCGCCAGGGCGGCATTGGACACCTTGCGCCCCACTGCCACAAAAGGGTTCTTGGGGTCGGCGGGATTGGGGATGTCGAGGCTCAGCTTGATCCCCAACAGGTTTTCGTCCACCCTCCAGAGGAGTTTCTTGCCCTGCAACCGGATCGTCGAGGTGCGATAGAAATTGCGCAGGATCTCCTCGTCTGAATTGAGTCCCAGGGCACGCAGAAAGGTGGTGGCCAGGAACTTTCGCTTGCGATCGATTCGGACGTGCAGCAGATTCTTCTTGTCATGCTCGAACTCTACCCAGGAACCTCGGTAGGGAATGATCTTGGCCAGGTAATAGATCTTCTGTGGCTCAGACTCGAAGAAGACCCCCGGGGAACGATGGAGCTGGCTCACGATGACCCGCTCGGTCCCGTTGATGATGAAGATCCCGTTGTCGGTCATCAGTGGGATGTCGCCGAAGTAGACCTCTTGCTCCTTGATGTCGCGAATCGTCTTGACATCGGTGTCTGGGTCTTTGTCCCAGACCACCAGCCGGATCGTCACCTTGAGAGGAACGGCGAAAGTCATTCCCCGCTCTTTGCACTCCTCGATGGTGTACTTCAGATTGAGCTGAACGGGATCGCCGCAATCTTCACAGCGCTCCACCAGATTGGGATTGCGGGCTCCGCACTTTCGGCACAAGACGTCTTCGATGCTGCCGGGCCTGAGAGCCAGGGTCTCGCCGCAGTGCTGGCAATCACCCCGCAGATGTTCGATCCCCTCGAGCTTGCCGCATTTGCATTCCCAGTTTCCAATCGAGTAATCGACGAACTCCAGCGACGAGGTCCCGCGAAAATCGGTGATGGGGAAGACCGAATTGAATACGGACTGGAGCCCGGCGTCGTCACGCTCCGAGGGCAACGAATCCATCTGCAGGAAGCGCTGATACGACTGCTTCTGAACCTCCAGCAGATTGGGGATGGGGAAGACCGATTTGATTTTGGCAAATTCCATCCGTTCCCGATAGACGTTCTTGACGAAATCAGACATGCGTAGAAATCCCCTTATTTTGGTGAAGCCTTCATTGAAACCGGCCGTGCTGCGTCGAAGCAGACACCAACACCCTCAAAGCCAAGGGCTAGAACAGGAAAGGTCGGCAAGGGTCCGAGAGTAGAAAGCTCGATTCGAAAATCGTGATCATTCGAATGAGTGGGCGGCCCAAAGTCGGCAGCCCGATCATATTCGCCCGTGCCCTTCACAATTCCGAAGACACGACTACCGCCACGCATTATAGCAGAAAGAGGGCAGTCGCCTCGAACAACCTCTGAAAACGGCAAACTCGTGCCCCGCAGGCGCGTGTTCCGCCAAAGCCCGACCCTGGATCCCGGCAAACTTACTTGACTTCGACGGTGGCGCCTGCCTCTTCGAATTTCTTCTTGATCTGATCGGCTTCCTCTTTGGAAACGCCTTCCTTGACCGCTTTGGGAGCGCTCTCCACCAGATCTTTGGCTTCCTTCAGACCGAGACTGGTCACCTCACGCACCGCCTTGATGACGTTGATCTTCTTGTCGCCAATGGCGGTGAGGACGACGTCGAACTCGGTTTGCTCCTCGGCTGCTTCAGCCGTCCCGCCGGCCCCGGCCATTCCGGCCATGGGCATGGCCGCCATGGGGGCCGCGGTAATTCCGAACTTCTCTTCCAGATCCTTGACCAGGGCGTTGACCTCGAGGATCGAAGCGCCTTCGATCCAGCTCAGCACGTCCTCGCGACTAATAGCCATCAGTGATTCTCCTTCGAATGATTCAGCCTTGCGACTGCTTTTTGTCTTGCAACTGATTCAACACCGAAGCCAGATTGCGCAACGGCGTCTGAAGTGCGGACGCCAGCTTGGTGAGAGGCGCCAGCAACTGATGAGTCAACTTTGCCAGGAGCTCCTCGCGGGAGGGCAGGTCCGCCAGGGCCTGAACATCCTCGACACTGAGCACCGAATCCTCCAGCACTCCACCTTTGAGCGACATGCTGGGGTGAGCCTTCAGAAACGCTGTCAGAGCTTTGGCCAGGGCCACGGGGTTTTCCGCGGTGAAGGCGACGGCAGTGGGGCCGCTGAAATGGGCATCCAACTGGGCCAGGGGGCTCCCCTGAGCGGCTCGTTTGGCCAAGCTGTTCTTGACGACTCGATAGCCGCTCCCGCTCTCAGTCATTTTCCGCCGAAGCTCGGTCTCGTCGGCCACATTGATTCCGGTGAAGTCCAGGAGCAGGACACCGGTATTGCCCTGAAAGACCTGGCTCAGTTCCTCTACGACTTGCTCTTTCTGTGCTCTCTGCATCTCGATCTCCATGCCGGATCCGCACACCGGCCGCGGGAGGACGTTTCGCAACTCAGCGCGCTTCCAGCTGGGTCAGGTCCAGTTTGATCCCGGGTCCCATGGTCGAGGAGACGGCCACGCCTCTCAGGTAACGACCTTTGGCCGAGGCGGGCTTGGCGCGCACCACGGCATCGATCAGGCTGCGGGCATTCTCGACCAGCCGGGTCTTTTCGAACGAGAGTTTTCCGAAGGGAGCGTGGACGATCCCATCCTTGTCCACTCGAAACTCCACTTTTCCCGCCTTGATGTCGCGCACGGCCTTGGCGACCTCGAAGGTGACCGTCCCAGCCTTCGGATTCGGCATCAGTCCCCGGGGGCCGAGTGTCTTCCCCAGCCGGCCCACCAGTTTCATCATGTCGGGCGTGGCGACGACGGCATCGAAGTCCATCCAGCCCTCCTGGATCTTGGCCACGACGTCCTCGCCCCCGGAGTGCTCAGCGCCGGCTTCCTCGGCTTCCTTGACCTTTTCGCCCGAGGCGATCACGCAGACCCGGATCTCTTTCCCCAGGCCGTGGGGCAGGACCACGGTGCCCCGCACCATCTGGTCGGCGTGCTTGGGATTGACGCCGAGTCTGAGCGCGATTTCCGCCGTCTCGTCGAATTTGGCGTATTTGACCTGCTGCATCAGCTCGACGGCCTCCTCCAGACCATAGTCTCGGACTTCGACCGCGGCTTTGGCTTGTCGAAAATGCTTTCCTGACATGTATTCACTCTCCGGGATGAGACGGATCATCGCCGACTTCGAGCCCCATGCTGCGAGCCGTGCCCATGATGATTCGCTTGGCCCCTTCGAGGTCGGTTGCATTCAAGTCGGGCATCTTGGTGCGGGCGATTTCCTCGACATCCTTCGTGGTCACTTTGGCCACCTTGTTCCGGTTGGGCTCGGCCGACCCTTTGGCGATGCCCGCTGCTCGCTTCAACAGGACTGCCGCCGGAGGGGTCTTGGTGATGAAGCTGTAACTCCGGTCCTGGTAGACCGTGATGACCGCGGGTATGATCAGCCCTTCCTGACTCTGCGTTTTGGCGTTGAAAGCCTTGCAGAAATCCATGATGTTGACGCCGTGCTGCCCCAGCGCCGGCCCGACCGGAGGAGCGGGAGTGGCCTTGCCGGCCGGAATCTGCAGCTTGATCATTCCGATGACTTTCTTGGCCATTGATCCACCTACACCTTTTCTACCTGCACGAACTCGAGTTCCACTGGAGTGGCTCGCCCGAAAATCGTGACCATCACCTTGACCGTATTTCGCTCCAGGTTGACCTCCTCCACCACACCCGTGAAGTTGGAGAAGGGCCCGTCGATGATTTTGATCGTTTCGCCTCTGTCGAACACGAACTTGGGCTTGGGCTT
This sequence comes from Acidobacteriota bacterium, assembly GCA_041630155.1. GTDB lineage: Bacteria > Acidobacteriota > UBA6911 > RPQK01 > JANQFM01 > JBFGHG01. The sequence continues at coordinate 14,876 of JBFKLX010000131.1, forward strand.
CTCATCGGAAGTGGACACCCGATGCACCACCTGGTCCACTTCTTCCTCGGTCAACGGGGTGGGTTTGTTGCCCTGTCCTACGAAGCCGGTCACCTTGGGCGTGTTGCGGACCAGATGCCAGGTCTCGTCGTTCATCTCCATCTCCACCAGGATGTAGCCCGGAAAGAAGAGCTTGGAGGTCACGACCTTCTTGCCCCCCTTGATCTCGACCACGTCTTCGGTGGGGATCAGGATCTGGCCGATCTTGTCCTGCAATCCATACGCCTGGACCCGGTTCATGAGCCCTTCGGCCACCTTCCGCTCAAAGCCGGAGTAGGTGTGGATGATGTACCATTTTTTGTCCGACACGTTGGAACTGATGGCTCGATCTCCTTTGAAAATCTAGATGGCTCTCAACGGAAGAAAGCCAGAATCGAGTCGACCACATGACTCAATACCCAGTCGACGGCGAACAGATAAAAACCGAAGAAGAAGACGGTAATGATCACGATCACCGTGGTTCCGTAGACCTCGTCTTTCCCGGGCCAGGTGACTTTCTTCAGTTCGGTTTTGACTCCCCCATAGAAATCAGCGAGATTTCGAGGGGTTTCTTTGATTTTTTCGAGCATGACTAAACACTCCGTGCCGTGAGGACCGCTGCCTTCGCAGCCGAAGGCCCGATGCACTGGGTAGAAGCACCCAAGGGTCACGGGGAGAGCTGCTGGATTACCTGATCTCTCGGTGAACGGTGTGGCTGCGGCACCATTTGCAGTACTTCCGCAGCTGCAGCCGTTCGGTCACGACCTTCTTGTTCTTCGTGGAAGTGTAGTTCTTGCGCTTACACTCCGTACACTGAAAGGTGACGATGGTTCGCATTGACTCACCCGCCGGAGTCCGCACGTCCCACCGGGCGGACCCTCGAGGTCTCTCCCGGGGAGGCCGGCTCCTTTCCTGTTACTCGGCGATCTCGGTAATGGTGCCGGCTCCCACAGTGCGTCCACCCTCGCGGATGGCGAAGCGCAGTCCCTTCTCCATGGCGATGGGGGTGATCAGTTCCACTTCCAGGCTCACGTTGTCCC
>JBFKLX010000132.1:0-15797 GCA_041630155.1 Acidobacteriota bacterium
GAAGACCTCTACTACCGGCTCGAGGTCGTGACTCTGGAGATTCCCCCCTTGCGGCACCGGCAAGGTGATGTCCTGGCCTTGATTCACCACTTCGCGAAGATCCTGGCCGAGAAGCACCAGCGGCCCGCGCCCAAGATCGAGGAAGCCGCCCTGCGCCGGCTGCTGGACTATCCCTTTCCCGGCAACGTGCGGCAGTTGAGAAACTTGATGGAGCGCCTGGTAGTGCTCGACAGCCGGGGGACGATCCAGGAGGCGGATCTTCCGTCGGAGATCCGTTTCTTCGTGGAGTCCCCGCAGGGCCCCATCGCCGGCGACACCCTGGAAGGGTTCCTGCAGAGGGACTTCAAGTCGGCCCGCGAAGCATTCGAGATTCATTACCTGCTGTGGCAGCTCCGCCGGCACGACCGGAACATCACACGCACCGCCGAAGCCATCGGAATCCACCGCCAGAGCCTGCAGCAAAAGATCAAAGACCTCAATTTGCGATCCTACCTGGACTGAGCCTCACACAGTGTCGCGCGAGCAGGCGGTGGCAAGGCCTGGATCCCTCCTCCCCTGAAGCCGTCTCGGGCCGCCTCGAGTATCCCGGGGGAATCGAATGGGAGCCTCGACGCCGGCGTTGGAAAAGGCTCTGAAGTTCACTGATTCCAAGCTTTGCGCTGTGGATTTCTCTGTGGAAAAATGACCCTTCCAATTGTTCATAAGTTGTTGAAAAATTTACGTGTTACAAACTCTTGACATTTTGGGCGGGGAGCCTCAAAATGATCGATCAGCGGCTTCCGAGAGACAGATCGGGACAAGGGCACGAAGGGAATTTGGAGTCCGCCGAATTTTTTTCGAACTTGGTCCCCATGCCGCTTGGAAGCCGCACTCCAGCTCGAACACCCAGTTCCAAATAGTCGCTCGGAGGCCCGCAACCTGCCCGCAACTCCGCTCTTGAAAAGCCCGAGGTTTTTATTCATGCTGATGCATCTCGGATCGCGGTTCTTCGGCCAGGGGGATTTCAACTGTTGGGCCGCCGCAATCCGGGGCGGCCGAGCCCGGCCTGCTTCCGGCGGCGCGCGGACTGGAAGGAGTCATTTTGAATCTCAAAAGAAGAATTCTGCCGCTCTTTTCACTGCTGCTCTGGCTCTGTCCGACCTGGGCACAGAACGTCGGAGACCACGCCACCGCCGGATATACTTCCTCCCGCACCTACCTGAATTCCGATCAGGGAGACTTCTCTCCTCCGTTGACGCAAATTCGCACGGTGGATCTGGGAGAGACCAGCGCCGGATCATTGCTGGTGTTCGAGAACAGCGGGTTTCGCAGCCTGCTGGTCGGTGAAACGGTCGCCGAAGGGGTCCGCTACCGTCTCCTCGATTCCGAAACCGGTGCGGTTCAATGGACTCAACTCCTGCCGGGAGGGGGTGGCGCGTTCAACTACGTTCCCTCTTACGCTGGGGACATCGTCCTGCTGGGAGGATCCACCACCACGGCGGTCAGAGCCGTGCAGGTTTCCTCGGGACAGCAGCTCTGGCAAGACAGCAGCCTGGGCGCCACGCAAGGCCGTTATCCGGTGCTGACGGGCGGTCTGGCTCTTTATCACGGCCGGAACCTGATTCGTGCCGCAGCTCCCAATCTTGGCCCGAGCGGAGTCTTCTGGCAGTTCGCCGCCTCGACCGCGGAGGCGCCCATCAGCGTTTTCGGCCAAAGGGCTTACGCGCTGGAGGCATCGGGCAACCTTCGCTCTTTCGACGTCAACACCGGAGAATCGATTTGGACGGTTCCCAACCTCATGGGTGTGAACCCCGGCATCATTGCCACGGAAGACTACGTGTTCATCAACAACACGGCCAGCCGGATCATGGGGGCCGTCACTACGGCGACACCACCCGCCGGGGCTTGGTCACGCCCGACTGGGACGCTTTCGCAGACACCGGCTCTGGCCCTCGCCTACGACCGGCTTTACGTCTTCACCAGTCAGGACGACTCGGGAGACGCCCGCGTCACGGCTCTGAATCCGGACACCGGTGCTCCCCTCTGGGAAGTCATCGAGCCGGGTGGAGGCATCGACTACGGATTGGTGGCCAATAATGTACTGTACTACTATCACCAGGCCTCCCAGAGAATCCGGGCCCGCGATGCCTTTACCGGCAACCTGATCGGCACCGTGAACCAGCCAGGGGTTCGCGCCCTGTCTGCTTCGGGCGGACTCCTCTACGTCCTGCTGGCGGGACAGGTCGAAGTCTATCGGGGCGGCGGGACGATTTATTTCGCTCACCTGGCCGATGGTGGAGGGCAGAGGACGCTGCTGACCATCACCAACAACAACCCGAGTGCTCCGGCCACGGGGACGGCCACATTCTTCGCGGTGAACGGCTCCCCTCTGGCGCTGGCTCTCGAGGACTTTGGAGTCACCAGCGATGTGGCCTTCGAGATTCCGGCCGGCGGCTCGATCGGCCTGCAGTCGATGGGCGCCCCGGGGCCAAGAGCCGGGTGGATTCGGGTGACCGCCGACCAGCCCATCTCCGGCAGTGAGGTCTTTCAGTTCGTGGACGGGGAAACCGGATTGATTCGGTTCGAGGCCGGAGTGGCCGACTCGCGGGCAACCGGAAGGGCGCGTACGTTCGTCCAGCTCTTCTTTCCCCCGGACCGCCCCTCCACGATCAGCACGGGGGTGGCGGTGGCCAACATCTCGGAGACCGAGAGCACCGAGGTGATCGCGACGCTGCTGGACCCGCTCGGCATCGAAGCGGGCGAGACCAGCTTCACCCTGGGTCCTCGAGGCCAGCGGGCCCAATTCCTGCAGCAGCTCTTCGAAGTCGAGACTTTCAGCGGCTTCGTTGGCACCCTGGTCATCCGCTCCAATCTTCCGGTGGTGGTGACCGCGCTCAGGACTCAGGCCGGGCTCCAGCTTTCCAGCTTGCCCGTCGGGCAGTAATCGCCCGCTGCGGCCCGCCAATCACGCTGCCGAGCAACCGTAATCTGGGCCCGCAACCCTCTCGGCGCAAGGGGATTGCGGGCCACCTCCTGGTGCTTGTGGCGGACTCAGCCGCAGGGAACCAACTCACGGTTTCCGTGCCGAAGTCGAAGACAGATTCTAGTTTTCCGTGTCGGTTGCGAAGGTCAGCCGCTGTTGTCGAACCACTTGGCGTTGATTTCGATGTAGTGCTCCCACTGCTCGGGAACTTCATCCTCGGGAAAGATGGCTTCGACCGGACACTCCGGAACGCAGGCTCCACAGTCGATGCACTCTTCGGGGTCTATGTACAGTTGAGTCTCTTTGTCGAACTCCTCCTCGTCCGCCCGGGGGTGGATGCAGTCTACCGGGCAGGCATCCACACAAGCCGTGTCCTTGGTCCCGTGACAGGGTTCGGTGATGACAAAGGTCATAGGGCTTACACTCCTTTCCGGACGGCCCACATTAAACCACAATCCCGCAGGCGTGACACGGGCAGCCTCGTCTCACCAGAGCTTCCTAGGGAGGTGGCGCCGGCGAGTCCGGCAGCCAGGGGGCCAGCGCCCCGACAGCGCGCCGCGACCGGGGGGTTTTGTTGACCCCTTCCGTCGGCATTGCATAAACTACTGGCAGTGAACCGCACGGAGCGCCTCTTGGACCTGATCGCCTACCTGCTGAATGCCAGCGAGCCGGTGTCCTGGCAGGAGATCAAGAATCACTTCCCGGAAGATTACGCCAAAGGCGTGGAGGAGTCGAACCAGCGAAAGTTCGAGCGCGACAAAGCTGAGCTGATTTCACTGGGAATACCGATTGACTACCAGGCCGGGGCCGAAAGAAAGCGGGAGGGCTACGTGATCCGGAAAGACAGGCTATTCCTTCCGGAGATCGAGTTCACCCCCAAGGAGTCTTCCCTGCTGATGCTGTCGGCCAGCGCCGTACGCGAAAACGACGGGTTTCCGTACCGCGAGCAGCTCGAGTCGGCGCTTTTGAAGCTGGTCAGCCTGCAGGAGAATCTCAAGCCTCCGCCCGACTCCATCAACATCACCTATTCGGATCACTACAAGGAAACGCCGCGGGCTCCCTGGATCCACGAGATCCAGGACGCTTTGGAACGCCGCAAGTGGATTCAGATCGTCTACCACGCGTTCACCACCGGGCAGACCAAGCGCCGCAAGGTGAACCCCTATGGACTGATTTTCCGCCGCGGCAGCTGGCTGGTGGTGGGCTGGGACCATCTGCGCAAGGACCTGCGCTCCTTCGTTCTGCCCCGCATTCAGCAGCTGCAGGTCAATCCTCGAAGGCCGGGGACGACCGATTTCGATATTCCAGCCGACTTCTCGCTGCAGCGTTATCGCGACCAGCAGCCCTGGGAGTTCGATTTTCACGAGCCCATGGAGGTGGACATCAAGCTTTCCCAGCATCGTCTGACGGAGCTGGCTTCCCAGCTGAAATCAGCCGAGCGGCTGGGCGAAAACCTGTTTCGGCTTCGGGTCACCAATCAGCACGGACTGATTTCCTGGGTGCTCGCCCAGAAGACGGATGTCTCAGTGCTCCGGCCGCCGGCCATTCAAGAGCAGATCTGCGAGCGGTTGCGAGGCCTGCTATGACGGTCGCGCAACGAATCAACCGGGTGCTGTGCATTCTGAGCTACGTCAGCCAGCACCAGGGTGTGCCGGTTCAGGAACTGGCCGCCCGAGTCGACTTGAAGCCCCGGGAGCTGCTGCGCGAGTTGGACTTCATTTTGCTCATCGGCAAGCCTCCTTTTCAGCCCGATGACTACATCGACATTTACGTCGAAGAGGACCGGGTCTACATCGAGTTCGATCAGCTGCTGAACCGGCCGCTGCGCTTTTCCCGCCCGGAAGCCATGGCGTTGCTGATGTCGCTCCAGCTGCTGGACCCCGAAGTCGATCCCGAGACGGTGGAGTCGCTGGAGCACAAGATCCAGAAGTTGATCTCGAAGTCGGTCGACCGGACGGCGCGGTGGCAGGACCGAATCGCCTTTGCCAAACACTCCACGCCCGTCTCGGACCAATTCGAGATGCTGCATCGAGCCATCGCCAAACGGCGCAAGGTCCGCATCGACTACTACTCGCTGACGCGCAACAAGACGGCCCGCCGAACCATCCGGCCCTACCTCCTGACCAAGAGTCTGGGTTACTGGTACTTGTCCGGCTACTGCGAACTGCGCAAGGATCTCCGGACCTTCAAGTTCGAGAGGATTCTCTCGGTGGAGCCGCTGGGGCAGTCCTTTCCTGCACCCGAAGATCTCGACGTGAAGCGTTTCCAGAAGCGCTTCCTTCGTTTGGAGGGAAGGAACAAAGTCGAAATCTACTTCGCTCCCCGAGTAGCTCCCTGGATCAAGGAGCAATGGGTTTCCTCGGTACGCGACACGGACGACGGCGGCGTGATTCTCCAGCTCAGCAGCGAGACCATGGAGTTTCCCTCGAGGCTGGTGCTCAACTATGCCCCCGACGCCCGGCCGCTGACGCCCCCGGAATTGATCCGAAAGGTCCAATCGGACGCCGCAGGCATTCTGGAAATGTACCAGAGCGAACCGGCGGCGGGGCGCCCCTTGGAAACTCCGATCCCGGCACGTTGAACCGGATTTCTCATGTGAAATGCGGGCCAGGCGCGACCAAGCCTCCCTCCAGAAGGCAGTGCCCGCCCCTCGGTCGTGTCGGTTGCAGACGATTCGAGGTTCTTTTATAACGGAATCATAAGGAGGGGTGATGCGAATGAAGAACAGTCCGTGGGTGGTTCTGTCGGGGGCCTTGCTGGCCGGTTCGTTGTTGGGGGGCTGCGCCCCGCAACCGGCTCCGGAAGAAGCGGCTCCAGCTGACACCGCGCCACCTGCCGAGGCCACCGCCGAGCTGCAGCCCACCCAGGGCAGCCAGGTCACCGGGAGAGTGACCTTCCAGGACAACAATGGACAGGTGCACGTGTCTGCCATGATCTCAGGCCTGACTCCCGGAAGGCATGGGTTCCACATTCATGAAACCGGAGACTGCAGCGCCCCTGACGGCACCAGCGCGGGCGGACATTTCAATCCTGCTGGTGTGAATCACGGCGCCCCCGATGCCGACGTGCACCATGTCGGGGATCTGGGCAATCTCGAAGCGGATGCCGACGGCAAAGCGGAATACCATGCCAACTGGGGATTCCTCAATCTCGGTGAAGGTCCTGATTCGATCGTCGGGAAAGCCGTGATCGTTCACGCCCAGGAAGACGATCTCACCAGCCAACCCACAGGTGCGGCCGGTGCCCGCCTGGCCTGTGGCGTGATTCAGAGGAAGTAGGGGGCTTTGAGCGAATCATCGAGCGGGCGGGGCGGCGGCCTCCGCCGGCTCCGTTTTTGAACCCGGGAGATTCCCCATCCATCCAAGTATGGAGAAGGAGCCGGCCATGAAAAGAGCCCTGTTCGTCTTTCTGCTTCTCCTGCTGACCGCGCCGGAGCTCCTGGCTGGGCACTACCGATTTTCGCGATTCTTCGGCCCGGGGAGTTTCTATTCTTACCGGTCACCCGGAGCCCGCGGATTCCACAGGCTCGCCCCCTACCGGAGAGGTTTCTACGGCGGCGGCGTTTATTACACGGGATATCGGGGCTACGGGTACGGTGTCCGAGCGCCCTATTACGCCCCGGGGTCCTACTATCACCCCAATCCTTACGACTACCGGCCCGATCCGTACCACCGTGCCTCACCCTACTACCGGCCATACTCCACAGCCAGCTTTGGTCCCGGGGGGACCTACACGGTCTACCTGGGTCCCTCCAATTCCGCCTCGGTAGTCCGGGCCAACTACTCCGACCTGATCTTCAACGTCACTCCAGAGCGGGCTCTGGTTTACGTGGACGGGAAACTGATCGGGAGCGCCCGCAGCTTTTCCACCATGCGCGACCGTTACCCGATCATGGAAGGGGATCACCAGTTGCGCATCGAGTTCCCGGGTTACAGGGCTTTCGAAACTCCTCTCCAAGTGGTGCCCGATCGCAATTTGCACATCGACGTCCAGCTGGAGCCGGTTCCCTGAGCGGCGCGAGGTCCTCCGCAGGCGAGGCTGCCGCCAGAGGCGTGAGAAGCATGAGATTCTGGAAAACACGCACTCTCAACGGTGCGGTCCTGCTGTACACGGTCTCCATGCTTTGGGCCGTGGGGCAGGATCCATCCTTCCAGGTGACGGTGGACCTGGTTCCGGTCTACGTCAGCGTCAAGGACAACAAAGGCCGCCCCATCCAGGGGCTGACACCCGCCGATTTCAAACTGCGGGAGGATGGAAAACCTCAAACGGTGCTGAATTTCAAAGAGGTGGACCTGGTTGAAGCGGGGCAGGCGAGTGAGCCTGCCGCTGCGGGCGCTGAGCGAGGGAGCCGGCTCGACCCGGCCGCGCCGGCCGCAGCTTCTTCTGCCGAAAGCCGCCGCTTCGTCGTGATTCGGTTCGATCCCTTGCAGTCCCCGCGCAGCCTTCAGAGGGCCCAGGAAGCAGCCAAGGGGCTGCTGGAGGAACTCGACTTTCGAACCGACCATGCGGCCGTGTCCTGGCGAGACTCGATCTCGGAGTTCACCCAAGACCGGGACCGGATCGCCCGCCTGATCGACGAGGTGCGGCCCACCCTGCTGGCGCTGAGCCGGTCGCTGGACCAGCCGGCCGACCCGGCCCGGCTGACCTTCCCGAGCACGGGAGGCGCCGGGATCGTGGACGACCTCGAGCTGGCTCTGGCTCCGAATTCAGATCTCCAGCTCCTGGACTACGTCTTGGGGCAGGTCATCGCCCTGGGAACGCGGGCACCCTTTGTGACGGCCATCAGCAGCCTCAAGTATCTCCGGGGGAAGAAGATCTGCTTCTATTTGGGACAGGGATTGGGCGTGCCCCGAGCGGACGATCCCAGAAGACACCGCTGGGACCCCGAATACAATGCTCGTCTCTTCAGCGACGCGGGCTTTTCCGTGTTTGCGATCAATCCCTTGGGAGTAGTGGCCCAAACCCTTGGTCCACTGCCTGCAACCGGCCCCGGGCGAGGCGGCCGACAGTCGATGCGGGCACGCTCCGAATCCACCTTTCGGATGCCCTATGCCTCCGGGCTCGAGAACATCTACCTGCGCAAATGGGCCGAGAGTACGGGCGGGTTCGCCATCTACAACAACAACAATCTGAAGAAAGGCGTACGTCGGGCCCTCGAGTTCACCCAGCACTACTATCTGCTCACCTATCGGAGTACCCAGGAGCTCCTCGACGCAAAGTTCCGAAACATTGAAGTGGAGCTCGTCTCGCGAAAGGGCCAGTTGTCCCATCGAAGCGGCTACTTCGCCACCAACCCATCCCCTCGAGATCTGCTTCAGCGGACGCTCAACACGGCTCTCCTGAACCCCGAGGTCTTTCGAGACTTCCCACTCGAACTGAGCTGGTCCCGCACGGCCCCGAACGACTTGCAGATCGAGTTCCTGTTTCCATTCGAGCAGATCCCCATGATCGCGCGGGAGGTCATCAATGCCCGGGGCAAGACCGAACAAAAGCATCTCCAAGAGGTGCTGGTAGCCGCCCTGGCAGTCGACCGGGCCGGCAAACCGGTCGGCTTCCTCCAGGAGAATCTCTCGATCGAACTCGACGAAGAGCAGTTGCAGGAGTTCCGTCAGCAGAACGCCACGCTGGCCAGAAACCTCGCGCTCAGCGGTGAGCCGGCCCTCTTGAAAGGTGTCGTCATCGTGGGCCAGAATCAGCAGCTGTCGGCCCTGTCGCTCGAGCTGAGTCGAGACAGATGAGTCGGAGGGACGGTTTTTCCCGCCGGCGTCCTACCACTGCTCGAGTACGCGACCCGGGAAATGAGAGCGCGGCCGCGGGCACGTCTGGTCGCACGGAGCTGTCCGTCGACGGCCCCAAAACGTTAGAATGACCGCAAGGCCAACGATGAACCTCAGAATTCGAACCTTCGGCATTCTGCTCTGTTTGACTCTCCTGCCCGCGGGAGGGCTGTTTGCCAAGGACAAGTGGATCTCGGTCACGAGCCCGCATTTTTGGGCCATCAGCAACACCAACGCGAGCAAGGCCAAGAAGTTGCTGAAGAATCTGGAAGAGTTTCGCTGGGTCTTCATTCAGCTCTTCGGCTTGCAGGAACTGGACCAAGTCCCCATCCGAGTGTACATTTTCAAAGGGCGGTCGAGCTTCCGCCCTTTTCAGCCTCTTTACGAAGGAAAGCCGCGAGATGTCGCCGGTTACTTCCTGCAGGGTCAGGACTACCACTCGATTGCCCTGGATGCGGGCTTTGGAGGCGACCCTCTCAAGACCATTTACCATGAGTACGTGCACTTCCTGACCAGCCGCACCCCTCAACCCCTGCCGCTCTGGCTCACCGAGGGGCTGGCGGAGTTCTACTCGACCTTCGAGGTTTCCGGAAGAGAAGTCCTGCTGGGAGCGCCGATCCCCTACCACGCCGAGTATCTCCAGCGGAAGTCCATGCTGACGCTGGAACAGCTCTTCGGCGTCGGTCACGACTCCCCGGATTACAACGAGGGCAGCAAACAGGGGGTTTTCTACGCGCAGTCCTGGGCCCTGGTGCACTATCTGATGATGGATGACCAGGCCTCACATCGTCCTCAGCTGATGCAATGGGTCAATCTGCTGTCGGAAGGCGCCGACCAGCAGGAGGCCTACCACCGGGCCTTCGACTTCCCTCTGTCCGAGCTGGAGCGAGAGCTGCGTCGGTACATCAGTCTCGCAGCCGTTTACACGACGGTGACCGAGCTGGACGAGATCGAGGCTGCCAAACAGATCGAGACTGCCCGCCTTGAGGAAGCCGACTCTCAGGCGCTGCTGGGCGATCTTCTGCTGCATGCCAATCGGCTGGAGGAAGCCCAGGCCTACTACGAGCAGGCTCGAACGCTCGACCCCACTTCGCCCAGGGTCCTCGAAGGCCTGGGCCTGCTGGCCCTGCGCCGAGACGAATACGACACCGCGCTGGAGTATCTGAAGGGTGCGGCCGAATCCGACACCAGCAACTATCTCATTCATTTCCGCTATGCCGAGGGCCTCATGACCAAATCGGGGCTTCTGGAAGGCAACGAAAGTGTGACCGAGGAGGAGTTCGAGCTGATCTCCAGGCATTTGCGACGGGCCAGTGAGCTGATGCCCGCCTTCTCACACGCGCACTACCTGCTGTCCCTGCTCCACGCCAGGACGGGAAAGGACCCCCAAGCGGGGCTGAAGGCCGTCGAGAAGGCTCTCCAGCTGAAACCCCAGGACCCGTACTACCGAATTACCAAGACCGAGCTGCAGCTGGCCGCGGGCGATCGCCCAGCGGCCCGGCAGACACTGCAGCGGCTGGCCGCGCAGGACGACTTTCGAGTGCAGCGCTTCGTCCAAACCCAGCTGGAATACCTGGATTACCTGGACCGGATGGACTCGATGCCGGCCGAATTGTCCGGCTGGGAGAATCTGGCCTCGAAAGACGACGCCGATCCCAGGGACTCCGAGAGAATGGTCCCAGCACCCCGACCCCGTCCCGACGAACCCTGGTCAAGATCAGCAGAGACATCTCCGACTCCCGAAGCGAAGCCCGACCCCCAACCGGAACAGCCCAGCTGCCGGCCTTCGTTTACCAGCGTTCAGGGGGCCCCTCGCCTGCCGGGGAGAATCTTGCGCGTGGAGTGCGAGCAGGGACTTGTTTACGTCGTCGAGATCAATGGGGAGGAGACTCTGCTGGTGGGTCCACCCGGCCAGGTCATTCTCTACAGTTGTGAAGTACCTCTGACCGAGTTCACTTGCGGCCCCTTCGAGTACGACGCGACGGTCTACTTCGTCCCCGGATGGGAAAAAGATCCCGAGACCGGGGCCTTCAAGGCTCTGGCCATCGAGCTTCGCCTGCCCTAGCCGGGATTTGGCCGCGAGTTGGAGCGTCCCACCGAACCTTCCCCCGCCTACTTTCGTTATAAGGAATATCAGCGGCCCCACGATCGCGCCTCCGGGATTGGAGTTCGAGATGTTCGCGCGACTTGGGCCCGGACTCTTGACGAGGGGTCACGGATGCAACAAGACGGGTCTTCAATGGACCGTCAAGTCGACAATCGGAGGAGAGGCCGCCAGCTGCTGATTCTGGTGCTGGTGATCGGTCCTCTGGCAGCTGGTTTGACCTACCTGTACCCCTCCTTGAGCCGCTGGGCCTCCGCGGATCGATCAGTGGATGCCGCCCGGCTACGCACTGGCCGGATCACCCGAGGCGACTTGCTGAGGGACGTCGCGGTCCAAGGCAGAATCGTGGCAGCCGACCGTCCTACCCTGGTCAGCCCGGCTCGAGGCTTGATCTCGATCGCCGTGAAGGCTGGAGACGTGGTGCACCGCGGAGACCTGCTGGCACACATCGAGAGCCCTGAGCTGGACAACCAGCTGGAGCAGGAGCACGCGGTGATTCAGTCCCTGGAGTCGGACCTGGAGAGGCAGCGAATCGCCGACCGGCAAGCCGACCTCCAAAATCGTCAGCAGGTGGCGCTGTTGGAGGTCAAACTCAGGGCCAGTGAGCGCGCCATGGAGCGAGCCGCCGACCTTTTGGAAGAGGGACTGGGCAGTTCCATCGACTATGAAAAGACCCGCGACGAGGTTCAGGTGGCCGGACTCGAACTGGAACACGCTCGGGAGACACTCGAACTGGATCGAGAAACCCGGGAATTCGAGTTGAAGACCAAGCAGCTGGAACTGGAGCGGCAGCGGCTGGTGATGCAGGAGATGGAGCGCAAAATCGAAGAACTGGCCGTTTCTTCTCCCGTGGACGGGCTGGTGGCGCGGGTCGAAGTCAACGACAAGGACACGGTGCAACCCAGCCAGAAACTGTTCAGCGTGGTCGACCTCTCCGACTTCGAGGTCGAGATTCGCATCCCGGAGAACTACGCCGACGAGATCGCCGAGGACACTCCCGCCGTCGTGCTGGCCGAGGGCCGCCAGTTCCAGGGCAAAGTCAAGTCGATCTCCCCAGAGGTAGAGGACAGCCAGTTCAAAGGAATCGTGGTGTTCGACCGGCCCGCTCCGCGCGGCTTGAAGCAGAACCAGCGAGTCGACATCCGGCTGATCCTGAGCGCTCGTCGAGATGTCTTGAAAGCCCCTCGAGGCCCCTTTCTGGAAAGCTTCGGAGGGCGCCAGGCGTACGTCCTGGAAGACGGCGTGGCAGTCTTGCGCCCCATTCGCGTCGGCGCGGTCAGCGTGACCGAGGTGGAGGTGGTCTCCGGCTTGGAGGAAGGAGACCAGATCGTCCTCTCCGATCTCTCCGCGCTGCGTGGAGTGGAGAGAATCCTGCTCCGGAAATGAGGCGGCGGGGAGAGGTACTCTGAGGTCACCAAAGCAAACAAAGGAGTGGAAATCGTGGTACGCATGCAAGGAGTCACCAAGATCTATCGAACCGACAGCGTAGAGACGGTGGCGCTCAACGAAGTCGACCTGGAAGTCTCCAGCGGTGAGTTCGTCTCCGTGATGGGGCCCTCCGGTTGTGGGAAAACGACCTTTCTCAACGTGGCAGGTTTGCTGGACACCTTCGACAAAGGCAATTACAGTCTGGATGGCGAGAACGTGTCGCGACTCAGCGACACGCAGATGTCCCGCATCCGCAACCAGAAGCTCGGCTTCGTGTTCCAAAGCTTCAATTTGATCCCCGACCTGAATGTCTTCGACAACGTCGACGTGCCGCTGCGCTACCGCGGCATGAATTCCCGCGAGCGCGTCAACGCCATTCAGGAGACTCTGAACATGGTCGGCCTGTCGGCGCGAGCCCGCCACTACCCGTCCCAGCTTTCGGGGGGACAGCAGCAGCGCGTCGCCATCGCCCGGGCCCTGGTCGGGAAGCCCAAGCTGATCCTGGCGGACGAACCGACCGGAAACCTCGATTCCCGCATGGCCGGTGAAATCATGCAGCTGTTAGCGAAGATCAACCAGGAAGGCACCACTATCCTGATGGTGACTCACGACGCCTCCCTGGCCGCACGCGCCCAGCGAGAGATCCATCTGCTGGACGGACGCGTCGTATTCGGCCTGGCCGGGCAATCCCAAACGCGTCCCCGAGAAGTCGTCCAGCTCCAGGAGGAGATATGCTGAGCTATCAGCTGCGCATGGCTCTCAGAAGCCTGCGACGGAATCCTGTCCTGTCGCTGCTCATGATCGGGGCGATCGCGCTGGGAATCGGTGTCTCGACGACCTTCGTCACCACGCATCACCTGCTGTCGAGGAACCCGGTTCCCCACAAGAGTGACGTGCTCTACTACGTCGAGATGGACAATTGGGACCCCAATCGACCCTGGAACGACGAGGATCCCCAGGACGTGCCCAATCAGCTCGCCTACCGGGACATGGTGGGGCTGATGCAGTCGGACATCCCCACCCATCACGGAGGCAGCTTCAAGGCCAACCTCTACATCCACCCCGAACCCTCGGTTGGTCGCCCTTACAAGGCCTTGACTCGGATGTGCTTCAGTGACTTCTTCCGGCTCTTCGACGTCCCCTTTCAATATGGTTCCCCCTGGCCGCGCGAGGCCGACGAGCGCCCCGCTGCAGTGATCGTCCTGAGCCATGAAACCAACCAGAAGCTGTTCGGTGGTGAGGACAGCGTGGGCCGCCGGGTGCGCGTCGAAGACCAGCAGTTCGAAGTGGCCGGGGTCCTGGAGCCCTGGAATCCGCGCCCCAAGTTCTACGACGTCCACAACGGCGCCTACGAAGACGCGGAGCTCATTTATCTGCCCTTCGAACAGTTCCGATCGCTGAAAGTGCGCAGCGCCGGCAACACCTCCAACTGGCAGTCTTTCGACTGGTCCGACTGGGACGCCTACCTGGCTTCCGAGGCGGTCTGGATCCAGTACTGGGTGCAGCTGGACACCCCTCAGCAGAGGGAAGCCTACCGGAACTTCCTCAACGCCTACGTGGAGGAGCAGAAAAGACTCGGGCGCATGCAACGCCCTACCAACAACAAACTCTTCCCGGTCATGGAGTGGCTGGACGACGAGGGCGTCGTGCCCGAGGAGGCCGTCAGCCTGCTGGTAATTTCCCTGCTCTTCCTGGTGGTCTGCTCGCTGAATCTGATCGGGATCCTGCTGGGCAAGTTCCTGGCCCGTGGCCCCGAGGTCAGCGTGCGCCGGGCACTGGGGGCCAGCAAAGTGTCGATCTTCCTGCAGCACGTAGTGGAATGCGAACTGGTCGGCGTGCTGGGCGGCGTTCTGGGGGTGGGCCTGGCGATTCTCGGCTTAGAGGCAATCAACCGGCTCTTCTCCATCAACTTCCGGTTTCAGATGGACAGCTACACCCTGGCTGTGGCGGTGGTCCTGTCGCTGATCGCCGGCCTGATCGCCGGTCTCTACCCGGCTTGGCGCATCTGCAGCATTCCCCCGGCCAGTTACCTCAAGGAGCAATGAGGAGGCAATCGTGGAACTCGGCCCCATCCTTCGTACCCTGGTCCACAACCGCGCCCGCTTCATCCTGATCGGATGCGAAGTGGCGTTGACTCTGGCCATCGTCGTCAACTGCGTCAACATGATGCTGGAACTGAAGGGGCAGATGGACCGTCCCACGGGTATCGACGAGGCCAGCATTCTGGTCGTTCGCAGCGAGCCGTTCTCACCCGACTTCAAAGAAGAAGGGTATGTCGACAATAGCCGCAAAGCCGATCTGGAGCTGCTGCGCGCCCTGCCCGGTGTGCGCTCGGCCGAAGCGATTCAGCACATTCCGCTGAGCGGTTCCGGGAGTTCCTCGGGATACAAGCCCCTCGGCTCGGAAGCCCATACTGTGGGCGCCGGCGTATTCGAAACCGGCGAGTACGCCCTGGAAACCCTGGGCGTTCGGCTGACCGAAGGGCGGAATTTCGAGTTCGCCGACTTCCACGAAGCCAAATCCAAGAACGTCATCGTCACCCAGGCCTATGCCGACAAGCTCTTCCCGGACGGGAACGCCCTGGGGCAACTGATCCAGAGCCGCACGGCGGAGAACCCCCACACCATTGTGGGCATCGTCGGGCTGATGCACGGCTCCTGGCCGATGTCGCGAATCGCGGAGTACGTCATCTTCTTCCCAGAGCGTCCGGGCAGTTACAACTGGGGAGTCCGCTATCTCGTCAGGGCTCACCCGGGCCAGCGAGACCCCCTGGCACCGAGCGTCGAAGAACGGCTGCTGGCCCTCAACAACGGCCGCAACATCCAGGTGGAGACTCTGGAAGAGATCAAGGCCGACACCTACCAAGGGAATCTGGCTGTCGTGCAGATGCTGTCGGTCGTGATCGGCCTGCTGGTATTCGTCACCACGCTGGGGATCGTGGGGATGACTTCCTTCTCCGTGACCGAGCGGACGCACTACATCGGGACGCGCCGTGCCCTGGGAGCGCGTCGGGTCGACATCGTGCGCTTTTTCCTCACCGAGAATTGGATCATTACCACAACGGGCATCGCGATCGGCCTGGTTCTGGCCTACGGGCTCAACTACGTTCTGGTCAATTACGTGAGTGGAACCATGCTGGATTGGCGCGTCGCAGCGGCGGGCGTGCTGGGCATGTGGCTGGCCGGCCAGTTCGCCGCCCTGTTCCCCGCCCTGCGCGGCGCCCGCGTCTCGCCCGCCGTAGCAACCAGAACCGTTTGAGAAGGGATAATTCAAAGCTCAGAGTCCCGGGCACCCAATCCCAGGTGAGCTCGCCCAAGACAGCGGCGCTGAGTCACACCCGCCCCTGAGCCCTGAGCCCTTAGTACCCCGATCCATAAATACAGCGACGTATGTTGCGGGCGTTTCCAAGCAGTAGCCGGCCCGCGGAAACCGAGTGGACCACCCGGCTTCGAGGCGGCGGGCGCCTGTGGGTTCGCCCGCAACCATCACCGTATTTACGAACCGGAGTACTCAGCCCCAAGCCCCC
>JBFKLX010000133.1:0-15573 GCA_041630155.1 Acidobacteriota bacterium
CGATCACCGAAACACTGCTCTTCCCTTGGAACGGACGCTCACCCGTCGCTAGTTCGTGCAAGAGGATTCCCAACGAGAAAATGTCAGACCGATGGTCAAGGGGCTTGCCTTCCACCTGCTCCGGAGACATGTAGTCCGCGGTCCCCAGGATTCGGCCCTCGCCCGTGAGCTGGGTCGGCTCGGCTGGACCCGGGCCGGACGGCGCCCGCCCAGCACCCAAAGCCACCGCGTCCTTCTGCAGCAGCTTGGCGAGGCCGAAGTCGAGAATCCGAGGACGGCCATCCTCGGAGATCATGATGTTGGACGGTTTCAGGTCTCGATGGACGATGTTTTGCCGATGCGCCGCGGCGATCGCGTCTGCCAGGGGAATGGCGAGGCCGAAGAACTCGCTCAGTGGAAAACCGCCCTCCGGAATCCGTTCCGAAAGCACCCGCCCCTCGACGAGTTGCATGGTGATGAACTGGAGCGTCTGCCCGCCCTCGTCGCACGCCTCTTCGATCGAGTAGACGGTCACGATGTTGGGATGGTCGAGCGCCGCCACGGCCCGAGCCTCGCGTTCGAAACGCTGGCGCCGTGACGGGTCCGCGGCTGCCCGCGGCGGAAGAATCTTCAGTGCGACTTCCCGTTGCAGACGGCTGTCGAAGGCGCGGTAGACTCGTCCCATGCCTCCGCTGCCGAGCAGCTCGAGGATTTCATAGTGGGCGATACACTGTCCGACCATCGGACCACCCTGCATCGCATCGTGTCTCGATCGGAACTCCTCTCAGGATAGCCGAGGCTCCGCGTCATCACAAGCCGAGGCCGATCGGTCTTCCCAGTGAAAAACCGGCGAAATGGCCGTTGCCCACCATCCGCGAGTCCACTATCATGCTGGCATCGATCCGAGCATTGCGAAGAGTGAAGGGGCCAGCCTTCGATCCACCGCGACGACGCAACGGAAAATGGCCTGGTTCGACGGACCGGCACGCCGATGACTCAGCTGCTGCGGTCCACTTCACCTGCGTCCTGTGGTCGGGGACTACAGCAGTCAAGAGCCTGGAGGGCTGATCATGAGCAGAACCATCCACAAACTTCCGCTGCGGCTGTTCGGGCTGAAAGACGCCCCGGCGGTGCCCTTTGAAATCGAGGGGTTGGCCGGCACGCTGATCAAGCTGGGAATTCGCGCCGAGCAGACCAAGCAAGCGACTTACGGACTGTCCAATGTCTTCACGATTCAGGGGACCACCGCCCCGGCCTACGCTTTCCTGTTTGGCGGACCCAAATCCGGTGTTGGAGAAATTCAGGAGACGAAGGGCAGCACTGAGACTGTCGGCACCCCGCATCGTGCAGACCAGGCAGCGCAGGCGCGGGCGGAGCTGCAGGCCATGCTGTCGCACAGCGAAGCTTCGCTGCTCCACTTTGCCACCGAAAAGGTGTCCCGGGAGGACCCCCGCCCCCTGGTAGCGACTCCCGCCGGTCCGCTCACCGGCCTGTCGCTGGACGACCCGACGCAGTTTTCCCTGTCGTGGACCCGTTTCTCGAACGTCTATCGAGACGCTTTGCAGCTGCTGGACACCTGGAGCGCCACGCTGACCGACGTGACCGGGGCCGATCGCCAATTCTGGCCCACCATCGCCAATCACGGGTTGGCTTACAACCTGCTCATCCTGAAAAAGGTCGACGCGGCGACTGGGGATGACCTGGCGGGCAAGCTGGGCAGCGCATACGACCAGGAAATGCGTTCGCTCCAGGCAGCGGGTCGCCTGTACGTCATCGACCTGAGTCTCTTCGAGAGCCTCAAACCGCGGAAGGAGGACGGTTTCGAACGGTTCACGCCGGCCACCATCACGCTGCTGCGCCAGGAGGCTCGGACCAAGGCGCTCACTCCTATCATGGTCCGAGTCTCGGGGAACGGCGGCGCCGGCGCCCAGGTCTACGTGCCGGGGCAGGCGTCTCCCGGAACCTGGCTGTATGCATTGCAGGCGGCCAAGACCTCGGCGACCGTTCATGGCATCTGGCTGGGCCACGTCTATCATTGGCATCTGGTCACGGCAGCCATGCAGATGACGATGTACGAGACGCTGTCCACCCAGCACCCGGTTTACCGCCTGTTGGCGCCCCAGTCGAATTATCTGATCAGTTTCGATGACGTGCTGCTCCTGCTTTGGGAGAGCATTGCCCCTCCCACCTCCGTCACCTCAGCCTTTCAATTCCTCAGGCTGATCAACGATTTCGCCAAGGGACGCCGGTTCTTCGACGACGACCCGACGACCACTCTGGAGAACCTGGGGCTCCAGCAAGAGGACTTCACGGTCGAGAGTCCCTGGGACCAATACCCGATCGTCCGGTACCTCCTACGGATCTGGTCAGCCGCCGAAAAGTATGCGGGAGTCTTCGTCGAGGCGACTTACCCGGATGACGGGGCGGTGGCCGGCGACGGAGAGCTTCAGAAATGGATCCAGGAGTCTTCGAGCCAGAGTGGGGGCAATATCCGGGGGCTGCCCGCAATGAACAATCGGGGTGCTCTCAGGCGCGTTCTGACCAGCCTCGTCTATCGCATCACCATGCACGGATGTTCGCGCCAGAACCCGGCTGCAAATCCCGCGCTGACCTTCGTGTCCAACTACCCGCCCTGTCTACAGCAAAGCGCGATTCCCACTCCTTCGAGCCCACTGGGCACTCGAGAGCTGCTGCAGTTTCTCCCCACAACCGGCACGATCGGCAAGATGGTCAACTTTTACTTCACTTTCGTCTTCTCACCCCCCTACGAGCCTTTCGTGCCTCTGGATGGAGTCGAGAGCGATCTCTTTTTCCCTGGCGGCCTGGACGACCCCCGCAACCGCGCCCTGGTGGCCTTCCGCCGGGCGGTGATCGATTTCATCCAGGATTGGGAAGGAGGTCAACCTGTCATCAATCAGTGGCCTTTGAATATCGAGACCTGACCCGTTTTGGAGGAAGGCGCCGGGACCTGTGATCGTCACCGGGACCGTTTGAGGCCGGCCGCGTAGACACGCGCAGCCACGCCTCCCATCGTAGCGGTCAGGACGGTGGGGAGGGAGTAGCCGATGGCTTTGGCAATCAGAAGTGCGCCCAGAGACACGGTCGAGGAGACGACGATCGCTCCCCAGCAGGAGCCGAGTCCAATAGCGCTCGATGGCGCGGTTCGGAACCATCTTTCGACGAACATGGCTCTTGCACCTTTTGAGTCGATCCCGCCGACAACTCGAGAGCCAGACGAGCCAACCCCGGCTTTTATTCCATGTCAATCCAGCAAAGAGGCGCCGTCGCGGGGGCGCCGAAAGTGCCACACGGTCGAGGCGCTGCGACGGTCTGCTCGGTCAAAAGACCCGTATTTGCCATCGTAATCGGAGTTGATGGGCGAACACCCGCTTTCGTTGTCTTCGTCAGACCTGACTTTGACAATCATTACGACAACGATTACGTGCCGGCTCGGGCGGTGTGAGGTCAGCTGGCTGCAACTCTGAACCCGAACTCACCTTCGAGACGTCAGGTAAGCCCGCAGATCCCGCAGTTCGCTGCCCGAGAGTTCGGGCCAGGGCTTGCCCTGGGCGAGGATTGCCTGCCGCATCAGGGGAGCGTGGTTCCACATCGCCGCCACCAGGGCGGCCGGAGATCCCGCAAATTCCTTCAGTTCGGGACTGGCCGCCCCGGTCTCTTCGGAAGGATTCGAATCGTGGCAACTGGCACACGCGCGCTTCTCGAAGACTTCGGCACCGCGCGTCGCGTCTCCAGGCGGATCGAGGAAAGGGAGGAAATAAAGAAAGGCAACCAGGTCGGCCAGCTCCGAATTCTGAAAAGTAGGCCAGGATATGCCCCGCTCGTGCATTGCCGCATTCATGGTCAGGGCGTGGTTCCACATGTCAGCGGCGATCGCCTCTGCCGAACGTTGCAGTTCGAACTTGGTCAGGTCCGGCCCGCCCGGCCCACCGTGTGCCTGGCGGCCGTGGCACTTGGAGCACTGCTTGCTGACGAACACCCCGCGCCCCAGGTTGGGGTTTCCCGGTGTGGCCAGCAGAGGTTCGCGGGGCCCGGGGCCCGCCTCCTGCCGGATGAAGGCGCTCAGATCGGCCAGATCGCCTTCCTGGAACCGGGGCGGCCTGAGGTTACGAGCCTGCAGGCTGCTGAGCATGGACGGCCCGTGGTTCCAGATTTGCCGGGCCACGAACAGAGGCGAGGCATACGCTGTCAGTTCCTCCAGGTCCGGCCCCACGTGGGCGGGGCCGCCTCCGATGACGTGGCAGCTCGAGCATCCCCCCGAGCGGAACAGTTCGCGCCCCTTGTCAGCCGAACCGGGGCGTCCCAGATAGTCGATGAAATAGAGAAAAGCGATCAGCTCGGTAGCTTCTCGCGGGGAAAGCTGCGGCCAGGCCATGCCGGTTCGACGTATGCTGGCGCTCATGACCGGTGCGTGGTTCCAGAGTGCCGCCCCCAGCTCCAGAAAAGTGCCTCCGAACCTCCCTGTCTCCAGGCTGGGCCCAATCTTGGCCGACTCTCCCGAGATGCCGTGGCATTGCACGCACGACTTGCTCTCGAAGAGCAGCTCGCCGGCCAGAGGGTCGTCCGGCAGCTCCGCCTCAGTGGGTTGCATGGCCAACACCAGGCCGCCTAGCAGGCACAGGGTCGACCACATCAGTCCCGCCCGAGAGACTCCGGCGGAGCTCCGGCGGGTCCCGGCCACCGGCGGCTCCGGCGAGAGAGTTGGTTCTGTTACGGGTGCATCTGAGTGGGTCGTATTGGCCGCTCCGATCATGGCCGATCCTCCCGCGTATCTGCTTCCCCGGCACCGTCTCCCGAACCGCCCCTTCGCAGGCCCACGAAGACGTAGGTCAAGACCAGCCCCACCGTCCAGAAGACCGGGATGGCCACGAGCGAGATCCCAACGGTCGCCGAAGGCACGTCGTGCAATTGCCGGGAGAGCCGGTTCAGGTGAATGATCCAGTAACTGATCCCGAGCACGAAAATCCACATCCATGCGATGGAAGCCAATTGCAGCACGAAGATCCATCCAGGCCGTGACGACGAGTCCATTCCTTTACCTCCCGGCTGAGACAGGGGTCCCACCTGGCTCCGGATCGGGCAAATAACCCTGCAGGCGTTCCGTAGTTTCGGGAATCGAGTGTTCGCGCCCCTCCCGGATCTCCCAGATCGAGATCAGGGGGAAGAAGCGGGCGAACACGACGAAGCCCAGGATGAAGGTCGCGATGCCGCCGGCGAACATGGCCCATTCGACCAGGCTGGGAAAGTAGAAACCGGTCGGGTAAGGGAGCCGGGGATTGGCCAACGAGGGCACCACGATGTTGAGCCTCTCCAGCCACATCCCCACCACCACCGCACACGAGGCCACCAGAATGCCTGGGATGGTCCGTGTGCGGCGAAAACTGAGAATGCCGACCGGGATCAGGAAGTTACAGGCCACCATTCCCCAGAAGAAGATCGCGTACGGGCCCAGGAACTTGTGAAAGAAGACTCGCATCTCGGTGGGCTCGTGGCCGAAGAAGGCGGTCAGATATTCCGAGAACGTGAAGTAGAACCAGAGCAGCGACATGACCAGCAGCAGCTTGGACAGATGGTCGAAGTGCACTTGTTTGAGGTAGCGCTCCAGGTGATAGATTCGCCGGAGCACGATCATCACCACGAGCAAGGCGGCAATCCCGGAAAAGATGGCACCGACCACGAAGTAGGGTCCGAAAATGGTGGAATGCCAGCCCGGCTGCAGAGTCATCGCGAAGATGTAGGAAATGACCGTGTGCACTGAGATCGCGACCGGGATCACCAGCACCATCATGATGCCGACGGCCCGGTCCAGCACCTTGCGCTGTCTGGGCGTCCCCTGCCATCCCCAGGCCAGGAAGGTGTAGAACCAATGCGGCCACGTTCCCCGGTCGCGCAGCAGAGCGATGTCCGGAATCATCGGAATGTAGAGATAAACCGTAGAGGCCATGAAATACGCAGTGATGGAACTGACGTCCCAGAGCAGAGGCGACTGGAGGCGGCCTGCGGTGAAGATGTTCAACATTCGGTCGGGCCGCCCCAGGTCGAGCACGGGATGAAAGCCGCCGATGGCCAAAACGACCACGGTGATCACCTCGGCCATGCGCGTGATGGGCCGGCGCCACTCCGCGTTCGACAGCCGCAAGATGGCTGAAATCAGCGTCCCGGCATGGCTGATGCCGATGAAAAAGACGAAATTGACGATATAGAATCCCCATACCACGGGCTGGTTCAATCCTGTGACTCCCATGCCGTACAGCAGCTGGCGGCTGAACAGGAGCCAGCCTGCCAGCAGCACCAGCAGCAGGAGGGTCGAGGCCACCCGGAAGCCGGCTCCCGACTGCTCGACGGAACGCAGGAGTTCCTGGTCGGCGTAAGCGGAGGCTGCGTTGTCGTTGGTCGCGTTTTTCATTCCTGCTCCGCCAGGTAGTAGACTTTGGGTTCGGTTCCCAGGTCGTCGTGCAGGCGAAACGCGCGAGGACCGCGCGCAGCCAGGCTGACCCGGCTCTGTGGATCGTCCAGGTCCCCGAAGATAATGGCTTGGGCTGGACAGCTTTCCGCGCAGGCCGTCGTCACGTCTCCGTCTTCCAGCGCCCGGCCGCGAGCCCGGCTCTCCTCGCGGGCCGCAATGATGCGATGGTGGCAGAAGGTACATTTCTCGACTACCCCCTTGGGCCGCATCGAGACATCGGGGTTGGCCTTCTTCGCGAGGTCACCCTCCCAGTTGGGCTCGTACCAGTTGAAGACCTTGGCGCTGTAAGGGCAGGCGGCCATGCAGTAGCGGCAGCCGATGCAGCGGGAGTAGACCTGCCCTACGATCCCCTCTTCGCTCAGATATGTGGCATGGACGGGGCACACCCGAACGCAGGGAGGGTCGTCGCACTGGAAGCAGGGCTGCGGAATGAACTGGATCCGCACCCCATGAGGCGACTGGGACGCTTCGGGCAGCAGGCGGATCCAGTGAAATGCCCGGCCGAGACGGGTTTCCTCGGGACCCGAGGCGGCGAGGTTGTTCTCCTGGTGGCAGGCTGCCATACAGTTGCTGCATCCCGTGCAGCGGTCCAAGTCGAAGACCATCCCCCAGCGACTCATACGTGCCCTCCTTCCTCCTGGGTCCAGCGGCGGCTACCGGCCGGCGCCCGCTGCAGGAGTCGGAGGCGGACGCGCGTCGACGTCAGGGAGAGATTTCCACTCAATCCATCCCGGTCTGCCAACATGATCCGGATGGGGTTGGAGCCCACGACCGACCGGTGCTCAGCCAGCTCGCGTCCCAGCCCCAGGGCGACGTAAACTCCTCCCTCTGCGGCTCCGGGCTGGACGCGGACCCGGGCTTCAATGCTGCCCTCCTCGGACTCGAGGGCCACCCAGTCCCCCTCATCCACCCCCAGCTCCTGCGCCGTCTCGGCACTCAGCTCGGCCCAGCTTTCCCAGCCGCTGAGCACGGGGTAACCGAACATCTCCATGACCATCGGAGAGGCAGACCCGAGATCGCCCCGAGCGGTGATGGGCCGGAAGGGTACCAGCGTGAGGTCTCCTTCACCCAATTGACTGGGGGGTTCGTAGTGGGGCAGGCAGACCTCGTCCGGGCCGGCGGCCAGCTGGAGACTTTCGATCGCCCGCTGGAGAGAGCGCTCTGCAGACTCCCCGCTCCCGCCCTCCTCGATCAGGCGTTGTCGCAAGGTCCGGGAGAAGAACTCGTAGCGCTGCGATTGGTTCGGGAAGAGCCACTCCCAGTGTCCCGGTGACGACGGGGGGCTCCACCAGCCGGCCTGGCGCACCAGCTCGTTCCAGAAGTCTTCCGCGTCGCGGTGGCGCAGGAAACGCCAGCCGCGCTGCTCCAGAAAGTGCCTCCAGGATTCCTCGAAGGCCCCGCTCAAGAGCGACCCCTGGCCGGAGGACGCCAGTGCGGTCAGACGGTATTTCAAGTACTCCGTATAGTCGGACCAAGGCACGGCAGAGGCCAAATCGGGTACGGCCCGACGGGCCAGCTCCAGCAGCAGGTCTCCGGGGTGGCGCGTCTCGAAGAGCGGCTCGACGACGGGTTGGGCCAGCCCCAGGACGCTCAGTGCAGTCGTGAGCGGGGTACTCCAGGCCTGCCAGCCCTCCAGGAACACGTGAGTGGGCAGCACCAGGTCGGCCTGCCGGGCGGACTCGTCCAGGAAGGGGGTGAGCGCCACGACCAGGGGGATTTGCTGCAGCGCTTCGGCCAGTTTGGCCCCCCTCGGCTTCCAATGGACGGGATTGGTTTCGACCAGAAACAGTGCCTCCACTGCGGGTGGCGCGTCCCCCGCCCGAGTGGCCAGCAGTTCCACTGGGTCCCTCCTCCCCAGGCCGGCTCTGCCGAAGATCGATGCTGCCGGGCCCGGAGGAGGCTGCAGCGGGGGCAGCGCCGTCAGCGGAATCTGGGGTGCCGGCATGACTCCCCCGGGGCGATTGAAGACTCCCATGAGCGCATTGAGCGCGTGCACGGCCATCACGTTCCAGCTGGCGTTCGACCCGGCTGTGGCCTCGCCGCCGACCAGGGCGAGAGGCGCCGAGGCGCGGGCAAAGCGCCGGGCCATGTCCGCCACGCTGGCGGCGGGACAGCCGCAGATCTGCGCCACGCGATCCGGGTAGTAGCGCTCCAAGAGCAACCGGCGGAAACCGAGATGCTGCTGCCCTTGTTCGGTCCAGTCGTCGAAGCCGAAAGTGCGCTGGGCAACGAAATCGCGGTCATAGCGGCCTTCCCGCACGAGAACGTTGGCCACCCCCAGGGCGAAGGCGCCGTGGGTCCCCGGCCGCACGGGCACGAACCGCTGCGCTTTGGCCGCGCTGGGCGAGAGCCGTGAACCGACATGCAAGAGCGCACCGCGATCTGCCGTGGTGCGGCTGCCGATCAGTGCGGAGATCGCGTGAATCGGCGCGGGGCCGTCTTCGAACAGATCCAGCCCGAACGACAGGACCACGTCCGAGTTGCTGAGATCGAAACCCGGCACCCGATCCACACCCTGACTCAGGGAGTAGGGCAGGACTGCAGACCCTTCGGTGCACGCCAGATTGGCCGAGCCGAGGACTCCCAGGAACTGCCGCAGCAGGTCCTCGAAGAGACTGCTGGTCGAGCCGTGAAGCAACCCAATCCGGCCTCCCGCCCCTCGATCTCTGAGCGCGCCGAGGCGTTCGGCGATCTCTGCGATGGCCTCTTCCCAGCCGACCGGTTCGAATTCGCCCCGGGAGTTACGCCGAAGTGGCGCCTTGAGCCTCTGGGGCGAGTAGAGCACTTCCAAGCTGGCCTGGCCCACCGGACAAAGCCCGCCGCGGTTGAGGGGGTGGTTGCGGTTGCCCTTCAGGCCGACTGGAAGACCGTCCACCAGGCGGACCGTCAGACCGCAGCCAGCCGGGCAGAGACCGCAAACGGTCTGGATTTGCCTCTCCAGC
Source organism: Acidobacteriota bacterium (assembly GCA_041630155.1). Classification (GTDB taxonomy): domain Bacteria; phylum Acidobacteriota; class UBA6911; order RPQK01; family JANQFM01; genus JBFGHG01. The sequence continues at coordinate 9,406 of JBFKLX010000133.1, forward strand.
CCCGGCCCCCGCTGGGCCAGTTCCACCAGCCTGTCCGGCACCTCCCAGCTGGGGCCGCACCCTCCCAGGCCGGCGGCCCCGGCAGTCACGCCCAAAAGGCTCAGAAACTCTCGGCGCGGTATGATCATTCGTCGCTCCCTCCGCTGCAGCGGACATCTATCGGTGGCACCAGATGCAATCGTTGGAGGTCCCGGATTCCTGGTGGCAGTCCATGCACTGGTCCATGGTGGGGGGCACACTCGCCCGCACCACCGGCTTTTCGCTCAGCGCAACCGCTCCGTGGCAGACCTCGCATTCGATGCCGCCGGCGGCGGTGTGCCGGCGGTGCGAGAAATAGACATGGTCGGGCACCGTGTACACCTTCTTCCAGGGAATCGGCGTTTCCGACTGAATGTATTCCAGAAGGCGGGCCTCCTCGGGCGAGCCCGAGGAGACCTCTTCGTGGCAGCTGCCGCACACCTCGATGTTGGGAATCGTGGCCCGGACTCCGCTGCGTGCGTTGGCGTGGCAATCCGTGCATTCCGCGCCCACATCCTCGATGTGAAGAAGATGGTTGAAGGCGATCGGCTGCTCGACTGCCCCCAGCGCGCTGAACAGCCAGGCACCTCCGCCGATCACGGCGACCAGTCCGAAAGCGATCCAGAGAACCCAAGCCCGTTTCATGCCGCCCCACTCCCCATTCCAGCGTTCACCCACTCGGGCACCTTGCTCTCACCGAACGTATCGTTCCGACTTTCCCAGCGGAATGTTCATGTCCTTGACCGACAGCATGGCCGGCGAGTACTGGTAAGCCAGCTCGGCGGTCACCCTGACCGTGTCGGTGCCCCGCACGGGAAAGCGGAAAGACTCGATCCGCTTCTCGCGGGGCGCGATCCGGTTGTCGTTGAGGATGCGAGCGCCGTGCAGCAGCACACGATAATCGCTTTGCAAGGGGCGGCCCGACTTGTCCGCCACCACTTTGCGGTAGCGGCGCTCCGCCGAGCGGACATGGCCGCCGCTTTCGACTTCCACCCGCAACACCACTTCGCGGGTGGGCAGGCCCGTGGGGACCATGTGGCCCGACCCCACGTTCTCCACCATCACTTCCGCCACCAGGAGGTTCCCCGAGCGCTCGGCACGCACGATCTGAAGTGCGAGAGCGCTGCGCAGTTGAGCGCTGTCGTGGATCAAGCTGTGGAGGTGAAACTCACTGCTGGGTTGCAGGCCCCCCTCGACAGCGACCTTGCCGGGACTCATCACCATGTGACAGTTCTGGCATTGCACTCCCTCGGCGGCGTAGGGCCCCGCACGCCATTCGTCGTAGGTACCGATAATGGCGCGGCCCTCAGGGGTCAGATAGTTGTGGCATCCCCCGCAGAACTCCGATTTTCCGTGCAGTGCGGAATACGCCACCTCATGGGCCGGCGAGCTGGTCTGTCGAATCACCCCCCGCTTGACCAGGCCCAGCTCGATCGAGTACGGCTTGTCGCGCCCGTCCAGATGCACAGCGGTGACCGTGTGGCAGAAGTCGCAGCTGACCCCTTCGCGGCTGACCCCCTCCTTCAAGTCGTAGTCGCCGTTCATCATGGTCATGGGGGCGTGGCAGTGGAGGCACCGCTTCCGCGCCTCCTCACCCACCTCCTTGACGGCCTGCATGTAGGCGGTGTCAAAGATCGGATCCGTCAACGAGAACGCATGCAGACTGCGTTTCCAGGACTCGTAGATGTTGACGTGGCATTCGCCGCAGATTCGGGCACTGGTGTAACCATCGGGGTTCACCTTGGCTGCGCCCCTCTTCGACTGTTGCCAGGCAGGGGACGCCGCGGCAGCCGGAGTCTGCCCGATGTCCAGTTGCGCCAGGACAGGGAGGGCGAGTGTCACTCCAAGAGCAAGAGCCAGGAATCTGATATGAGCGGACATGCCAACCTCCCTCCGTGTAGCGGCCGCCGAGCCGGCAGGCACAATCACGCCCATCGTCGGCACGGCCAGCGCGACCTTTCAATCGGAGACTCTGCAAAGGCCGTGCCGCCCGCTGCGCCGCTGGGGACAGGAGCCGGTCGCCAGTCCAGCGGGCGCGCCACCGAGCGCCTGCTCACGATCCCGAAAAGGAAACTCGGTGCTCCCGGTTGCAGGGAAAAAGCTCCGCTCGAACCCGGGACTGGATCGGACAGTTTGCCCGAACACCCGAGACCGGAGTCGGGCAAACTGCCCGAATTCCTCGAGTCCGGATCCCCCAGACGGGCTGCCGTTGGCCCCTTGGACGGGGACCGCAGTATAATCCGGGCAGGGCTCGCTCCCGCCGGCTCGTGCTCGAGCGAGCTCCTTCCGTGTTCGGGAATTCGAAACGGAGTGGTAAGAACCGTGCAGCGTCGCAGATACTTCGACAGCCTTCACTTCAAGATCGCTTCCGCCGTAATCGCGACCATCCTGATCACCTCGACGCTCTACTTCGTCGCGGACTACCGCTCCAACCAGCGTGAGTTGCTGGCGGAGCTCGAGGAGTCGGCGGAACACCTGGCGGCGATCACGCTGCAGGGTTTTCTCGAGCTGGCCATGGTCGGAAAGCACCCGGAGCTGCTTCAGCCAGCCATAGAACGGTTGGGCGAGAATTCTTCGGTGGAGCACATCCTGCTGCTGGATCTCGAGGGCAGGGTCCATTTCTCCTCCGATCCCTCTTTTCTGGGACGCCGTTACGACCTTCGGGACGAAGGCTGCCGCGAGTGCCACAACGCTGCTGCCAGTCCCGCCGACAGCTCGTTGTTCATCGACTTGGACGGGCGCCACACGCTGCGCACGGTCCGCCTGGTGCCCAATCGCCGGGAGTGCCACGCCTGTCATGGGACGACCCGAGCCCACAACGGGATGCTGGTGATCGACTTCCCGACTGAAGCGATCTCGCAACGGCTCCGGAGCAACCTCTATCAGGGCCTGTACCGGGCCGGCACGACCGTGCTGCTGATGCTGCTCGTGCTGGGAGTTCTCCTCAACAAACTGGTCATTCTGCCTCTGGGGAAATTGCGCCGGGCCACTACCGGACTCGCCGCTGGAGAACCCTCGGCCGAAGCCGAGGCTCTCTCCGGTTCCGGTGAGATCGGCCAGCTGGCCGAGTCGTTCGACCGCATGGCCGAGCAGGTAAGGTCATCCATCGGGGAATTGCAGAACCAGCGGGCCCATCTGCAGAATCTGATGGACAGCCTCCCGGACGGCCTGCTGGTCGTGGATCGGGATCTGCAGGTGGAAACCGCCAACCGCGGAATAGAGCGGTTCTGGAGCCAAAGCGAGGTCCGCGCGATCCTGGGCCAGGACACCCCGTTTCCCGAGATCCGCGCGACCGTTCAGAAAACGCTCGGTACGGGAACTCTGGACATCTGCGAAGTCAAACTGCCCTCCCCTTCCAGCGGCGGCGAGCCGATCAACCTGGAGATCTATTGTGCCCCGGTTCAAGCAGACCCGACGGGCGCTGAGAAAGCCGTCTTGCTCATTCGCGACGTGACCCAGAGAAAACAGTTCGAAGCCCAGGTCAGCCGGGCCGATCGGCTGGCCAGCGTGGGGCGCCTGGCGGCGGGGTTTGCGCACGAGATCAACAATCCCATGGCGGCCATCACAACTTGCGTCGAGGGCCTGGGCCGCCACCTGGCCTCGTCGTCCGGCATCGAGTCCGATGAGAAAGACGAGATCGGCGAATATCTCTCGACCGTCGGAGAGGCCGCTCAGCGGTGCAAGGCCATCACCCAACGCCTCCTCAGCGCTTCGGTGGAACGCGATGCCGGCGTCTTCCAACCCCTCGATCTCTGGGAACTCATCCAGGACAGCGTCAAGCTGCTGGAACATCAGGCCCGTCGCCAGGCCGTCCAGCTGGTGCCCAGCCGCGGCAAGGCCGGACTCATCATGGGAAATCCGCAGCGGCTCTCCCAGCTCCTCCTCAATCTGCTCCTGAACGGCGTCGAGGCCAGCGCCGAGGGCGGCACGCTCGAGATCTCCCTGGCCAATCGCGACGGCGCTGTCGAATTGCGGGTGACGGACACTGGCTGTGGTATTTCCGAGGAGAATCTGGAACGAATCTTCGATCCTTTTTTCACGACCAAGACAGAGGGGAGAGGCACCGGGCTGGGCCTGTTCATCAGCCAGTGGATCGTGCGCCAGCACCACGGACGCATGCACGTTCAAAGCGAGCCGGGGCAGGGCACCTCTTTTTCGATTGTTTTTCCCCGCCTGGAGGACCCTACACCGTGAAGCAGGTGCGCGTGCTGCTGGTGGACGACGACGACCTGTTTCGAAAGTCGCTGGCCAAGGAGCTGCGGCGATCCGGCTATCTGGTCAACGCCGCCGAAGACGCCTGGCGAGCCCTGGACGCACTCAAGTCCTCTCCTCCCGACGTCGTGCTCCTGGACATCAGGCTCCCGGGCCAGAATGGACTCCAGGTCTTGAAGTCCATCAAACGCTTCGACCCCTCCATCGAAGTGATCATGTTGACGGCATTCGGAGCCATCGACACGGCAGTGGCCACCCTGCAGGCAGGAGCGTACCACTACCTGGTAAAACCGGCCCAGCTGACCGAGATCGACGTGGCCATTCAGAGAGCCTACGAAAAGCGCTGCCTGACCATCGAGAACCAGGCCCTGAAAGACAAGCTGAGACCCGACCCGGACCGGGACACAATTGTCGGCGAGAGCCCGGAAATTCAGAACCTGTTGACCCTGGTGGACAAGGTCGCGGCCTCCGATCAAACCGTGCTGATTCAAGGAGAAAGCGGCACCGGCAAGGAACTGATCGCCCGCGAGATCCACCGCAGAAGCCCGCGGCGCGACCAACCCTTCGTGCTGGTCGACTGCGCCTCTCTCAGCAAGAGCCTCCTGGAGTCGGAGCTGTTCGGCTTCGAGAAGGGCGCCTTCACCGGCGCTGAAGCCGAGAAACGCGGGCTCCTGGAGGCCGCCGACACAGGGACCCTCTTCGTCGACGAAGTCGGCGTACTGGAGCCAGAGGTCCAAGCCAGCTTCCTGCGGCTGATAGAGACTCGGGAATATCGCCGGGTGGGAGCAACCGACACGAGAAAGGCTGATTTACGCATCGTCGCAGCCACCAACGCCGATCTCTCCGAAGCCGTCCAGCAGGCCAGGTTTCGGGAAGACCTGTTCTTCCGGCTGAGCGTGATCGTGCTGCAGGTGCCTCCCTTGCGCCAGCGCCCCGGAGACATTCCGCTGCTGGCCCGGCATTTCCTGGAGCAGGCGGGCTTCACGCAACCTCCCAAACAGCTTTCAGACAACGCCCTCCGGGAATTGCAGCGCCACGACTGGCCCGGAAACGTGCGGGAACTGCGCAACACACTGGAAAGGGCGGCTCTGCTCTCGGAGGGGGACGTCATCGAGCCCTGGGATCTGCAGCTGCTGGCCTCCGCCACCGACCGCATCGTCCGCCGCATCCTGCCCAGCGACGACCTCGTTCCGCTCAGCGAACTGCACTCCCGCTACATCCACCTGGTGCTGGACAAGGTTCACGGCAATCAGCAGGAAGCCGCGCGCATCCTCGGGATCGACCCCAAGACCATCTACCGGCACCTGAAGAAGGAGAGGTGAGTGCCCGCCCGATTCAACTGGTCATCCGCGAGTGTTATTTTCATGGAAGGCTACCCGAGACTAGAGCGGTAGTCGCACCCAGGTTCGAACTGGCGGTGGCATCAGGCGGTTGGGAGGAGTGGAAACCATGCGCGCTGGGGAACGAAGCCTGCTCTGCATCGGCCTTGCCGGTCTGGTGGGAGCGCTGATCGGCCTGGTCCGGGCCTGGATCGTGCTATCGGCCCAGCAATACCTGAGTCAAGGAATGTGGCGGCTGGCCTGGAGCGAGCTCTCCGGCCAACTCGACGTTGCCATGGGAATGGCAGCCGTGCTCTCCGCCGGGGTGTTTCTGGCCGCCCGGTCGACGGCCTGGAATTCCAGCCCGAGCGAAGGCCAGCGTGGGCTCCGATTCTCTACTCTCGCGGGGTGCGGCCTGGCCGTTCTCCTCTTCTATTCGGCTTCCGCTTGGCTGGTGCAAAGCGAGGGGCTGGAGCTGCTCCTCGGGGTACTCACTCCAGCGCTCCTGGTCGACGCGGTTTTGCTGGCGGGCGCCTCGATCGCGGTATGGTGGTTGGCCGGGGTGGATTGGAAAAGCGCCCTGAAGACGCGCTGGATGGGGCGTGCCGGCCGGGCAGGC
>JBFKLX010000134.1:0-15526 GCA_041630155.1 Acidobacteriota bacterium
GAGGCTGTATCGACTTCCACGGGGTCCAGGAACTGCATGCGGGCGCGCAGCTTCCTTCCCACGCTCTCGATCAGGTGCTGCTGATTGCGGCGCCGCTGCTGCATGAAATTTCGCTGTCCGCCGGCACACTCCTGAATCCAGCGCTGAGCGAAGGAGCCATCCTGCACCTCGGCCAGCAGCAGTTGCATCTTTTCCCGGACGCTCGCATCGATCAGCCGGGGGCCCGACACGTAGTCGCCGTACTCCGCCGTGTCGCTGACCGAGTAGCGCATGTAGTTCAAGCCACCCCGATACATCAAATCCACGATCAGCTTGAGTTCGTGGAGGCATTCGAAATAGGCGATTTCCGGCTGGTAGCCGGCTTCCACCAGAGTGTCGAATCCAGCCTTGACCAGTTCGCTGACTCCCCCGCACAGGACGGCCTGCTCCCCGAACAGGTCGGTTTCCGTCTCCTCGGCGAAGGTGGTCTCGATCACCCCGGCCCGTGTACAGCCCAGGGCGCAGGCGTAGGCCAGCGCGTCGGCCAGGGCCTGGCCGCTGGCGTCCTGCTGGACCGCCACCAGAGCAGGGGTGCCTTCCCCCGACTGGAAGGTCTCCCGCACCCGGTGGCCGGGAGCCTTGGGCGCCACCATGCTCACGTCGACTCCGGGGGGAGGCTGGATAGTGCCGAAACGGATATTGAAACCGTGCGCGAACATGAGTGTCTTCTGGGTGCCGAGGTGCGGTTGGATGGACTCGGCGTAGAGCTTGGGTTGCGCTGGGTCGGGGACGAGGATCATGACCGTGTCGGCCCAAGCCGCCGCGCCGTCGGGAGTCGTCACCTCCAGGCCCTGCTGGCCGGCTCGCTGCCGGCTGCGACTGCCCTCCGGCAGCCCGACTCGAACGGCCACTCCGCTGTCGCGCAGGTTGAGGGCATGAGCGTGTCCCTGCGAGCCATAACCGATCACCGCGACTTTCCGATTCCGGATTCTCTCCAGATCAGCATCCGTGTCGTAATACGTATTGACCATGAGGAATGAGTTTCTCCTTTGCTCTCCAATTCGCGATCTGCGGACCGCGGTACTCAGTAGACGCTGGCCCGCTCACGGGGCACCAGGGCGTGCACGAAATGAGGATCGACCGAGGGAGCTTCGCTGCCGCGCGTCATGGCCACACGTCCGGTGCGGACCATTTCGATGATGCCAAAGGGGCGCAGCACGTCCAGCAGACCCTCGATTTTCGATTCCGAACCGGTGATCTCGACGATCAGGGCGCCCAGAGTCACGTCCACCACCCGTGCGCGGAAGACGTCGCAGATCTGCAGGATCTGGCTGCGCACCTGGTCGTTGGAGCGGACTTTGATGAGGGCCAAGTCTCGAACCACAGTGGGCAGATGAGAGACGTTCTCCACCCGCAGGACATTGACCAGCTTGTACAGGTTGGCCTCGAACAGGAGAGCTGTGTCCTGGTCCCCCTCCATGACGATCGTCATGCGCGAGACGCCGGGCTGGTCGGTCCGTCCCACAGTGAGCGATTCGATGTTGAAAGACCGCCGGCGGAAGAGCGACGCCACTCGGTTCAGGACGCCCGGCTTGTCCTCCACGTAGACGACGAAGGTCTGGGTTCGTCCCGAGTCTTGATTCTCTGTAATTGCCATTTGTCTCTTCCTTGCGATGGGCGTCGGCTAGATCTCTGACTCCGCCGTTTCCACCAGGGGGCTGGGGCGCCGGATCATGGCGTCCAGATCGGCCCCGGCGGGGACCATGGGGTACACGCTGTCTTCCTGCTCGACTCGAAAATCAATCACTACCGTACCGGTGTCCTGTCGAGCTTTCTCCACGGCTCTTGCCACCTCGCCGCGGCTCTCCACCCGCAAACCGCACAGGCCATGGGCCTCCGCCAGTTTCACGAAGTCGGGATTGAGCAGCGGCGTGGCCGCGTAGCGACCGTCGTAGAAGAACTGCTGCCACTGCCTGACCATTCCCAGGTAGCCGTTGTTGATGATGGCGATGTTGAGCTTCAGCTTCTCCTGGGCGCATGTGCACAGTTCGGCCGCCGTCATCTGGAAGCCGCCGTCTCCGGCAATCACCCAGACTTCCTCATCGGGGCAGGCCAGCTTGGCGCCCATGGCAGCCGGAAGCGCAAAGCCCATCGTTCCCAAACCCCCGGAAGTGATCAGTTTGCGCGGGTGTTCGTGCTTGTAGTACTGGGCCTCCCACATCTGGTGCTGGCCGACGTCGGTGACCACCAGGGCGTCTCCCTCGGTCAGGTGCCAGAGGTCGTTGATGACGTGGGCCGCAAATAGCCTGCCGCTATCCGGCAGGCTCTGAATGTCCCGCACGGCCGACTCGCCCTTGAGCCCTTCGATGTGGGCAATCCAGGCCGCGCGGTCGCCCGCCTCCACCTGCGGCAGCAATCGCTCCAGGGTCTGGCGCAGATCCCCGACGATCCCCACGTCCACTTTCACGTTCTTGTTGATTTCGGAGGGGTCGATCTCGATGTGGATCTTTCGTGCGCCGCGGGCATAAGTGTTCAGGTTGCCGGTCACCCGGTCGTCGAAGCGCATGCCGCAGGCGATCAGCAGGTCCGCCGACTGGATGGCCTGATTGACCCAGGCCTCCCCATGCATGCCCATCATCCCCAGGTTCAAGGGATGCGACGCGGGAAAGCCACCCAGTCCCAGCAAGGTGGGGGAGACTGGGATCTGCGTCTTGTCGACGAATTCCTGCAGCGCTTGGCTGGCCCCCGACTTGATCACACCCTGGCCGGCGAGGATCAGAGGCCGGCGCGCGCCCTGAATCAGCTCCAGCGCGTGTTCGTACTCCTCGGGCAGAGTCTTCAGGTCGGGCCGATAGCCGGGCAACCGCACCGGCTCGTCGCTCCACTCCCACTCGTGGCTGGCCTGCTGCGCGTCTTTGGTGATATCGACCAGGACCGGCCCCGGACGCCCCGATCGGGCGATATAGAAGGCTTCTTTCAATACCGGCGCAATATCCTCCACCCGCGTCACGAGATAGTTGTGCTTGGTGATGGGAAGCGTGATTCCGGTGACGTCCGTTTCCTGAAAGGCATCCCTTCCGATCAGGGAGGAGGGCACTTGCCCCGTGATGCAGACGATGGGGGACGAGTCCATCATGGCGGTGGCGATCCCGGTCACCAGATTCGTGGCACCGGGGCCGGAAGTGGCCATGGCCACGCCGACCTTGCCGGAGGCACGCGCGTACCCGTCGGCCATGTGGGCGGCTCCTTGCTCGTGCCGCACCAGGACGTGGCGAATGGGATACTCCAGAATCGCGTCGTAGGCGGGGAGAATGGCGCCTCCCGGGTAGCCGAAGACCACCTCGACGCCTTGCCGCACCAGGCACTCCCAAATCAACTCCGCGCCGGTTCTTTTCATATTCTCCAGACCTCTCACGAGACTGGCGGGCGCCCGAGACCGGTCCCACCAGCAGCTCTCCCACATCCAAGCCCGCGGGCCTCTCCGACCCCAGCTGCGGTCGTGAAAAAACGAACGAGTACTATGGCTCGAGCGCAGTCAATTTGTCAAATTTATAATTCTACTTGCAATCTGCTGATTAATTTATAGAATAAGTATCACTTATAGATGGACTAGACCGAACGGGAAAGCTGGAAAGGGGTTCGAGCGATGGACCTGACCACTCTGAGGGTGTTCCTGACCGTGGTGGAAGAGGGGAGTTTTTCCAAGGCCTCGGAGAAACTGTTGAGGACCCAACCGGCGGTCTCGTTGGCCGTGCAGCGCCTCGAGAGCGAGCTGGGCGAAAAGCTGATTGACCGGTCCCGGCGTGAGCTCCTGCTCACGGATGCCGGTGAGGTGGCGTTGGATTATGCCCGCCGCTTCGAGAGTTTACGCCAGCAATTCTCGAATTCACTGGAAGAGCTTCGAGACTTGGCGGCGGGCCGCCTGACGATTGGGGCCAACGAATCCTCCGCGCTCTACCTGTTGCAGCACTTGAGGGCCTTTCGAAAGCAGTATCCAAAGGTGCAAGTCCGGATTCAGCGCAGCCGCTCGAGCCGGATCCCGGAGCAGCTCCTGACGGGTCAACTCGAGATCGGCGTGATCAGCTACGAGCCGGGCCATCGCCAGATCGTCTCGAGGGTCATCTACACGGATCACCTGGCCTTCATCCTCTCGCCCCTGCACCCGTTGGCGCCGCGGCGCTCGGTGTCGATCCGAGAACTCGGCCTGGAGACCTTCATCGCCCACAACGTCGTATCCCCGTACCGCCAAGTAGTCTTGCGGAAGTTTCAGGAACATCGGGTCCCCCTGAACATGGACGTGGAAATGCCGACGATCGAGACCATCCGCAAGCTGGTGCAGCGCAACGAGGGCGTGACCTTTCTGCCGCGAATGTGCGTCGACCAGGAGATCCAGCAAGGCAGCCTGTGTGAAATCGAGGTACCGGAGTTGAAGGACGTCAAACGTGAGATTCGCGTCGTGTATCCACGGCAGCGGCACCTGAGCCGGGCGGCCCAGGCGTTCCTGGAACTGGTCCAGGGCACGGAAAACGGCTAGAATTCGAAGATTCGCGAGCGGAATGGTATGTTCCGTCGGTTGAGCCGTCCGCAACTGGCGCGTTCTGAGACAAGATCCAACAGTGAATCATCGATCCGCCCTCGACCCGAAGAAGATTCTGATTGCCTGTCCCATGTCGCGCGAGGCCGAAGCACTGCGAGCTCTGCTTCCCGAGTGTCTGGAAGTCACCGCCACCGGCTTGGGCATCCAGCGAAGCGTGCCCTGGTTGCTGGCGCGTTTCCGTCGAGAGAAGCCGGAACTGCTCCTGTTCACGGGCAGCGCCGGCCAACTGGACCTCTCGCTGGAGTTGGGTGATCTCGTGCTTCCCAGGAGCTGGAGCCTGGAACCCGGCGGGCCCTGCTTCGACTGCCACTTGCCCAGTCTGGAACGGCTTCGTCGGGCGGGTTTTCCGGTGGCGGCCAAGGGACTCACACTGGCGCGTCCCGTGGCCAAGGCCGAGCAGAGAAGGGAATTGCACGCCTCCACGGAGGCGGTGATCTTCGACGCTGTGACAGCGGCGGTCGTCCGCGTGGCCGCTACTGCGGGCGTCCCCTGCCTGACACCCAAGATCGTGGCAAACACTGCGCGGTCAGGCCTGACGGCTTTTTGGAGCCGTCTCACGGACAACCTGAAACCTCTAGGCGGGTATTTGGAGAAGGTTGTAGAGGTGTTGGAGGCCGACGTTAGTCTCGGGCTCGAGTAGGCCGGGTCACTGGAAGAGGGCCGGCTGCAGGTCGTCCAGCGCCTCATGAGTCGAACTCGAGCGCTTCTGGCCCGACAGGTCCAGCTCCTTGCGCTCCAAGCGGGAGAGGACCTCACGGGCCCGCAGCAACACCGGCGCCGGCAGCCCGGCCAGGCGCGCCACTTCGATGCCGTAGCTCTTGCTGGCCACACCGGGCATGACCCGATGAAAGAAGATGATCTCCCCTCCGGCCTCCCGCACCGTGACGCAGAAGTTGCGAACTGCCGGGTAGATCTTGTCCAGTTTGGTCAGTTCCTGATAGTGAGTGGCGAAGAGCGTGCGGGCCCGCCTGGAGGGCTCCGTGGCAAGGTATTCGGCGATCGACCAGGCCAGGGACAGGCCGTCGAAGGTCGCGGTGCCGCGGCCGACCTCGTCCAGCAGGATGAAACTGCGATCGGTGGCGGTGTTGAGGATGTTGGCCGTCTCGACCATTTCCACCATGAAAGTGGAGCGTCCGCGGGCCAGATTGTCACTGGCGCCGACCCGGGTGTAGATGCGGTCGACCAGGCCGATGCGAGCCGACTCGGCGGGCACGAAGCTGCCCATCTGGGCGAGGATCACGATCAGGGCGTTCTGCCGCAGGTAGGTGGACTTGCCTCCCATGTTGGGACCGGTCAGGATGAGCAGCTGCTGGCTGTCGGTATCGCAATCCAGGTCGTTGGGGACGAAGGGTTCCTCGGCGTTCAGCTCGAGCACGGGATGGCGTGCCCCGCGAATCTCCAGCCGCCGGCTCTCGTCCACCACGGGCCGGACGTAGCGGTGGAGCCGGGCCGCTTCTGCCAGGGAGAGCAGCACGTCCAGGCGGGCCAGAAAGCGGGCCGTCTGTTGAATGCGTTTGGCCTCCCCGCCCAGCCGCCGCCGAAACTGTGTGAACAGCTCTCGCTCGATCTCGAAAATGCGCTCCTGGGCGCCCAGGACCTGGTCCTCCCACTCCTTCAATTGCGGGGTGATGAAGCGCTCGCAGTTGACCAGCGTCTGCCTGCGGACGTAATCGTCGGGGACCGTGTCGGCCTGGCTGCGGGTCACCTCGATGAAATACCCGAACACTTTGTTGTACTTGACGCGCAGTTTGGACAGCCCGGTGCGTTTCCGTTCGGCTGCTTCCAGCCGCGCGATGAAGGACTTTCCCGAGCGTGCCGTTTCCCTCAGTTCGTCCAGTTTGGCGTCGTAGCCGGAGCGAATCACACCGCCGTCGGCCAGGCTGACGGGCGCCTCCGGTTCGAGGGCGTCTGCCAGCCATTGGTGGATGTCTTCCAGCAGATCGAATTCGGGAGCCAGCAATGAGCCGGAGAAGGCTTCCAGAGTCCGCGCCAGCCGCGGCAACACCGCCAGGGAATCGCCCACGGCCAGCAAATCGCGCGGGGTCGCAGTCTCCAGCGTGATTCGGCTCAAGAGACGCTCCAGGTCCCGGACCGGGTCGAGCAGCTCGCCCAGCCGCCCCATGATCACCGCCGACGCCAGCAGTTGTTGAACGGCCTCCTGGCGGGTGCTGATCTCGTCCAGGTCGAGCGAGGGGCGCAGCAGCCACTGGCGCAGCAGCCGGCCTCCCATGCCGGTCCGGGTCCGGTCCAGCACGGCCAGCAGCGTCCAGCGCCGGTTGCCATCCAGCCCGCACACCAGTTCCAGGTTTTTGACGGTGGGCTCGTCCAGGCAAAGATACTGGCGGGCCTGCACAAAACGCAGTCCCGTCAGATGGCCGAGACTGCTCTTCTGGGTCTGCCTCAGATAGTGGAGCAGAGCGCCGGCCGCCGCCACAGCGGCACGCTCCTGGCGGACCCCGAAGCCCTCCAGCGTGGCCACCTGGAAATGATCCAAGAGCAAACGGCCGGCGTAGTCGTCCTGAAAGGTCCAGGAGGGCTGCGGGGTCTGTGTCGTCTGCGAGAGCAGTTCGCGGGGGAGGTGCCGGGCAATCTCAGGAGCCTCCTCGTCGGGCAGCACGACCTCACTGGCGCGAAAATGAGCCAGCACCTGGGTCAGCTCCTCCCAGCGCGCCTCGCCCTCGAGTTGGCTCAGGTAGAATTCGCCGGTGGACAAGTCGGCGAAAGCCGCACCCACTGAGTCGCCGTTGGGGCTGAGCGCGGCCAGAAAGTTGTTCCGTTTCGACTCCAGGACTTCTTCTTCGATGGCCGTTCCCGGAGTCACGATTCGAGTCACTTCCCGGCGCACCAGCCCCTTCACCTGCCGGGCATCCTCCATCTGTTCGCAGAGGGCGACCTTGTAGCCCTTGCGGATCAGCCGGGCCAGATACTGGTCCACGGCATGGTAGGGAACGCCGCACATCGGGATGGGCCTTCCCTCCCGGTCGTTGTTGCGGGAAGTGAGTGTGATCTCCAGCTCCTTGGACGCCAGTACCGCGTCCTCGAAGAACATCTCGTAGAAATCCCCCAGGCGGAAGAAGAGGATCATGTCGGGGTGTTTGGACTTGATGTGCAGATACTGCCGCATCATCGGTGTCTGGGATTTCATCGCCGCGGCAGTGTAACAGTTCGGTCTGACCTTGGGTCCCGTGGGGGTCGGTCCGCGAGCCTCCAGGCCACACAGTCTTCGCGGCTCCGGGGGCCTTATGCCCTCCCGCCTGCTCGCGGGGAACCCTCCGCGCGGGCCTGCGTCTTCAGTGCTAAAGTGGAGAGCCCGCTGTTGGAGGGCGGGACAAGAGAAGCTGATGTACATCCTGGCCATCGACACGGCGACCAACAGTGGCGGAGTGGCCTTGGCGCGCAACCGGGAAGTGATCGGGCTGGTCTTGCTGAAGAAACCACTTCGCTACTCCGACTGCCTGATTCCCATGATCGACTTCCTGCTGCGCCAGCACGAGCTGCAGCTCTCGGAGATGGGCTGTCTGGCCGTCGCCTCAGGGCCCGGGTCTTTCACCGGCCTGCGCATCGGGCTGGCCGCCGCCAAGGCCCTTGGGCAGGCCCTGGAGATTCCCGCCCTGGGGGTCTCGACCCTGGACGCGCTGGCATTCGGTTGCCGCCACTGGGAGCGTCCGGTGGCAGTGATGCTGGACGCCAGGCGCCAGCAGGTCTACGCTGCGGCTTATCGTTGTTCCACCAGTGATTTGGAGTGCATCGTGGCTCCGCGGGTATCGCGGCCCGAGGGTTTTCTGCAGGCGCTGCCGGCGGGCCAGTGGCTGTTCGTGGGCGATGGAGCGCGCCTGTACCGGGGCGCTGTGGAGAGCACTGTCCCGGCCGGCCGGGTCCTGGAGTGCGACAACCGCCTGCTGGACGCGCTGTGTGCTCTGGCCTTCCGGGATTACGGCCGAGGACTGGCCCGGCCGGTGGCCCACCTCGCTGCCAACTACGTCCGGCCGCCGGATGTCGACGCGAGTCGGAAACTGGGATAGTTTTTTCGGTGTTGAACGATCGTCATATCGTGGCCGCGCAGCTGGAGCACCTGGAGGCCTTGCCCGGGTTGGAACGGGCTCTGGGTCTGCAAGCCTGGCAGCTGTCCGCCTACAATCGCTGCCTGGGCGACCCGTCCTGCGACCTGCTGGTCGCCGTCTCCTCTCAGGGCGTGGAGGGGTTTTACCTGGCGCGAACGGTCCAGGAGACCGCAGAGGTCTTGAAGCTCGGCGTTCGCCTCGATGCGCAGGGGCAGGGCATCGGAAGCGCCCTGCTGGAGCGGGGCCTCGAGGTGGCGCGCCGCCGCGGCTGCCGGGAATGTTTCCTGGAGGTCCGGTCCTCCAACCGGCGGGCCCGGGAGCTCTACGCGAAGCAGGGCTTCCGGATCGTGGGGAGGCGCCGCGACTACTACCGGGACCCGCTGGAAGACGCCGTTGTGCTGGGCAGGCGCTGGGCCGGCCGCACGCATCCCGGAGGCTGCGAGAGAGGCGCTGGATGAGCAGATCGCGAGAGGCTGTGCTGCTCGGGACTTTTTTCGGCGTTCTCTTCCTGGCCACGGTGGACAATCAGCTGCTGATCCCGCTGCTGCCGCGAATCGGTGAGGAGTTGGGCGCGTCGTTGACGGCCCTGGCCTGGTTCTTCAGCGGCTACTCGATGGCGGCCGCCGTCTGCAACATTCTGCTGGGCCCTCTGACCGATCGTTTCGGCCGCATGCCGTTTCTGCGGTTGGGCCTGCTGGGGATGGGCGTACTGGCGCTGGCCAGCTACCAGGCGTCCAGTTACGGGCAGCTGCTGGCGCTGCGATGCGGGACCGGGCTGGCAGCGGGTCTGCTTTCGACCTGCGTGGCCAGTCTGGTGGGGGACTGGTTTCCCTATCAGCGCCGGGGCCGGGCCATGGGCATCGTCCTGAGCTCCTATTTTCTGGCGCTGGTCCTGGGGATTCCCGTGGGGGTCAGGTTGGCCGAGGCCTTTGGCTGGCGAGCGGTGTTCCTGGCCACGCTGGCCACCGCCGCCGTGCTGGCAGCCGGAGCGCTTTCCCTCCCCAGCGATCGCCGCCGCCGGGCCACTCCCTGGCGCGAGACCTTCGGAGTCTACGGCCGTTTCCTGCGCCAGCGCGCCACCCTGGGGGCGCTCCTCGTGTCCTTCGCGGTTTCGGGGGCGACCCTGGCCATGTTGACGTTCATTTCCGGTCTGGGGCTGACACCGCGGGAAATTTCCTGGCTGTTCCTCGTCTCGGGGCTGGCGGCGCTGGGCGGGAGCCCCCTGGCCGGATGGCTGTCTGATCGCTGGGGCAAGAGACAGGTGTTTCTGGCTTCGAACACTGTTTTGGCCTTGCCGCTGCTGGCCCTTCCCGTGGTGGGCAAGGGCTGGCCGCTGCTGTCTCTCTTCTTCGGGCTGAGCCTGTTGGTGGCGGCCCGCCAGACCTCCTTGCAGACCCTGCAGACAGAATTGACCGGAGAGCTTTCCAGGGGTGCCTATCTGGGCCTGCGCAACGGCTTTTCGCAGCTCGGCATCTCTTTCTCGGTCTGGCTGGCCGCCCAGTTGTTTCAACCCTATGGCTACAAGGGTGTGGCCGGGTTCGCCGCCGGACTCACACTCACAGCCAGCCTGGTGCTCTGGTGGGCCGTGCAACTGGCTCCGGGCAGCCCGGAAAGCTCGCCGGTTGGCCAGAAGGAGGAACCGGGCTAGCTCCGGGCCCCACGCCCTCCAGACTTGCCATCCCAGCCGCCAGGTTGCACAATCCAGTGCTCGAGTGGGAGGAAACCCCGGGAGGCGCTGATGAAGTTCGGGAGAGGGAGTAGCAAGAAGAGCTGGACGGTCCTGATCTTACTGGTTTTGGCGTTACCGGTTTCCGACTGCGCCAAGAATCCGGTGACCGGCAAGCGCCAACTGGTGCTCATTTCCGAGCAGCAGGAAATCGCCATTGGACGGGAGTCCCATCCGGAAATCCTGGCCGAGTTCGGCGAAGTGGAAAACCCGGCGCTGCAAGCCTCCGTGTCCGAGCTGGGGCGCAAGCTGGCGGCCGACTCGCAACGCCCCGATCTCCCCTGGACGTTCACCGTCGTGGACAGCCCGGTCGTCAATGCCTTTGCACTGCCCGGAGGGTACATCTACGTGACCCGGCAGATCCTGGTCGAAATGAACAACGAGGCGGAATTGGCCGGCGTGCTGGGCCATGAGATCGGGCACGTCACGGCCCGCCACTCGGTCGGTCAGATCTCCAGGGCCCAGCTGATCGGTCTGGGCCTGGGCCTGGGAACGGTCTTTTCCGACACGTTCCGCAATTTCGGGCAACTCGCCGAACTGGGTGCCGGGGTGTTGTTCCTGAAGTACAGCCGCGACGCCGAGCGGCAAGCCGACCAGCTG
The DNA here is from genome assembly GCA_041630155.1 of Acidobacteriota bacterium. Taxonomy (GTDB): domain Bacteria; phylum Acidobacteriota; class UBA6911; order RPQK01; family JANQFM01; genus JBFGHG01. The sequence continues at coordinate 10,964 of JBFKLX010000134.1, forward strand.
GGAATCGATTACATGTTTCAGCAGGGCTACGATCCCCGCCAGATGAGCAGCTTTTTCCAGGTGTTCGAATCGCTGCGCGAGCAGAGTGGAGCGGCCTTGCCCAGCTGGCTCTCCAGCCATCCAGATCCACCCGACCGCCGCCGCACCACGCTGCAGCAGGCCGAGCAACTGATCGCCTCTGCGCCGGGGCGGCGTCTGCTGGTCAACGAAGAGCGGCATTTGAGTCTCGTGGAGGGCCTCGTCTACGGCGAGAATCCCCGAGAAGGTTTCGTGGAGGAGGGCTGGTTCCTGCACCCCGATCTGCGCTTCCGTTTTGGGGTGCCCCGGGGGTGGCGGGTGCAGAACACACGTTCCTCGGTGATCTTGAGCGAGCCTGGCGAATCGGCGGCCATTCAGCTGACGCTGGTTCCCCGTGGGGTGACCGCAGAAGAGCGGGCCCGGGAGCTGGCCAGCCGGCCCGGTGTTCGTGTCCAATGGGGAGGGGAAGATCGGCTCCACGGCAACCCGGCTCTGCTGGGCCTGTACGAGGTCCCCACCCAGCAGGGGTCGCTGGCGGCTCTGGCCGCCTGGATCGAGTACGAGGGACGGCTCTACCAGCTGATTGGAATCACCCCTGCCTCGGCCTACTCCCGCTTCTTCCCCCTGCTCGAGGACAGCATCCGCAGCTTCCAGCGGCTGACCGACCGTCGGGCCCTGGGGGTGCAACCGGATCGCATTCGCCTGCATCGCTGCCGGAGAGGAGAAACCCTGGAGCAGTTGGCCCGCCAGGCGGCCAACCCGCGAGTCGATCTGCAGGAACTGGCGCGTCTGAATCGCCTCGAGCCCGAGCAGGCCCTGCCCCAAGGCAAGCTCGTCAAACTGGTGGCGAGCGGCCGCTGATAGAATCCTTGGCAGACCCCTACCCCGGCCGCTCAGTTCTCTTCGCTCTGCGCCGAAAGAGCCCTCAGGTCACGACCGTGCCGGACGTCGGCGGAGGTGACGGAGGCGTCGGAGGCGACGGAGGCGGCTGGTATCCGCCCGGGCCGCCCACCGCCGGGGGTGGTGGTGTGGGGGTGCGCTGGAACCGCGCGACGCCCAGGCAGCCGCCGATCGCCGCGAAGATCGGATAAATGACGGCGAGGAAGACCAGCGAAAGCAGAATCGCGGCCGCCCCGAACCCCTCGGGAGAAGCGAAGCTCTCCACGAGGCTGATGATTTCCGGCGGCACGTTGGGGTCGCTGCGCATTTCCTCCAGGACCTGCTGCAGCATGCCCGCACTCAGTTCCCCCGTCACCAGGCGGAAGGGGATGCTGACCACCGTACTCACGACCGCGCCGACCAGTCCGGCCAGCAAGCCCAGCAGCGCTCCGTCGCCGTAGGTGACCGTGAAGCCGGAGGGGAGATTTCGAATGTAGAGGTAGCTGGTCAGAACACCGCCACCCACGACCAGGGCGCAGCAGGCGCAGTTCAACAGGTCGAGAAGGGGAATGGCGGAAGCGACTCCGAGCACCGCTCCTCCCACCAGGACGGGTGTCGCCTTGCTCGGTTTCTGATGATTCATGGATGGCTCCTTTGACTGACAGCGCTGCCTTGCAGGGGACCGTCGACCTCCAGGCGAGACGGGAACGGGCTGGCGAGTGCCGTCTGCGGCGCGGGCCGTACGGAAGAGCGGCCCAGTTGCTCGACCGCTAGCCAAACGAACAGGGCCGTGGGAAAGCCTGCCAGGGCTCCCGTCAGGACTCGATCCCAGGGCTGGTTCGCCAGCAGCACGTCGATGGCTATGGGCAACAAGAACAGCCACAGCAACCGGGAGCGTCGCTGGAAACGCCCGGCCAGCCGCGGCAGGTGCGGCCAGCACAGCAGTCCCAACGCGAATCCGCCGTAGACGCCGAAGCAGCGATGGCAGACGGCCAGTGGCGCCGCTCCCCACGAGAAGCTTCGCTCCGGAAGCTGATGGCAAACAGGGGCGAACAGCCATTGCAGTGCCCGCCCTTCGGGCCAACCCGCCGCCTGCAGCCAGGCCGGAAGCAGAATCAGCAAGAGCCAGGAAAGGCTCCCCGCCAGCAAGAACCAATAGCGAGCGGTTCTGGGAAGACCCATGCCGGGGGATCTTAGAGGATCGCAACCGCCTCCGCAAGCCCTTCGGGTCGGAGCGGAAAGCTGGAAGCCCACCGCTCGAACGAGTTCAAACCCTGCAGAACCGGAGGCTTCAGAATCGCAGAGGAGAGCCCTGGACAGCCTGACCCAAGCCTCGGGTCTCGAGCCCGGCGCTTCAAGGCCTGGTTCGGTTGCTTCGCAGTTCGGCTCGAGGTAGTCTGTGTTATGCGCTGTGAAGGCGTCATTCCAGCCCGTCTCCTTTCCCCCCGGCTGCAGGGCGCGTCGCTCCGGGAAATCCGTTCCAAGTCTCCGGTCCAGCGAGTCTTCGCCTGCCCTCGTGAAGCCACCAGCCGTGGAGCGGCTCCGGGGAGAGAGCAGGGTCCTCGACGTTTCCGGGGACGCGGTTCGTGTCAGACCCTTTTTGGAGAATAGGCGGGAGTGGGGGGAGAGATCGAGGCAGACGTCGTCACAAGGAAGGTGGGTGGAGTTTGGCAACCAAGTTCATCTTTGTCACCGGCGGAGTACTGAGTTCTCTGGGAAAGGGTCTGGCTTCGGCCTCGATCGGGTGCCTTCTTGAGGCGTGGGGATACCAGGTGACTCTGCTCAAGCTGGACCCGTACATCAACGTGGATCCCGGCACCATGAGCCCGTTTCAGCACGGCGAGGTCTTCGTGACCGACGACGGAGCGGAGACCGATCTGGACCTCGGTCACTACGAGCGTTACACCGATGCACGGCTCACCCGCGACAACAACTCCACCACGGGCAAGATCTACCAGGCGGTCATCGAAAAGGAGCGCCGCGGCGATTACCTGGGCAAGACGGTCCAGGTGATTCCCCACATCACCAACGAGATCAAGTCGACCATCAAGAAGCTGGCCGACGGCATCGATGTCGTGATCGTGGAGATTGGCGGCACCGTTGGAGACATCGAAAGTCTGCCATTCCTGGAAGCGATTCGGCAGATGCGCAACGACGTGGGCCGTGAAGATACGTTGTTCGTGCATTTGACGCTGGTGCCCTTCATCAAGACTTCCGGTGAACTGAAGACCAAACCCACCCAGCACTCGGTCAAGGAACTTCGCGAGATCGGCATTCAGCCCGATGTCGTGCTCTGCCGCACCGACCGGCCCCTGCCCAAGGACATCAAGGACAAGATCGCGCTCTTCTGCAACGTTCCGGCTCGGGCGGTGATCACCGCCAAGGACGTCACCAGCATCTACGAAGTCCCGATCTGCTTCCACGACGAAGGGTTGGACCGCCTGATCCTGGAAGAGTTGAATCTGCCCGCCCGCGACTGCAACCTGGAGGACTGGCGGCGGCTGGTGGACACCATCTACCACCCTCGCCAGGAGGTGGTCATCGGGATAGTCGGCAAATACGTGGAGCTGGAAGAGTCCTACAAGAGCTTGACGGAAGCCCTGCTGCACGGAGGCCTGCCGCACGAGGCCCGGGTGCGGCTCAGCTGGATCGAATCGGAAGGGCTGGTGGGCGAGGAATGGCAGGAGAAACTGGCGGACGTCGACGGTGTGCTGGTGCCCGGGGGCTTTGGGCCGCGAGGTATCGAGGGCATGATTCGAGCCATCGCTCACGCCCGCGTGCACGACATTCCTTTCTTCGGCATCTGCCTCGGGATGCAGTGCTCCGTTATCGAGTTCGCTCGCAACGTCTGCTCCCTCGAGGCCAACAGCTCCGAGTTCAACCCCTCGGCCCAGCATCGGGTCATCTACAAGCTGCGGGAGCTGTTGGGGGTCGAAGAGATGGGCGGCACCATGCGGCTGGGCGCGTATCCCTGCGAGCTGGAACCGGAATCGCTGGCTTTCCGGGTCTACGGAGAAAGAGAAATCTCCGAGCGCCATCGACACCGCTACGAGTTCAATCGGGAGTTCGAAGAATTGCTGACCAGTTATGGCTTGCGCGTGTCCGGCAACTCTCCCGACCGAAACTTCGTCGAAATCGTGGAACTGCCCGACCACCCCTGGTTTCTGGGATGCCAATTCCACCCTGAGTTCAAGTCCAAGCCGCTCAGGCCGCATCCGTTGTTCGTCAGCTTCATTCGTGCGGCCCTGGATCACCGCCAGAAGAGAACCTCGGCAGAAGAGTTGAACGAATCCTTGAAGGCCGATCGCCTGGCCCTGTGATTGGGCGCGCCGAGCGGCCCTGGGAAATGGTGCGAAGCCAGCCGCCGCGGCGACCGCACCCATCGGGGATCTGCAGGCAGCGCCCGCCGGCGCTTTCTGGGACGCGCGCCGCACTCGGGCGAGCCCGTGAGGCGGCTCGCCCGAACGAGTCAAATCCCATGTTCGATGGAATCCAGCAGAGTTTCTCCGTGAGTTCTTTCCGTGTCGGCAGGGGTGCTCCTCTGTTCCTGATTGCTGGACCCTGCGTGATCGAGAGTGAAGAGCACTGTACCAAGCTGGCAAAACAGTTGAAAGAAATAGCTGCAAGTGTCGGAATAAATTGGATTTTCAAGGCGTCCTTCGACAA
>JBFKLX010000135.1:0-15480 GCA_041630155.1 Acidobacteriota bacterium
CCCCCACCCCGACCGGAACCCTCGCCCAGCCCGCAACCGCAGCGCAGCCGGCGAAGCGAGAGGGGCAACCCGGAGTGGTCCGAAGAGCCCACGCCGGAAACCGGCAAAGAATGGTTTCAACACGCCTTTGGTCTGCACCAATCCGACCGCTTCCCGGAGGCCATCGAAGCCTTCCAGCAGGCAGCTTCAATGCAGTATCGCGTGTCAACGGCGTACTACAACATTGCGTGTGGCTACTCCATGATGAACGATCGTGACACCGCCCTGGCCTGGTTGGAGCGGGCCGTCGAAGCGGGGTTCGACTCGGCCGAACATCTCTGGGAGGATTCCGATCTGGATCCGCTTCGGGCCGACCCGCGATTCCAGAGCTGGCTCGCAAAGGCCAGCCTGCGATTGGACTATGAGCCCCCAGCCGAAGACCGGCTGGCCGGCGCCCTGGAGGTTTATCGGGCACTGGCCACGGAATCCTCCCGAGAGAGCGGCGCCTGGAGCAAAATCGGGCTCGCGTTGCTGCGCTTGCGTCAATTCGAGCCGGCCACGGATGCCCTCATGCGAACCGTGGAACTTCGCGGCGACTCCGCCGACACGGAAATGTACAACCTGGCTTGTGTTCACTCGTTGCTGGGAGACGTGCAGGGAGGATTGGAGTGGCTGAACCGGGCCGTCGACAGTGGTCTGAGCCACCTCGAGAAGCTGCGCTACGACCCCGACTTGGACAATCTTCGCAGCAGCGGCGTCTTTTCCGACGTCCTCCAGAAAGCCGAGACTCTGTCACTGGAACAGTTTCGAAGCTGGAAAAAGGAAGGGGAGGTCAGTACCGAGGAGATGTGGAGACCGGCAGTAGACTCGTACTCGGATTACGTGCGCCGCGACCCGTCCAGCGGGCGGGCCTGGTCCAATCTGGGCTATGCCCACCACTACCTCGGAGAGTACCTGAACGCTCGCCGTGCCTTCGGACAGGCACTTCGCCTGGGGTATCACCGAGGGGCCACGCTGTACAATCTGGCCTGCGGCCACGCCCTACTCGGAGAAATCGACGCCGCCTTCGCTCGCCTGGCAGAGGCCGAATCCGCGGGCTTCTCGCTGGCAGGCTACATTGGCAAGGATCAGGACCTCGCCAACCTCCGCACCGACCCCCGCTACAATGCCTACCGCGAGCGATACCACAAGGAGCATCTCGAGAAAGAAGAGAAGAAGCACAGGCCGAAACAACGGCCGTGAGTGGGCCTCCGGGCCGGGCGCCAAAGCCCGGCCTGACCCGGATCCTTCCTGAGGGAAAGCAGGTCAGGACACGCTTTCCAACCGGGATCCGCGCCTGCCGGCTGTCGGCTCGCCCTCGACGCGCTCGAAGCGTGCCGTGAAGTGTCGCAGGAATTGAGCCTGGTGGAGGAGCTTGAATCCGCGGAGCTGATCGCGCCGCCCTGCCACCGCCAACACCGCCTCCGCGGCGTAGTCGATGTGCGTCTGAGTGTAGACGCGGCGCGGAACGGCCAGCCGCACCAGTTCCATCTCCGCCGGGATTTCCTGTCCGGTTTCGGGATCTCGGTGGCCGAACATCACCGAGCCGATTTCGACCGAGCGAATGCCGGCCTCCAGGTAGAGCTCGCTCACCAGCGCCTGGCCGGGGAACTGGCCGGGCGGAATGTGCGGGAGCAGGGCTTTGGCGTCGATGTAGACGGCGTGGCCACCCGGGGGTTCGACGATTGGCACGCCCTGGCTGCAGATGCGGTCTCCCAGATAGCGGACCGAGGCTACGCGATACTCGAGATAATCCTCTTCGAGCACTTCCTCGAGGCCAACGGCGATTGCCTCCAAGTCTCTTCCCGCCATCCCGCCGTAGGTGGGAAATCCTTCGGTCAGGATGAGCAGGTCGCGCTCCTGCTCGGCCAGCCGATCATCGTTGGTGCACAGAAAGCCCCCGATGTTGGCCAGTCCGTCTTTCTTGGCGGACATGGTGCAGCCGTCGGCGCACGAGAACATTTCTCGAGCGATTTCCGGAATCGATTTGCCGCCATACCCCGGCTCCCGCCTCTGGATGAAGAACGCGTTCTCTGCGAACCGGCACGCGTCCAGGTAAAGCGGTATGCCGTGCGGACCGAGGATTTCCCGGACTTCACGCAGGTTGGCCATGGAAACCGGTTGTCCTCCTCCTGAGTTGTTCGTCACGGTAATCATCACCAGGGGGATGCGCTGCGCCCCCACCCGCTCGATGAGTTCCTTCAGTTTGCCCGTGTCCAAATTCCCCTTGAAGGGGTGCTGGAGGGAGGGAATCCGCGCTTCCGGGATCGGCAGGTCCAGAGCCTTGGCGCCGTGATACTCGATGTTGGCCCGGGTCGTGTCGAAGTGTGTGTTGTTGGGCACGACCTGATCCGGGCGGCAGACGGTCGAGAACAAGATGCGCTCTGCAGCGCGCCCCTGGTGGGTGGGGATGACGTGTTTGAAGCCGAAGATCCGCTGAATGGTGTCCCGAAACCGGTAGTAGCTGGGGCTGCAGGCATAGGCCTCGTTGCCCCGCATCACCGCGGCCCACTGTTCGGCGCTCATGGCCGAGGTGCCGCTGTCGGTGAGCAGGTCGATCAGGACGTCATCGGCGTGGATTCTGAACAGGTTGTGGCCTGCCTCTTTCAGCAACTGCTGCCGCTCGGCCCGGGTGGTCATGCGTATCCGTTCCACCACCTTGATCCGAAACGGTTCAATCATCATTTTCATGGCCCGGCTCCTGGCCTTCCTGGGGGACGCTCCTGGGAAAGGGAAACGCTCCTGACGGCGCCATCTCCGGTCTGGGAGGGTGCAGCTGTTCCCGGGCGAGGGTCCTCCGCTTACGGGAGAAGCAATTCCCATTCCTGGAGCGAGCGGGCCGAAAAGGGGCCTCGAGGTTGCCTTGGCGCACCCCGTCAGGGGGGAAATTGCCACGTTCTGGGCCAAATCACCCACAACGCCTGCGGCGGGAAGATCAGAATCCGATTCTGGCCCAACCGATTCGGCCCGCCGTAGTGGAGACCATCCGGAACCCTCGGAACTGCCCCAGGACAATCAGATCCGCGCCGCTCGGCACTTGCAAGATTTCCAGTCCATAGGAGGACGGAGAGTCCAGGACCGCCAGGTCTCGCTCGGCCCGGACTGTTTGGAGTGGCTGCAGAGGTTCGACGGCCGAGCCGGGCACGAAGCCCCGCATACCGTCGGGGAGGCGCACCCGGTACAGGGAGCCGACCGCACCCTCGATCTTGAGCGGGGTGTGGGCGGCAATCCCCTGCACCGCGACCACTGCCTCGGGATCTCCCGGCTCCAGTTCCGTCTCCGCACCCGCATTCCGACCCCATGCCCCCACCAAGTCGAGGTCGACCAGGGGACTCTTCGGCGATTTCCCGTCTTCGAAGAGGTAGTCCCAGGGATCGACTGGTCCCACCTCGCGCGCATAGAGCCCGAAATGGAGATGAGGAGCGGTCGAGCGGGCATTGCCGGAGTTTCCCACGGTGCCGATTCGCTGGCCTCTTCGGACGAGGTCGCCGGTCTCGATCTCCTGGGTCTCCAGGTGGGCGTAGTAGTGGTAGACGGGCCGTTCCAGATCGCGCAACCAGATCACTCGGCCTCCCAGTGGACTCTCGTCCACTCGCGTGGCGCGACCGTCGGCGGCTGCCAGAACCGCCGTGTGACGGCGCGCGAAGATGTCGACACCGTGGTGCCGTCTCCGCCCGGCCTCCCGTTCGACCCCGAAGCGGCTCAAGATCGACCGGGTCGAATGTCCCAGGACAGGAAACGAGAGGGCCGGCCCTTCGTCGATCGAAAGTTCCAGCCGACCTCCCCGCAACAGCTCCGGCTGCAGCCGTAACAAGTAGTCCCGGTCCACTCGCGGCTCGAATTCGAGGCGCTGATCGAGTGGAGAGCCACTGGCGACGTGCTCCGCTGGCAAGCCGTCTTCCAGCCGGAAGAGGTCGATGAAGAGCCGAAAGGGATGTTCCCCCTGGCTGGACACTTCGATCGTCAGGTGACGGCCCGGCCGGCCCCGGAAGCGATAGCCGGCTGCAAAGGCCTGGGAAGGGTCGGCGTAAAGGGCTTCCCGGAATGGCACCTCGATGCGGGTGGCCTGCGCAAAGACCTGAGACGACGCTCGAATCCACTCCTGGCCGAGGGCAGTGTGCGCCAAACCGGCGTCGATCAGCGATTGCGTGTAGAGCTCGTGTGCATGGGTGGGCTGAAACGGCTCCGGCACGATCTCCTGACCACAGCCCGTCAGCAACGCGAGCGCGCCTGCCAGCAGCTTCGCCAAGCCTGCACGGGCGACGCCCCCCGGTGGCCGGCTCCGCCCAGACGCGCTGCCGGCACGTTTCACCTCTCTGATCGCAGCTCCTCGCCCAGGTATCTGAACCATTGCCACCGGATTGTACACACGCAGGTCAAGGTGGGGCGTTCCCCGACCGGCACTCGCCCCCCGCGTTGCTGTGGAGGCTCTTGGTCCCCCTCCATGAACGGAGCCAGCCCAGCATGGTCTGCGATCGTCAGGCTGCTGAGCCGGACCTGGCCGCTGTTCCTGGAGTCCGTTGCGACGCCCTCAATTCCCTCGGTCCACCGTCGAGTCGCCCGAACCGCAGCTGACTCTGGTTGGACGCGATCAGGGAAAGATGGCGAGCCTGGCTCCTGGCCGTGTGGTTTCGCTCCCGTTGCTTCCGTAAAAGCTGTGAGCCGGCTGTTGGTTGAGCCACAGCGCTCTGCCGTCGCCGACGGTGGCCGTGTCTTTGAGGGCCCGGTTGTCTCGAATCACGTTGTCGAGTAGATCCCCCCTGGCATCGTCGCGCAGAATCAGGAACATGCCGACTCCCGGGCAAGTGAAATCACCAGCGGTTGACCCCATTTCCTTTTCCCCGATCATACGGCTACCGGCTCGCCCGTCATAGCCCCCCGAAGGCGCGACTCAACGTCCTACCCGCGCCAGATCCATTTCCCAAAAGAAGGGCCCCCGCTGGGCGGGATGGTTGCCGATCTGGTGCATCGTCGGGGCGTCGTAGAGCCGCCCGTTGACCATGGTGTAGCGAACCTTCCGGCTGTTTCGGATGTCCACTAGCGGATTTTCTTCGAGCACGACCAGGTCGGCCAGCTTGCCGGCCTCGATCGAGCCGATGTCGCCCTCCAGGCCCAGATAGGAAGCCGCGTGCAACGTGCCTGCCCGCAGCACCTCCAGGGGGGTCATGCCGCCCTGTGCGAACATCCACAGTTCCCAATGCGCCCCCAGGCCTTCGCGCTGGCCGTGGGCCCCGAGCTGCACGTGGACGCCCGCATCCAGCAGGCGTTTTGCCTCCCGGGCGATGTTGAAGTGGTTGTACTCTTCTTCAGGAGCGAGGGTGCGGCGCCGGCTGCGGGCATCGACACGGTCTCGCGGCACGAAAGTCAGCAACCGCTCGTCCTCCCAGACGTTGCTGTGCTGGTACCAGTAGTTTTCTCCCCAAATCCCTCCATACCCCACCACCAACGTGGGGGTGTATCCGACGCCGGTCCGGCCCCAGAGCTGCAGTGTGTCGTCATAGACGCGCTCCAGTGGAATCGAGTGCTCAATGCCCGTATGGCCGTCCACGACCATCGTCAGGTTGTGCTGAAACAGCGACCCGCCCTCGGGCACCACCATCATCTCCAGGTCGCGCGCGGCCGTGATGATCTGCTGGCGCTGGTCGCGCCGGGGCTGGTTGTAACTCTTGACACTGAACGCCCCGACCGCCTTCATCCGGCGAAGATGGGAACGGGCGTCTTCGAGGCTGTCGACTTCGGCCGTGAAGGGAGTCGTGGCTCCATACAGAATCGTCCCGGTGGAAAAAATCCGGGGAGCCGTCAGCAACCCCGCACGGGCCATCTCGGCGGCGGCAAAGATGGTGCTCGTGTCGTTGGACGGGTCGTGCACCGTCGTCACGCCGAAGGCCAGCTCGGCGTAGTGCAGCCAGTTCTGTTGCGGGGTGATTTCGTTGGTCCCCTGCGGGCCGTGGGCGTGCACGTCCACCAGGCCGGGCATGATCGTCCGGCCGCTCAGGTCCAGCACGTGCGCGCCTTCGGGCACGCGCACCGCGTCGCGCGGCCCGACGGCGGCGATCCGATTGCCTTGCACGACGAGGGTGCCGTTCTCAATGACTTCCTCTCCCCGCATGGTGATGATGCGGGCCCCTACGAGCGCCACTGCACCGGACGGCACATCGGCCTGCTCCTGGAAGCTGATGTTGATTCCCTGCTCCGGTGGACCGGGCAGTTCCTCCGGGGAGCCCGCCATGAATTGGAAGGCTTCCGTCAGATCCCGGCTGAACAACTCCGGGCCCAGAGCCCAGTAGAGCCGAGCGCTGTCGCCCGACCAGTGTAGGTACTCCCCGGCGTCCCGCGAGACCTTGGTGATGGGCAGGGCCGTGCTCTTGGGGGTCACCGTGAGGGTCTGCCCTGTCGGGACGAACGGGGCAATGTAGGCGTTGAAACGTTCCGCCCAGGCGACCCAGCGGCCGTCCGGAGAGACACTGAATTCGGACGCGTTGGTGCTTTCCAGGTGATCCCGGGGGTCGCTGCCGTCCAGTTCGATGCTCTTGAGAATGCGTTTCTCCTCACCAAAACCCAGGAAATAGACCCGGTCATTCTGTGAACCGAAATGCGGGCGTATCCCCTGCTCGGTGATCAAAGTAGATTCCCCGCCCTGGCTGGAGACCCAGTACAACCCCCGGTCCCGAGACCAGAGGGGACTGGTCAGAAAGCCCCCGCCCGCACGCCGGTAGACCACCTTGCTGCCGTCCGGAGAGAAGACCGGCTCCAGGTAGTGCCCCGGCTTGTCATTGACGACCCGCCCCTCACCGCCACCCGCGGAAACGATGCGAATCGACGCCAACTCCCGGTCCTCCCAGGTGGTGTAGACGATCCACTGCCCATCGCGCGAGAACGCCGGGTAAAACTCGAAGTGGTCGTTCTGAGAAGTCAACCGCCTGGGCGTCCCTGCCGGCAGATCCCGGACGTAGAGGTGCCCCAAGGCCTGGTAGACGACGCGGTCACCCGCAGGCGAGACAGTGACCCAGCGCAACATTCTGGGCTCGAACTGGGCCGGCGCCACCTCCACCGGGAAACGCAAAGCCTGATTGGCGCGCCGCTCGTCCTGAACCCGGAAGGGAATCACTCGCGCCTGGCGGGTCGCGATGTCCAGGTGACGAATCTTGCCGCGCGCCCAGAAGACCAAGGCGCGGCTGTCAGGGGTCCAGGCCATGGAGGGATACACGCCGTGAATCGCCCAGGTTTCCTGCATGTCTCGCTCCAGGTCGTCGTAAACCGGCCATTCCGCGCCCGACTCCAGGTCCATCAGGAAAAGGTGGCTCCGGAAGCGCACCCGGCGTACGAATGCCAGGTGCTTGCCGTCGGGCGATGGGGTGGGCCGGAGGGCTCCGCCGGGTTCGGTCACGAAGTTCTCCGTCTGGTTGGTCTCCCGGTCCAGACGCAAGATGCCGTAGATCTCGTCGTTGGAATCTTTGTTGTACTGGAAAACTCCGCCGGGGGTGATGTCCCTGCTGTAGTAGAGATAGCGCCCGTCGGGAGAGAAGGCGGGCTCACCCAAGTCCTTCTGATCGTTGGGCTTCTTGACCATCTGGACGCCCGAGCCTCCCGAATGGTGGTAGAGCCAGATCTCTCCGGCGCCCAGAGAGCGGGTCTTGGTGAAGTGCTTGCGCGCCGCGATGTAGCCACCGTCCGGAGTCCACACCGGGCTGTTGAGCAGTCGGAAGGTCTCCTTGCTGACAGCTCGCGGGTTGGAGCCGTCCCGATCCATCACCCAGATGTTGTCCCCGCCCGCTCGGTCGCTGGTGAAGGCGATCTTCCGGCCGTCGGGGCTGAATCGGGGTTGCATGTCCCAGGCTATGCCGCTGGTCAGCGCACGGGCCTGGCCGCCCTGGATGGGAATGCTGTAGATGTCACCCAGCAGGTCGAACACGATCTCCTGCCCGTCCGGGCTCACATCCAGGCTCATCCACGTGCCTTCGTCCACGTCGATGGAAACTTCCTGCCATTCTCCCGGAGGCTCCATCACGTCCCACTTCTTTTCTTCCTTCTTTTCTTCTTTCGTCTCGTCGTCGGCCGGCTGCTCCTGGGCTTCCGCCTGGCCGAAAGTGGACCCCAGCCCAGCGGGGCCCGAGACCACGACCGCCAAAGTGAACCAAGCCCATCGGCCCGCTCGCCTCATGTTTCGATTCGCCTTCATGGATGCCTTCCTCGGAGTTTTCTGCATGGTGGATTGGACCCGCTGCCGCACGCGAGCCCAGAGTGCGGCTTCGCGCCAGGAGCGAAAACGAGTGCAAGAGTATACCCACCGCCCGGGCCGCGGGCAAGCCGTGGGACGACACCAGCGGCCCTCATGAGGTCAGGAGGTTGACCGCGGCGCGAACGGATCTTATCTATTTGTCGTACACTGAATTTGACGGAGGTCACATGTTCTTTTTCGATCCTCTTTACTTGCTCTTTGCGGGCCCCCCGCTCTTGCTGGCGCTTTATGCCCAGTTCAAGGTCAAGGGAGCCTTCAACAAGTTTTCGCGGGTCCGGACGGCGCGTGGCGTCACGGGTGCCCAGGTGGCGCGCGCCCTATTGGACGCCAACGGGCTCAGGGGAGTGCGCGTAGAGCGCGTCAGCGGCTTCCTGAGCGATCATTACGATCCCCGCCACAAGGTTCTGCGCCTCAGCCCAGACGTTTACGATACGCCCAGCGTGGCCGCGGCCGGCGTGGCGGCCCACGAAATGGGCCATGCACTCCAGGACGCGCAGGAATACGCGCCGCTCACCTTGCGCACCGCGATGGTGCCGGCGGTTCAGTTCGGCAGTTTTCTGGGACCCATTCTCTTCTTCATCGGGTTCCTGCTCAGCTCCAGCGCGCCGAGCTTCACCTGGCTGGCTTGGCTGGGCCTGCTCTTCTTCGCCGCCAGCGTCGTGTTCGCTCTGGTGACATTGCCCGTCGAGTTCGATGCCAGCAGCCGCGCCAAAGCCTTGCTGGCCAGTCAGGGCATCCTGGCGCACGGTGAGTTGGAGGGAGTCCGCAAGGTTCTCAACGCAGCCGCCCTGACGTATGTGGCCGGCGCCATCCAGGCCGTCATGACCTTGCTGTACTATGTTTTCCTGCTGATGGGCCGGCGCGACTGAGCCTCCCCAGCAGGATCGTTCTCCATGCCTCCTCCGGCGAGATTGCCGGAGGAGGCTTTCTTTTTTCTTCGACACTCATCCTCTGCCTCATGAGCCCCAAGTCCCACTTCGCACGTGATATCTTTAGCCTCGCCCATGTGGAATCAGATCCTCAGTGACAGCGAGCAGGAGCTTTTGGGCCGCGAGCGCGAACTCTTGCAGGAACTTCAGGAGCTTTCGGTTGCACTCGGGATCAGCGAGGCCGACCGCAAGGCCCTTCAAAACTCCATTCTTCAGCTCGATCAGTTGTTCCTGCTGGTCGTGGTGGGCGAGTTCAATTCCGGCAAGAGCGCCTTCATCAATGCCTTGCTGGGCCAGAAGATCCTGGCGGAGGGTGTCACCCCGACGACCACTCGCATTCAAGTGGTGCAGCGTGGCCAAGAGAGCCGGCGGGAGGTCGAGACTCCAACCCTCGAGCGGGTTTGGGTCAATGCCGACTCGCTTCGCCAGCTTCAAATCGTGGACACGCCCGGCACCAACGCCATCCTGCGCGAGCACGAGGCCATCACTCGCGAATTCGTTCCGCGGGCCGACTTGGTCCTCTTCGTGACTTCTGCCGACCGCCCTTTCACGGAGAGCGAACGCGGTTTCCTGGAAAAGATCCGCCAGTGGGGCAAGAAGGTCGTGGTGGTCGTGAACAAGGTCGACATCCTGGAGGAAGAGGCGGACGTCGAAAAGGTCCGCCTCTTCGTTCGGGAGCACCTGCGCAAACTGCTGGGGGCGGAACCGGAGGTCTTCACCGTTTCGGCCCGCTGGGCGGCCAAGCGCAAGCAGCAAGAGCTGCCCGAGGTCCGGGCGAAGTCCGACAGTGACCAGTTCGCTGAGCTGGAAACCTACATCCTGGAAACGCTCGACCAGGGCGAACGCCTGCGGCTGAAGCTCTCCAACCCTCTGGGAATCGGCAGCAATCTGGCGCGCGAACATCTGGCCCAGGCGAGGGAACGGCTCGAGTCACTGGAGCAGGACCTGAAGACCCTTCGCGAGATCGACTCCCAGCTGGATCTCTACCAGCAAGACACGGCCCGTGAGTTTCGCCTGCGGCTGACCGAGATCGACCGTGTTTTACACGCCTTCGAAAACCGCGGCGTGGCCTTTTTCGACGAACGGATGAGACTGGGGAGGATTCTCGACCTGCTCAACAAATCCCGAATGAAAGCCGACTATCAGTCGACGGTGATCGGCGATGCGCCCAAAGAGATTGAAGGCTGCGTAGAAGACCTCGTCGACTGGATGCTGGCCGGTGAGATCCGCCAGTGGGAGCAGATTCGGGATCAGCTGCAGCAGCGCGATCGCGAGGCCAGGCTGGCCGGCCGTGCGGCCGCTTTCGAGCAGGATCGTCGACGCCTCATCGGCAGTGTCGGACAACACGCTCAAAAGGTGCTGGAGAGCTACGACCGCGAGAAAGAGTCCAGCCGAATCTCTGAAGACTTGCAGATGACGGTCGCCGGGACTGCCCTGGTGGAAGTCGGCGCAATCGGCCTGGGCGCTCTGGTCAATCTCCTGGCCACGACTACATTGGCGGACGTGACCGGGCTGGTCGCCGCTGGAGCCGTCGCCGTCGTGGGCCTGTTCGTCATTCCCGCGCGCCGGCGTCAAGCCAAGCGCCAGCTGCGAGAGCGGATTCACCAGATGCGCCGCCAGCTGATGGACGGGCTGAACAGGCATTTCGACCGCGAACAGAAAACCAGCTTGAGCCGCATCCACGAAGCCATGGCTCCCTACTCTCGCTTCGTGCGCGGGCAGGAGTCGAGCCTTCGTGAAAACCGGCAAAGGCTGGAAGAGTGGCTCGAGCAGGTGCAATTACTCGAGCTTCAGATTGACCAGCTGCGTTGATCCGTAATCCGGCGTCTCGCCCGCAACCCTTCGGGCGTTTCGAAGCAGCAGCCGGCCCCCGGAAACCGAATGGGCCACCCTGATCGGAGGCGCCGGGCACCTGAGGGCTCGCCCGCAACCGTCACCGTATTTACGAACCGGAGTACTTAGGCGCCACCGTCACGAACCCCGGATACACCTGTCCCGTGGCCCTGTTGGGATCCACGAATCGGGTGTTCTGCACGTAGGCCTGCTCAGGCGTCGGGCGCGGGAAATCCGTTTGCGAGCCGGGATCGGAAGGTAATTTGTCCTTGGGTGCGTAGTTGGCATGGTCCTCGAAGGGCGATGCCTCGATGGCCTGCATCATGCCGTTGTCCTCGTGCAGCAGGATGTGGCAATGGTTCACGTAGGTTCCCACGTAGTCCGCGAAGAGGGTTCGAAAGACGACTCTTCCCTGATTTCGGGGAATGAAGATGACGTCCTGCCAACGGGGCTCATCCAGGATGTTGACCAGATTCCCGTTCTCGTCTGGAACTTCAATACTCAAGACCCAGCAGGGATTCTGGTGGATGTGGAAGGGATGATCCACGCCTTTGGTCACGATTTGGAAGTTGTAGTCGGGCTCGGCATAGGGCCCCTCGCCGAAGAATCGATCCTGACCGTCCTTGCGTGAAATCGGATAGCCCCGAAAATGCCCCAGCCACTGGCCGGGCGGCTTGCTGCCCGTGTCCCCCCACAGCATCATCGAGCTGTTCTCGAGCAGCCACTCTTCGGCGGAATCGAGCAGCATGACGGGCCGCTCGGGGTCCGTGGGATCGAATTTTCGGCCGTTGATCGCCATGCTCCGGATGGCGGGCGGCAGGAGCACGAAAATCGGATTGCCCTGCGGATCGGTACCGTTGCGAGCATATCGCAGCTTTTCCAGTTTTCCTCCCGCTGCCTGGTCCTGCTCGATGAAGGCCTTGAAGTCGGCGGCGGAGGGGTCGGAGGGGTCGGTTGAAACCAGAGGAAAATCCTGGGAACCCCAGCCCGAATAGGTGATCGTACGGGTGCGGAACTTGCCGTTGCCGTCGATCAACTGCTCCCGCTTCAGCGGCCGCAAATAGGGCGGCACGGGCGGGAGCACATCGCGCAGGCTGAGCACGTCGAAGTCTTCCTGGATTCCTGTTTCCTTCACGACGATATAAGCGACGATGACTTCACCGGGACCCATGGGCAACTCGTCCGTGCCGCTGGCCACATTCTGCTGCATCATCTGCTGCGGGTTGTCGGCGTGGACGATCACGGATTTTCCAATCACCGTGAGCACGGTGTCCTGAGCTGTTCCCACCGGAACTTTGAAGAACACGTCGGTGCGGTTGGCCGGGGCCAGATAGACTTCATTGGGCCGGAGATACGTGTTCCGGACGCTGGTCGGGTCCCGGTAGGCGGCCTGCAGGTTTTCGAGCATGGGCAGGTTTCGGTCCCCCTCTTCGGGGATGGGATGGGTGGCCAGCGGATTGGGTGAAGGATTCTGCAAAGCTAGGTCTTTGATAGTGTACCTTGCGTCGTCCCCTTCCCCGGTCACCAGGGTGACTCCGTCCATGGCGAGCTGATAGAGGGTCAGTTTGTCCCGTTCCACTTCGGACAGCGAGGCATCGTGCCACTCTTTCGTCTCGGGATCGTACTTGGTCAGCGCTCCCGATTTGGCCTGGCCGTACTGACCGTTCAACACCATGAAACGGCGATATCCTTTGCCGTCCACACTGCCGTTGAGGACCCGCCAGCGTTCCACCGCCCCGGGCCGCATCAGAATCCGAGCAGGCTGCTGGCTGCCGTTGACCAACACCGCGGGAGGCTGCCGCAACTGCTCTTGTTTGCGGCTGGCGTCCGGGTCGGTCGAGGGGACAGAGACGCGCTGCATCAACATCAGCCGCTCGCGATAGTCGAAGGGGCCGGACTTGACGGTCGGTTCGGGATGCTCGCTGCCGGTCATGCGCTGGTTGATCCGATCGTCCACATCCCCTTCTATGATCAGAAACCCTGCCATGCCGCTGGCCACCTGGTTGTGGGTGGACCCGTGGGCGTGGGGGTGGTACCAGTGCGTCCCGGGCGGGTGGGGCGCTCCCGGAACCCCCAGTACGTTCCCGATCCGAAATTCGTAGTTGGCCTCGCCTGCCACCTCGTCGTCGGTCAAGAAGTAAATCTGCTCGGGGTTGCGGAGGAACACGCACGACGGACTGAGAGACTCCTGTTTGCGCCTCCGGTAGTCCGGCTGGTTCAAGACGCGCAAAATGATGTTGTCCGAGTGAGTTCCATCCGAATTCTCTCCCGGGCTGACGTGCAGTCCATGAGTGTGAAGGTTCGTGACGTGGGCGGCGTGCAGGCCGTTGGTGTGCTCACCCAGGCAAAAATCGTCGCGGCGATTGCCCTGTTCGGCAGCCTTGCTGTTCACCTCCTCGAGCGTGAGATCAGGGGTCAGTTCGTTGGGGTCCGGGTACTCGTGCACGAACGTGACACCAAAATCCTTTTCCAGGAGGTTGCGCAGCTTGACCGCCAGGGTCTCGTCGCCCCGCATTCGAATCGTGGGGCCCGGTGTGATGCCCCCGTAGCTGAAGAGGCGGGGATTGGGATTGCCTGGAATCGTCCCGACCCCTGGATTTTGGCTTTCCACGACATTCAGGTGCAGCTGCTCCCTGGGCCAGTCACTCGGTCGCCAGACCCAGGGATCGTTCCAGGTCTCGACTGAGACAGCCTGGGGGTCGACGGGCTGCTCGAGGTCGACGATGGGAGTGGCCCCGCGCTGCCGCAGACCTGCTGCGGCTTCCGCCGTTGGCCGGTGAGGCCCGGCCCAGGCGGCGCGGGCGGCTGCGGCCCCCAGCAGACCGGTATGGAGAAACCCTCGCCGTCCCAGCTGCAGGTTGCCGGCGGCCTGCTCCTTGTGGTGCTGCTCCGTTGCTGGCTGTTTCTTGGACATGATTTTGCCCCCTTTCTCTAACTGGTCACGCTGAATCGTCACGGGCACCCCGCCAGCGGCGGAACGGATGAGTGACGGTCCTTCCACCGGCTCTTTTGCGGTCGCGCGATCCTTGCTGTGGCTTTGCCAGCAACCCTACCACCGGCGCCAGCCCCTGGCAACGGAGAATGGCCGGGAGTTGCGTTTGAGGTGATTTTTTCGGAAGCTCCGGAAGAGCTTTTGAGAGCCGGAGCGAGCATATGTCACCCGACCCCGACGCCTTCGACCACGAGGCCGCCAGCTTCGATCAGCGCGCCGGACTGCCCGACCAGGCGGCCCGCCGGGCGGCTGAAGCGATTCTGACCTGGAGCCAGGCAGGTCCGCACGACTGGCTGGTGGAGATCGGCGCCGGGACGGGGCAAATCGCCCTGCACCTGGTGGGGCGGGTCCGCTATTTGGCCCTCGACCTCTCCCGGGCCATGTTGCGAAAACTCCGAGAGCGCTGCCCACCCGCCACAGCGGCAATAGAGGCGGACGCCGCACGGCCCTGGCCGATCCTCGACGACAGCGCCCGCATCGTCTTCGGCTCGCGGTCCTTCCACCGCCTGAACTCCGAGATCCTCACGAGAGAGGCTTTCAGGGTCATGGACCCGCGCGGCGGCTGGCTCCTGGAGGGCCACGTGCAGCGCCTGGAGTCCAGCGTCAAGTCTCGCCTGCGCCGGAAAATGCTGGAACTGATCCGGCGGGAGGGGAGGACGCCAATCTCCCGCCAAAACGCCTATCTCGAGCTGGTCCAGGCTGCTTGCCGTCGCGGCGCGAACGTGATAGAACCCGTGACGCTATCGACATGGCCGGTATCGACCGCACCGGAGGACTGTCTGAACTCCTGGAGGGGCAAACGGGGCCTGACGGGAATCGACCTTCCTGCGCAGACACGGAAGCAGATTCTGGACGAGCTTCGCCAATGGGCCGGGAGAGAGTTCGGCGATCTGCGGCGGCGGCATGATTCTGCGGAGTCCTATGTCCTGCAGGGAGTCCGCCTGCCGGGAGCTGCGTGAACAATGGCGGACGAACTCTTGACGCGTTTGGGAGAGGCGCTGGTTGCCGGATCCCTGACCGATCCCGAGCTTCTCGAGCAGACCGCCCAAGAGCCCTGCCTGCCCATCCTGCCCAAAGCCAACGTCGTCAAAATCGGGGGGCAGAGTTTCATCGACCGCGGGCGCCGGGCTGTCTTTCCCCTGATCGAGGAGATCTGCCAGAATCTCGGCCGGCACGACATGATCCTGGGGACGGGGGCGGGAACCCGGGCCCGGCACGCCTACAGCGTAGGCATCGACCTGGGCCTTCCCACGGGTGTCCTGAGTGTTTTGGGAACCTTCGTCAGCATGCAGAACGCCCGAATGATCCACTACCTGCTGGCTCAGCACGGAATCCCTTTCATCGAGCCGATTCAGTTCGCCCAGCTCCCACTCTACCTGGCGGAGCGCGGGGCGGTCGTCTTCTTCGGCATGCCCCCCTACACGTTCTGGCACCAGAACCCGGCCGTGGGGCGCATCCCGCCCCACCGC
>JBFKLX010000136.1:0-15371 GCA_041630155.1 Acidobacteriota bacterium
GCGCTCGTCGTGCTGAAGGGTGGCGATCTGATGTATGAGGCCTATTACAACGGTTCGAACGAGAGCGCGCTGCAAGCCGGCTTCTCCGTTTCCAAGTCCCTGTTGTCGATCATGATGGGTGGGGCAATCGCGCGCGGGGACCTGGGCGGCCTCGAGACGCCAATCACGGATTATCTGCCCGAGCTGGCGGCTCGCGACGGCGACTTCGCGAAAATCACTCTCGGCCACCTGCTCGACATGCGATCCGGCATCGGTTTCCAGTCGTCCGTGAGTTTCCCATGGATCAACCAGGACCCGTCGCTGGTCTACTACACGAATGACATGCGCAAAACGGTGTTGATCCATCCCCGCATAGCAGGGGCGCCGGGCACCTTCCTTTACAACGACTACAACCCCAACCTGATCGGTCTTGCGCTGGAACGTGCAACCGGGAGCGATCTCGTGGAACTGTTTTCACAGACGGTCTGGCAGCCGCTGGGCGCGGAATATGACGCCTTGTGGTCCACTGATTATGGCGGGTTTCCGATGACGGAAAGCGGCTTTGTCGCCCGCGCCCGCGATTTGGCCCGGGTCGGCCGGATGATGCTGGATGGCGGCCGGGTGGGTGACCAAGAGTTGATCCCCCCGGAATGGCACCACCGGTCGACCCATCGGCTCGAGCCGTTTCAGTTTGAGGAATACAATGGCCGGCAGTGGGGCTATCGCACCGGCTGGTGGATCGTCTCGCGGCCGGCGGACCCGCCGGACTATGCCGCGATCGGGCACTTTGGCCAGCTCATCTATGTGTCACCGCAAAACGCCATGGTAGTCGTTCGCACCGGCGAAGACAGCATTGGGGTCAATGATCTGGACCTGACGGAAATCTTCTATGCCACGGCGGACCGGCTTTGAGGTCCGCCACCAACGCTCTGCACCATCGGCTGGTTGTTCGAGCGGCCTGCACTCCTGGGCCCGCGTCTCCTCGTCGTCGGCATCCGCAAATGGACACGCGAGCCACTCAATGCATGGGTTTCGCCGGAAGGCCGGTACACGCCCTCTGCTGCCCTTGCTTCGGATTCGGCTCTATTCGAAACAGGGAACCGGCCGGCCGCGACCTCGAGCTGCGCAGCAACGCATCTGGCCGTTCAGCAAGTCGGTAAGTGCTGTCGCGGCCAACTCTTGACAAACCCGAACGCCATCTGTCAGACTCTCCCCTAGAAATCAAAGGGGAAGGTGAATGAACCAACAAAAACACTTGCTCCGCGGCACTCTGGACCTGCTGATCTTGAAGTCGCTCTGCTGGGGCGAGCGCCACGGTTATGCGATCGCGGGCTGGATCGAGCAGGCAACCGGCTCCCAGCTGGCCATCATGGAAGGGACAATCTATCCGGCGCTTCACCGAATGGAAGGGCGGGGCTGGATCGAGTCGCACTGGGGAGTCTCGGAGAACAACCGGCGAGCCAAGTTCTACTCCCTCACCCGGCTGGGACGGCAACGTCTCGAAACCGAGACTTCGCTGTGGCAGCGCTATGCCCGGGCCATGGCCAAAGCCTTGGCCGCGCCTGCGGAGATTCCGGCATGAAGCGACGCCGGCGCCTCTTCCTGGACGGGCTGCGACCCCGCCGGCGCGACCTGGAACGGGAAATAGACGAGGAACTTCGGTTTCACGTGGCAATGCGAACCGAGCAGCTGATCGCCTCTGGCCTGACCCCACGGGAAGCGAAGTTGGAGGCGGAGCGCCGGTTCGGACCCACGCAGGAAGTTCGCGCCTCGTGCCTCAGCCTGATTTCTAGGCAGGAGCAGCATCGAATGTGGTTTCAACGTCTCTCGGAATTCGTCACCGATGTTCGCTACTCCCTTCGCAGTCTGATGCGGCGCCCGGGCTTCGCCCTGGCTGCGATCGTGGGGCTGGCGGTGGGCATCGGCGGCAGCACCGCCATTTTCAGCATCTTCGACGCTGTTCTGGTGCGCCAGCTTCCCTACCAGAGCCCCGAGGAACTCGCCCTGGTCTGGCCGGATCGTCGGTCGCTGGCCGAGTTTGACGCCTTCGGCCAGATGAGTTCTTTTCGCGCCGTCTCGGCCCACGACGACGGCAGGGACCTGACCTTGACCGGTGAAGGCAAGCCCGCCCGCCTGCGCGGGTTCGTCGTTTCCGCCAACGCTTTCGAAACCCTGGGAAGGCCTGTGCTGGCGGGACGCGGATTCCTCCCCGAGGACGCGCGGCCGGGCGCGGGCAAAGTGACCATCCTGAGCGAGCGGCTCTGCCGGCAGCGGTTCGGCCCGCCTGACAGGGTGCTGGGAAAGGTCCTCGAGCTGGGCGGGGAGATCTATGCGGTGGTGGGCGTGATGCCGGCGGGTTTCCACTTCCCGAACGAGAGCGCCGACCTCTGGCTTCCCCTGTTGCTGGACCGCTCCAACCAGGGTGCCTACTGGGGTTCGTACTTTCTCAAAGCTGTGGGACGCCTGGCGCCGGGCGTCGAGCCGGCGTCGGCGGCCGCGGAACTGAAGAGCGTTGCGGAGCGCCTGCGCCGGGAAAACCCGGTATGGACTCCGGCTGATGAGTACACGCAGAGCGTCTCGGTGGAGCCGCTGCAGTCCCATATGTCGGGGGAGCTGCGGCCGCTGCTGGCCCTGCTGCTGGGCGCCGTCGTACTGGTGCTGGTGGTGGTCTGCGTGAATCTCGCCAACCTGCAACTGGCCCGTTCGGCGGCCCGCGTCCGGGAAAGCACCATTCGCGCCAGCCTGGGGGCGACGCACGGCCGCATCATGGCTTTCCTGCTCACGGAGACTCTTGTACTGACTGCGGTCGGCGCGGCCCTGGGCCTGCTGCTGGCTTCCCTGCTCGTGGACATCCTGGTTCCTCTTCTGCCGGGGGTCGACGCCCGTTTCGGCAGGGTGGGGGTCGATCACCGCGTGTTGGTGTTCTGTCTGATCACGAGCCTGGCAACGGCTTTCGGCGTGGGCTTGCTGCCCGCCTGGCGGCTCTCCCGGACCGATCTGCGAACCTCGCTGGCCGAAGCAGGGCGGGCCGCGGCCGTCGGGGCCGGCCAGCTCTCCCGGCGTGTGCTGGTGCTGGCTCAGGTGGCACTGGCGGTGGTCCTGGTCGTGAACGCCGGTCTGCTGTTGCGAAGCTTCTGGAATTTGTGGCAGGTGCCCCCCGGTTTCGACGGCGCCCGGGTATTGTCGGCCCGCCTGGATCCCGCTGAGGGCTTCTACACCGACCGCAGGCGCCGCCAACAGCTCTACGACGACTTACTGGAGCGGCTGCGCGCACTTCCCGGGGTCCGGACCGCCGCCGCCGCTCACAGCCTCCCCCTCTCAGGTGTCGACGCCTTTCTGGCCCACCGGGTCAAGGACCGGCAATGGGAGTCGGGCCGTCTGCCGATGGCGCGCCAGCGCATCGTCACGCCCGATTACTTTCAGACGCTCGGCATTCCCCTGCTGGAGGGACGCGACTTCGACAGCTCCGACCGGCACGACAGCCCTCAGGTGGTGATCGTCAATCGGGCGCTGGCCGAGAGAATCTGGCCGGGCGAGACGGCCGTGGGCAAGAGCGTGGGCTACCCTTGGAACAGCCCCTGGATCGAAGTGGTGGGAGTGGTGGAGAACGTGCAGCAGCGAAACCTGGGGGGAGAGGCCGAAGCCACGCTCTACTTCCCATACGCCCAGCGTCCAATGGCCTCGATGACGGTGCTGCTCGCCACCGAGGGCGACGATCCCCTGTCGCTGGCGCCGGCGCTCCGCTCTGCTGTCCGGCAGCTGGACGACCAGGTCCCGGTCAACGACCTGCAAACGGTGGCAGCGGTGGCCTGGCAGTCGATCGCGCGGCCCCGCTTCGCTGCCGTCCTGCTGGCGTCCTTCGCCGCCGTGGCCCTGGGTCTGGGCGCGCTTGGCATCTACGCCGTCATTGCCTATCTGGTCGAGCAGCGGAACCGTGAAATCGGAGTGCGCATGGCCCTGGGCGCCTCACCCGGGAAGATTCAACGCCAGGTGGTCGCGCAGGGGCTGTGGCTCGGTCTGGGGGGAATGGTCCTGGGAGTCCTCGGGGCCCTGGCTGCCAGCCGCTGGTTGGAGCATCTGCTCTTCCAAGTCTCTGCGCTGGACCTCGGCGTCCTGGGCGGAGCGGCGCTGCTGCTGCTCGCCGTGGCCCTGGCCGCCTGCTACTTTCCCGCCCGCCGCGCCGCCCGAGTCGACCCGCTGCAAGCGCTGCGCGCCCAGTGAAGCGAACCGATGGCCGGGCCGAGCAGAGTGTGGGGGTTCGACCAGACACAATTTGCGGATCCCCGGACCAGGGCCTGCAATTCATCAATCCGCTGGCATTCGGCCGTCTCCACATCGCCATTTTCCTGGCTCACTCGAGAGACGGACTCGAGCAGTCTGAACGTCCCGGGGCCGTTCGTCTATAATTGGGAAAATGCTTCCATGATTGGGAAGAGCGTCGGGCGAAATTGAGACTGTCGGATCCACTTTACGCACGGGCAACCAACCTGAGTAAGACGATGATCTTACTGAGTTGGCTGACGTGTGCGGCTGGGTGGGGTTCCCTCTCCGCTGAAAGTGGCCCCTGTAGAGAGCTGGAACAGCCAGAGACCGGACGACGCTGTGGAGAGCAGAACCCCCAGGAAGAGCCGCCCCTCTCCCGACACGAGGAACTCCGGAAGCGCCGCCTCGAAAAGGCGAAGAGCCTTCAGCCCCACCGCCCGGAGTTCTTCGAGAAGCTCCTCGCGCGATTCGATCGAGGACGGTTCGAAACCGGCGGCAATTCCAACTACCGAGGATTCTACCCCCGCTTCGCCCGGATCGCAGAGGGCTCGGGATTGGCCGGCGGTCTCAGTTACCTGCAGCCCAAGATCTGGGGGGACGTCGACGTCTCCGCATCGGCCTTTTACTCGGTGAAGGGGTATCGCCACTTCGAGGTGCAGATGGGCTTGCTGCCCAATCGCGGAAAGTCGACCCCACCTCTCTTGTCCGAGACCGAGGAATTGGATCAGCTCGCAGATCTGGAACGCGGCAAGGTCTCCCAACTCAGCATCTACGCCACCGGCCGACGCCGTTTTCACCCGCAAGTCTCTTATTTCGGAGCTGGTCCAGAGTCCCAACGCACGAGCGAGACCGATTTCCTCCTCCGGGACAACCTGTTCGAGATCACCTTGGAATACCAGCTGGGCAGCCGGCTGCTGGGCAGGCTCGACACCGGCTTCCTGCAACACTCGCTGGGCGCGGGAACGCGCATGAGCACCCCGACGGTCGGGGAGCTGTTCGACGAGTCGTCAGCGCCGGGACTGAACGCTCCTCCCCATTACTGGAGGGTAGGGGGCAGCCTGGTGCTCGATTACCGCGACAATTCGGGCGTGCCGCACAAGGGGTTTGCCCTGGCAGTGGGCTGGAGTCGTTACGACGAGGTGTCGGGCCAAAATCAGTTCAACTTCCGGCGTTACGAGGTCGACGCTCGAGGTTTCGTCCCTCTCGGCTCACGGCAGCGAGTCATGGCCCTCCGCTTCCGTTTCGTCAACGATCGACCGGCTGAGGGGAACCGTGTCCCCTTCTTTCTGCAGCTCTCACTCGGGGGCAGCCATACACTGCGAGGCTTCGACAGGTTCAGGTTTCGAGGGGACAAGCTCATGCTGTATCAGGCCGAATACCGCTGGGAGCCTTCGCGCCGCTTCGAGCTGGCTCTCTTTGCGGATGCGGGCGCTGTGGCCGGAAGCGGTTCGAAGCTGTCTTTCTCCGATCTGGAGAGCGACTTCGGCGTTGGCTTTCGAGTCCGTACCTCTCGGGCCACGGTTTTTCGACTCGAACAGGCTTGGAGCCGCGAGGCCAGCAAGACCGTCGTGAGCTTCTCGGCTTCCTTTTAGAGGAATGACATTGCTCGGAAAGATGACAAAGCGCTTTGGGCCCGTGACAGCATTCCTGGTTCCTGTTTCACTTCTGGTGGCGGGCCTGCAAGCTCAGAAATTCCTGCCAGACGACCCCATCTGGGAGGACCGCGACGACCTGCCCATCGAAAAACCCGCCGCAATGATTCTCAGTCCCAGCTTCGATGCCCTCGAGAACCTCATCGGCAGCGAGGCCAGAGGTCCCCAGTCCCGGGCGGCCAACATCAACACCTTGGGCGAGGTCCCCGACTCGAACTGGTTCACCAACAGGATGGGGACACGGGACCTGCCCCTCGAGGAGCTGGTGCGAGGCCCCGACCGGACGAGCGGGCCGGATACAGGTGGGTTGCTGACCATCAAACGCGCCGGTCTGCTTGCCCTCTCGGACGGGCTGGAGGTGATCGACAGCAGAGGCGACCGTTATCTCCTCAAGTTCGATCCGCGGAGCCATCCCACTCTGGCTTCGGCCGCCGACCTCATCGCGACGAAATTCTTTCACGCCATCGGCTATCACACCGTCCCCACACATGTCGCCTACGTCGATCCGAATCAACTCCGAATCGATGCTTCGGCTCAGGTCTTCCGGTTGGGTAGGAGCATTGGGCCGTTGCGGGCGGACTATCTGAAATCGGTTCTGGACGAAGCGGCGCGCCTGCCGGACGGCCGCTACCGGGTCGCGGCCAATCATCTTCCTGAGGGTGAGGTCGTTGGCGGGTTCAAGTTTTACGGCACGCGAAGCGATGATCCCAACGACATTTTCCCTCACGAGGACCGGCGCGAGCTACGGGCTCTGCGGGTCTTCGCCGAGTGGCTCAACTTCACGAGCGCCTCCGGCGTCCACACCCTGGACGTCTACGTGGACCAAACCGGAAACCACTACCTCCGGCACCACCTGATCGACTTCCGGACGGCGCTCGGCAGTGGCCGCGACTTCGACAACCGAATCATCCCCAAGGACCGTCAGGATGGCAATGAGTACGCCCTCGGATTCAACAAACCCAGCCTGAAGACTGCCGTGACTCTGGGAATCTGGACACGCCCCTGGATGAAGGTCGACTTCACCTCCCCGGGATATGCCGAGATTGGGAGAATCGAATCCGATTTCTTCGAGCCAGGACGCTGGAAGCCCTATTACCCCAATCCCGCTTTCGACAAGATGCGGGCCGACGATGCCTTCTGGGCCGCCAAGATCGTGGCCCGTTTCTCGGATCAGGCCATCCGCGCGATCGTCGCCGCCGGCGGCTTCAGCGATCCGATGGCCGAAAAGCACCTGGCGGACACACTGATCCGAAGGCGGGACAAGATCGTGTCTCACTACTTGCGTCAGGTCAATCCGTTGGACGGTTTCCGGCTCGTGGACTCGGCTTTGGAATTCGAGAACCTGGGGGAGAGGCAGGGACTGGCGGCGGACAGCCGTTATGAATACCAATGGTTCGCCTTCGACAACTCTTCGGCGAGCCTGACCCCCCTTCAGGAGACGCAGAGCTCTGAAGTGACGCACATCCCCTTACCCTCGCCAGGACCCGACTACCTGATGGTCCGAATCCGAACCCGCTCCGAGTCGGAGCCTGGCTGGGCAAGAGCCGTGGACGTGTATGTTCGAATGCGGGGCGAGCGGCCATCTCTCCTGGTGGGTATCGAGCGTGAGACGGGCGGCGACGGGTCTGATTCCTGAGCGTCGCCGATGGCCGCTCGAGTGGACAGTGCCAACCCCTTCCGAAAGGCTCCTAGAAATTGAACATGAGACCGAAGGTTGCCCACCACGAGTAGAACTCTTCCCTGACGGGACGATCGACTCGACCTTCATAGGCACGAAAGGGTTCATTGGTCAGGTTGATGAACTCGGCAAAGAGCGAAACGTGACGGTTCAGCCGCTGGCTCAGAAGCAAGTCGAGCTGCAGGTGCCTGTCGAAGAACACGTCTCTCGAGGGATCGCGCCCTACTTCGGCCAGATACTCACTGTGATAATTCCAGGAGAGGCGTCCGGAGAATCCGTACTTTTCGTAGGAGATTGCGAGGTTGTAGACATGGGAGGCCTGTCCGGGGAGCTGGTTGCCGCTTCCCGGCCGGCCGGGCAAATCGGCCGTTGACGAAGTATAGGTGTAGTTCGCGTAGATCCCGCAACCGTCCAAGGGAGAATGGAGCGACCGAAAGACATTCTGAAAGGCAGTCTCGAATCCGAAAATTTGGGCATTCTCCAGATTCCTGGGCTGAAGGACATCGAATTCCTCGCCGTCACGAGGTTCCTGCAGGCGGGAAGTGAAGATGTTGTCCCGCATGTCCTTGAAAAAGATTCCTGCTGAAAAGACGCCTACAGACTGGAAGTATTGTTCGAACAGTAGGTCGTAGTTCCAGGACTTGGTGGGCCGCAAATCAGGGTTCCCCCTCAAGATTTCGAGGTCTTCCTGCAAGAGCAGTTGGAACGGCACGAGGTCCTCGTGGTTGGGCCGAGCCAGGGTGCGGCTGAAAGCGGCGCGGACATTGGCGGAGTCGCCAACCTTGTAGCGGAAATTGATCGAGGGGAGGACCTCGGCATAATCATTCTTGCCTGTGACCGCTCCGATTGAGGCGAGATCTCCCTTTTCGTCAAAGACCAGTTCATTGCCCAGGTAGTTGATGTCCGTGTATTCCGTCCTGACGCCGGGGATCAATTGGAATCGGTCGTTGAAATTGAACTCGACCATTCCGAACGTAGCGAAAATGTCCTCTTCAGCGAGATAGTCGACCAGATCCTCTTCGAGATCGATTTCACCATCCAAGCGCGGAAGAAGTGACCGTACCTCCCCGGGGCCCTGGAAATCTCCGATGTCGTAGCGACCATTCAGGAAATTCCCCTGATCGAAGTTCCTGTCGAGAACACTGGTCAGCAGAATCGTTTCGTCCGACCGAAAGTTGATCAGGTTGTTGTCGAGCTGCTTTTCCTTGGTCTTGTACTTGAAGCCGATCTTCCACAGCCCGTTGCTCTGGTCGCCCGGTACGAACGGTCGAGCCAAGTTGATCGTGAAGGCAAAGTCTTGATCCCGGCTGAAGTTGTCTTCCTCGACCAGCCTGCTGAATTCGAAGGCGGAGATGTCCTCGTTCAGGGGATTGGCTCGGATGTTATCGGGATCGATCGAGGTGGGAGAGACATTCGGTTGGAAGATGACATCCTTCTGGGTGAACACCGAATCGGCCCGGTTCGGCTCGTTTTCCGAGGCATATGAGTAGGAGACGGTGTAGTCCAGCTGCAAGAGATTGTCGAAGAAGTGCCTGCCTCCGACGGATAGCGAAGCGATCTGCTGGCGGATCAGGCGGTCCTTCAACTCTCGCTCGATCTCACCAACCGCCACCCTCTGTCTGTTTCTGCGCCGGAATTCCTGGTCGTCGAACTGGTTGAAGATCGCGTTGACGAAGAACTCCGAGTTGTTTTCGGTCCGGTAGTCGATTCCGAAGACCAGCCCAAGGCGTTCTCGATTGATCGCATAGTCTCGAAGTTCGAACTCATCCAACTCGCCGTCGTCGTACCGGACCTCGAAGTTGTCGGAACCGCGGTCCGTATTGAGCCAACTGGCGGCGAAGATGATCCCTAGCTTGTTGTTGGTGAAGCGCCTCCCGGCGGCCAGGTTGAAGCTCTGCAGGTCGTCTCGAACCAGGTTGTTGTAGCCCCAACCGGCGGAAAAGGTCAGGAGAGGATCTTCGGGGGCCCGTTTGGTCAACAGGTTGACGTTGCCTCCGATGGCATCCGCATCCATATCGGCGGTGGGCGCCTTGGTCAGCTCGATGGCCTCGAGTACGTCGGCGGGAATGACGTCCAGAGCCACGAAGCGAATGTCCCCTTCGGGGGACGGTAGACGTTGCCCGTTGATGGCCACGGAATTCAGCCGGGCTTCCGTTCCCCGTACGATGATAAAGCGTCCTTCCCCTTGATCCCGCTGCAGGGCGACACCCGGGATTCTCTGAGTTGCTTCGGCCGCATTGGAGTCGGGAAAGCGTCCAATCTGATCGGCGGCCACCACGTTCTTGATGACGGTCGAGGTCTTCTGCTGGTTGAGGGCTTTTGCCCGTCCCTGGCGAAAGGGTTCAGCGACAACCGTGGCCGTTTCGCGCGATAGCGTCTGCAACCGGACATCCAGGCGGTAGCTGGAGAACTCGGCGACCTCGAGCTGCTCTTGAAACGATTGGTAGCCCAGGTAGCTGACCTCCAAGGTCTGAGACCCGGCGGGAACGGCACCCAGATAGAAGACGCCGTTGACATCCGTATAGGTGGAGAGCCCCGTCCCCCCGACCACCACCCGGGCTCCCGGCAAAGCCGTGCCGGTTTCCGAATCCGCGACGACCCCGGTGATGGCTCCGGTTCGGCTCTGGGCTCGAAGACCGGGAGCCCAAATCGGAATCAGGAAGAATAGACAGAGCGCTGATACAAACAGCCGCATCATTTCCGAGTTCCGCTCTCCCCTTCCTGGCGATTCTTCTGTGCGTTTGGATCGCCCCACGGTCCATCTGCAACCCTGAGAAACCAGGGGGTGTTCGATCGGCCCGATCGCCATTATGGACTTTCCGAGATCGTGAAGGCCCGGGCAGAGCGGCGCGACGTCCTCGGCACCTCGGACCCGCTCATTCCATACCATTCGGAATCCTCTGCCTCAATCTCTTCTCGTTGCATCGTGGCATTACACAGCTCGTTTTCGCGTTTCGACTTCTGAAGATTCAGGGCTATTGGATTCTGCAGCTGGTCAAGCATCAGTCTTGGCCGGCATCAAAGATCTCTCTGCCGAATCTTGTCGCTCCTTGCCCCTCTTCCATTCGGTCCAACAGCCGACAACCGAGAACCTCCCGATCATCTTCCGATCATCTGGGCCTCTCTAGAATTCGGCACGAATGTTCGGTTGGCGAGCGGGGACGCCCTGGAAAGGCCAGGGTGGAACCGAGTTCCCCGCAGCTTGAGAGCTCACAGACTCGAGAAAGGAGCCCAAAAGAAATGACACATGAAAAGCGACTCGAGAAGACGATGACGGGAAGGAGCAGCACGTTATTCTTCCTTTCCATGATTCTCGCAACTCTGATGTTGGGACGCGCTTTGCCCGCACAAGACCCCCCTGAATTCTCCGAAGCGGAGGTCTTCTTCGAGCTCAATGACACCGATGGGGATCTGGGCCTTCACTCGTCGATCGATGGAGGACCTTACCGGCTGCTGACCATCACCGACCCAAGAGGCCGGATCATTTTCGCGGTCGCCGCCTTCGGGCGTCTGGTGCGTCAGGGTCTCACCCAGCTGGCCTTCGAGAGCGCCGAGCCGAGCTTTGACGAACTCCCGCCCGAGATGTTTTTTGACCGCTTCCCCGAGGGTGTGTACAGAATCGTGGGCACGACCCGTGACTGGGAGAACTTTCAGGCCACGGTCTTCCTCAGCCACGTGCTGGCGGCCCCAGCTGAAAACATCCTGATTTCGGGCGTCCCGGCGGCGGAGGATTGCGACGCTGCAGCACTGCCGTTGGTGAGCGAACCGGTGATCATCGACTGGGATCCGGTGACAGAGTCGCACCCCGAACTCGGGAACCCCGGACCTGTTGAAATCGACCTCTACCAGCTCTTCGTCGGGGATTTCTCTGTCGACCTGCCGCCCGAGGTGACCGAGTTTCGGGTTCCCGCGGAAGTCCTCACGCCGGGAGAAGAGATCAAGTTCGAGATCATTGCCAGGACATCAACCGGCAACAACACCGCGGCGGAGAGTTGCTTCGTGGTCATGGATCCGTGAGCTGCGACACGGGACGAATCATCCGGAGGGTGGGATGAGGCCTATCGAACCCGGTGCTCTCACGAGTCCAAGCTCCGGCCACAAATGATATGGTCGAGCATGGGGCGGCCAGAGGGCGGTTGGGAGCGACTACGGCTTTCATCCCAACCGCCGCCCGCCGGCCAGCTGAGAATGGCTGGCCAAACGGAGGGACGAGAAATGTCGATCAAGATCTGGGGGGCCTTGCTGTTGCTGGCAGTGATTTCCCCGCTTGGATCGCAACCAACGATCCAGGAAGAGGAATCGAACGAAATAGCCTATGCCAGCCTGCCTTCCGCGGTCAGGTCCGCGGCGGAAACGATTCTCGGCGCTGGAGTGCTCGGGAGTTCCCATGTCGAGCTCGAGGTCGAAGACGGAATCACCTCGTATGAGGTGGAATCGCGTATCGATGGCCGCGGCTTCAGTTTGAAGTTCAGCGAGGCGGGCGATCTCATGGAGGCTGAAAGGAGCATCGATTTTGACGATCTCCCCGAGGCTGTCCGAAGGGAGCTCAGCGCCGCGTTCCCGAGTCAGTCTTTTGCCGAAGTCGAGCAAATCGAGCGCCACTTTTTCGAACTCGAGTTTGGCGCCGACGGACGTGAATATGAGATCCGGGTGTCCCCTGCGGGCCGGATTCAGCATTTGAGCCGCGAAGATCCCGAGTAAAGCGGCTCCCTCCGAACTCTCGCGAGAATCCTCCTGTTTGAGGACTCCGACCCTCAGAGAACACGTTGTCAGGTCATTGGCCTCCCCTCGGTTCCTGGAGACACAGAGCCGTGCACAAGACGAGGGGAAGAGAAGTGACGTCGATGCTAGGGGAGAGTCGGCCGCCGAATCCAGACAGGCTTTGACTCCGAAAAGTCCCCAGTAGTGATTTGCCGCATATTGGAGCCGTCCCAGTTCATGATCCAGATATTTCCGTTCGGAGACCCTGTCGGTCCTCGCCGGAAGACAATCCGAGAGCCGTCGGGAGACCAGTTTGGATGTCCGTTGTTCCCATCAGTTGTCAGCCTCACCGGATTCGAGCCGTCCGCATGGACAATCCAGACGTGGTAGCTGTCCAGAGCTGCATCGTATCTTTGAACCGCCAGCCTGCTTCCATCCGGCGACCACTTCGCGTACTCGGCTGTTTCAAGAATCATCGCGATCTCAGTGCCATCTGGATTGAGAGTGTACAAGCGCCCGGTTGGGCTCCCGCAATTCCGACCGATAATCGAAATCTTGTTCTGGACTGACCAAGACGGAAACTGGGCGGTGCCTTCAGGGATATCGATACCGGGCTGAACGACCGTCCTCATACCAGAGCCATCCGGTCGGATGGCATAAATCGCCTCGCTACAGCTCGATACGTTCTGATAGAGGATCTCCCACCCATCCGGTGCCCAATCGGTGCCGGACGAGGCACCACCGTTAGCCGCCACGAGAAGCGGATCCGTGCCATCGAAGCTCATTTTCCAGAGTCCTGCATTGAAGCGGTAGAAGGCGATGAGCTGTCCACCAGGACTTGGAGCAGGTGTTCCTTCGTGCAAGGTGACGTCGAGAGGACTTACCCGAGTCAATTCTTCGGCGTCTGGAGTTACGTGCCAGATCGCCGAGAGACCACCACGATTCGATTCAAAAAGGATCACCTGGTCGTGCAATGGTCTCGAGCAAAGAATATCGCCGGCTTCATCGAAGCCTCTGACAAATTTTCCAGCCGGACAGGATTGCCCGACGGGGTTTCCGGGGGGACCGGACGGCCCCGGAGGTCCCGGAGGCCCAATTGGTCCCTGAGGGCCGATTTCACCTTGGGGACCAGGCGGGCCGGCTG
The DNA here is from genome assembly GCA_041630155.1 of Acidobacteriota bacterium. Taxonomy (GTDB): domain Bacteria; phylum Acidobacteriota; class UBA6911; order RPQK01; family JANQFM01; genus JBFGHG01. Next base: position 13,418 of record JBFKLX010000136.1, read on the forward strand.
GACCTGTCAGTCCCGGCTCGCCCTGCGGTCCCTGTGGTCCCTGGATGCCCTGAGGCCCGGGAGGCCCGGGTTCTCCCTGCGGACCAACAGCTCCGAGCGTTACGATGAAGGCATCGAACTGGGTCATGCCTTGCCCGGTTTGAACTGTGATCAGGAAGGAACCGGGAAAGAGCTGAATCCCACCGGGGACAACGGCGACAATCTCCTGCCGGTAAGGGTCGAAATCCGTGACGAGCAGTTCCACGCCGCTTACCTGCTCCATGCCGGGGACACCGACCGGTGAAAAGAGTGTAACCTGGCCCGGGAACGGGCTGGGCTCTCCCAGTTCTTCACCGAGATTCTCTCCTGAGATCAGCAGCGTCCCATTTGAAAAGTCCAGGACCTCAACGCCCGTGATCACCAACTGAACTTCCGCGGGGCGCATGTTTCTGGCATCACCCTGTCCCCACGCAGCTTGACTCCACAGTAAGAGCGTGAGAAAGGAAAAGAGCCAGGCATTCCATTTGCTGTTTCCACACATGATCAACCTCCTCTTCGCTGTCATTTCGGTCGACCGTAGGCCGTCCAAAAGGCACCTTCAAGCGAAGAAGAACGAATTCGCTTATCTGCGCGTGCTGGAGATTCGCCCAGTCGATTACAGACAGTTTCTTGACCCCGAACCGACCCTTGTGCATGCTGGCTTTCGTGACGCAGAAACTGCCTGAAAGATTGAACACCTGGAAGGAGATCGCAGGCTATCTGGGGGTGTCGACTCGGACCGCACAAAAGTGGGAGAAACAGAGAGGATTGCCTGTCCAGCGAATGGAAGGTGAGAGAGGGCGGGTCTGGGCCGAGACTGCCGAGATTTCCAAGTGGCTGGAGCAAATCTCATTCCGAGATGCTCATCGCAATTCGCGCTCTGCAATTCCGAAAGTGTGGGTAGGACTGGCCAGCACAGCTCTGCTGGCTGCATTCGTGGTGCTTGCCGTTCGGTGGATGGAGGAGTCGCCGACACCTTACGAGCACATCGTCGATTCACGAAGCCTGATCGTTAGGGACCGGTCAGGTTGGGTGGTAGGGAGACACTCTTTTGACGATCCAATGCTGGTGACCGCCTATCAGCCCAGTGTCCGCCACCAGCGGGTCTGGTCAGGTGACCTGAATGGGGATGGCCGAACCGAGACGTTGTTCACCTATTATCCGGAGACCTTGGAGACCAAGGGTACGAAACTCTATCTCTTCGACGACGGGGTAGACCAATTGTGGGAGTTCGCCCCGGGTGAGGTGATTTCAGCAGGTGAACGTACTTTCAGCTCTGCGTATTTCATCGAGAACTTCTTGCTTCGCGACCTCGACAACGACGGACTTCAGGAAATCCTTCTCTCGAGCCATCACTTTTACGATTACCCGAACCAGTTCGTGATCCTTGAAGGTCTCACGGGGGACATGCTCGGCTCATATTGGCATTCGGGGTTCCTACCCTACCTGGACACGATGGATCTGGATGGGGACGATGTCGATGAGATTCTACTGGGCGGCGTGAACAACGGCCGAAGGGCGGCGACGCTTGTTGTCCTGGACGCCGGCCATGTCTCCGGAGCCTCCAGGCAGCCTGAGGGAGACTCCCACCAGCTTCGAATAGAGCCTCTGGACACCGAGAAGGCTGTCGTTTTCTTTTCGCAGACGTGCATCAATGAGCTCAAGGAAGTTCACAATTATGTGGCGGGCGTCAGGTCACTCGGCAATCGGATCGAGGTTCATGTCGCCGAGAAAGGACCCGGCCACGAGGTCATCTACACCCTCGGAACAGACCTCAAGGTCAAAGACGTCAATATCTCAGTCCCCCTCAGAAACCTTCACAAGGAACTGGAATCGGCTGGAGAACTGGATCATTCTCTCTCGCCAGACGAAATCAATGCTCTGAAAGAAATCACCATCCACACCCCTTAGTACCCCGATCCATAAATACAGCAAC
>JBFKLX010000137.1:0-15359 GCA_041630155.1 Acidobacteriota bacterium
CGACGATGCTCCGGCATCGCCTCCTCCTCTCTTCGCGACCTCGCCCCGAGAGCCGCGCCCGCAACCGTCACCCTATTTACGAACCGGAGTACTCAGGTGCGCAGGTGCGTGACACCGGCATCTTGCCGTTGATTCGCCAGAAACCTGAGACGTCGAGTTCTCGAGTCCCATAGCCCCACGCCCTGAGGTCCCTCAGTCGTTTTTCTCCGCCAGCTCCAGAATCCGTGCGATTCGCTTGGCTCGTGTCTCGGGGCGCTGGGCCTTCTCGAGCCAGCTCACCGCCTCTCTGCGGAGGTAGGCCGAGAGTCGCTGAAAACCGGCCAGGCGGCCGGGCCGGCGGTTCAGCTCCGCCTCCAGATCGGCCGGCAGCGCGGGCGCCACGGGTTGCGGGTCGGCTTCGAGGGTGACCGTCACCTGGTCCGTCGTGTCGACTCCGGCCGCCCGCCGCACGCGGGAGTCGAGGAACACCCGGTGCCGCCCCCCGCCGCGCGGGACCAGCGTCGTGCGCCGTCGTGCGCGACCCAGCGTCAGCACCACCGGGAGGTAGCGCTGTCCGCCCAGCGCCCGGCTAATGGATACGGGCACGTCCAGGCAGCGGTTGCTGCCCACCTGGTAGATGCGGGCGGTGAACTGGAGCGGCCGTCGCCCGCTCACTCTTCCGGGCTCTCCAGGAATTGGCGCACGCGGGCGTTGACACGGCCGCTCTCACAACCCGCGGCCAGGTGCCCGCAATTGCTGTCCAGGGTGATCAGCCGGGCGCCCAGCAGATGGGCGAAGCGGATGGCCGGGACCGGATTGACCATGTGGTCCTGCCGGGCCACGACCACCAGCAGGTCAGAGTTGACGGCCCGGGCGGCCTGTTGCAGCGAACCTCCGGATTCGCGGGCCACGTCATGAGCCATCATGGCGCGCAGCTGGCTGGCCCAGTCGTCGGGCTGGAAGCGGTTTCCAAAGGCGTCGTCGATCCCCTTCAGCAGTTGCGGGAAAGCTGTGGCGTCGGTCTCCTCGACCCGGTATTCGGGGGTCTGCAGGGCCAGGTTGTGAATCGCCGCCACACTGCTGCGGGCCAGCTCCGGGCAGCCGCATGCCCGCGAGGCCTGGATGGCCCGCAGTTCCGCCTCCCAGAGCAGCAGGTCATAGGAAGTCAGCTGGGGCGACCCGACGATGGGCACCACCCGCTTCATGAGATCGGGATGAGTGACCGCCCACTGGAAGGCCTGCATGCCCCCCATCGAGATGCCGATGACGGCGTGCAGGCGGGGAATCTTCAGTACTTTGGACAGCAGCTGAGCCTGCGACTCGACCATGTCGGCGACGGTGAACTGCGGGAAGGACTCGCCCGGCTGGGTGAGGCTGTTGGAAGGGGAAGAGGAGACACCGTTGCCCAGGGCGTCCACAGCGATGACGAAGAACCTGGAGTCGTCCACCAGCCCCCCCGGTCCGATCAGCCCCGCCAGGTCTTGGCTGCGGCCCGAAAACCAGGTGGGGAACAGCACTGCGTTGCCCCTCTCCTGGTCGAGTGAGCCGAAGGTGCGGTAGCCGATCTTGCAGTTGGCGATCGCCTGGCCGCTCTGGAGGCGAAACTTGCCCAGCTCGGCGAACTGCTGAGGAGGCTGGGCGACCAGGGTGAGGGGCGAGAGGGCCGCGACAACGACGAATTTGAAGGCAGCCGGAAGCTTGATCATGGGCCCAGTGTAAACCCGGATTCCGCAATGATTCAGTTTTTTTCAGACCCGCCAGATCGCAGCTCGCCGGGTGGGACTCCGCTTGGCACTCCTGAAGGTCGTAGTGTCGGGAAATGCGCTGAAACCTTCCTCGCGAATCGGCGTCCCGAGAAAAGGCCGGGGCCTCTCCAGAAGGGACTCGAAACGGGGTGGAGCGGGTCGTTGCAGGGGCCGCAAGAACCTGTTAAAATCTAGGACTTTGCGGCTTGACAGCGATTCTGCTGCCAAGCTATCATGTTAGGCTCGTCATCCAGACAGGATTTGTCTGTATTGAGAGCGATGATGCCTCGGCATCATCTTTTTGTTACACGAGGAGAGGGCGATAGTGCCGACCTTCAACCAGCTCGTTAGAAGAGGCCGGAAGAAGCTGCACAGCAAGACCAAGAGTCCGGCCTTGCAAGGCTGTCCGCAGAAGCGGGGCGTCTGCGTGCGCGTCTACACCCAAACTCCGAAGAAGCCGAACTCGGCGCTTCGGAAAGTGGCACGCGTGCGCTTGACCAACGGGATCGAGGTAACCACCTACATCCCGGGAGTCGGTCACAACCTGCAGGAGCACTCGATCGTGCTCATTCGGGGTGGCCGTGTCAAAGACCTGCCGGGTGTCCGCTACCATGTCATCCGCGGAACGCTGGACGCTGTGGGAGTGGAAAACCGCAACAACGCCAGGTCCAAGTACGGCACCAAGCGCCCCAAGGGATAAGCAACAGTTCACGACTCACAAAAAGCTGCACCGCGACTTCGCTTTGCAGCTTGTTTTGTTTCTGGAGCGGTGTTCGAATGCCAAGGCGAAGAGAGATTCCCAAGCGGTCCCTGCCGGCCGATTCGGTATACGACAGCGAGTTGGTGACCCGGTTCGTCAACTGCCTCATGGTGCGCGGAAAGAAGAGCGTCGCGGAGCGAGTTTTCTATCAGGCCATGGAAGTGGTGGCCGACAAGACCCAAGAGGACCCGGTCAAGGTGTTTCGCAAAGCCTTGGACAACGTGAAGCCGGTCCTGGAGACCAAGTCGCGCCGGGTTGGAGGCTCCACCTATCAGGTTCCCGTTGAAGTCAACCAGCATCGCCGCACCTCGTTGGGGATTCGCTGGCTGATCGCGTTCGCCCGCCAGCGCAACGAGAAGACGATGGTGACCAAGCTGGCCAATGAGATCCTGGATGCTTCCAACTATCGGGGCGGCGCAGTCCGCAAGAAAGAGGACGTGCATCGCATGGCGGACGCCAACAAGGCGTTCGCTCATTACCGCTGGTAAAGACCTTCGCAGACGAAGGCCGGCACACACGCAATTACCGGGCAGCCCAGTATTCAGTTTTTTTTGAGGACTCGAGAGACGTGTCCAGAAAAGTAGCGCTCAAACAGACCAGAAACATCGGCATCATGGCCCACATCGATGCCGGAAAGACCACGACGACCGAGCGCGTCCTGTTCTACACCGGCATCAACTACAAGCTCGGCGAGGTGCACGACGGCAACGCCACCATGGACTGGATGGTCCAGGAGCAGGAGCGCGGCATCACCATCACCTCGGCGGCCACGACCTGCATGTGGAAAGGGGCCCGCATCAACATCATCGACACCCCGGGCCACGTCGATTTCACGGCCGAGGTCGAGCGGTCGCTGCGCGTGCTGGACGGCGCTGTGGCGCTGTTCGACGCCGTGGCGGGCGTCGAGCCGCAGTCCGAAACGGTGTGGCGGCAGGCCGACAAGTACGGGGTGCCCCGAATCGCGTTCATCAACAAGATGGACCGCCCCGGGGCCGACTTCTTCAAGTCGATGGACTCGATGAAGCGGCGCTTGGGCGCCCGTCCCGTCCCCGTGCAGATTCCCTGGGGGGTCGAGGACGGCTTCGAGGGTGTCGTCGATCTGGTGCAGATGAAGGCAGTCTATTACGAAACCGAGACCCTGGGGGCACAATTCCGCGTCGTCGATATTCCGGACGATTATTTGGAACAGGCCAACGAATGGCATGAAAAGATGATCGAGCTGGTGGTCGAGAGCGACGACACGATGCTGGAGAAGTACCTGGGTGGCGAGAAACTGTCACCGGAGGAGCTGCTGGCCGTGATCCGCAAGGGCACGATCAATCTGGACTTCACGCCCTGTCTGTGCGGTTCTGCGTTCAAGAACAAGGGCGTGCAGCCGCTGCTGGATGCGATCGTCGACTTCCTTCCCTCGCCGCTGGACGTGCCGGCCATCGAAGGGGCCAACCCTCGAACCGGGCAGGCGGAGAGCCGCGAAGCCTCCGACGGCGCTCCGTTTGCAGGCCTGGTCTTCAAGATCATGACCGATCCATTCGTAGGCCAGCTGGCCTTCCTGAGGGTCTATTCCGGCCAGCTCAAATCGGGTGACACGGTTTACAACGTCGGCAAGGGCCGCAACGAGCGGATCGGGCGCCTGCTCAAGATGCACGCCAACAAGCGGGAAGAGATCAAGGAGCTCTACTGCGGAGACATCGCGGCGGTGGTGGGTCTGCGCGACGTCGCCACGGGAGACACCATTTGCGCCCCCAAGGCGCCCATCACCCTGGAGTCGATCGAATTCCCGGAGCCCGTCATTTCCGTGGCCATCGAGCCCAAGACTCGGGCCGACCAGGAGAAACTGGGCTTTTCGCTGCAGAAACTGATGCAGGAGGATCCCACTTTCAAGGTGCACACGGACACGGAAACCGGCCAGACCATCATTTCGGGAATGGGCGAGCTGCACCTCGAGATCATCATCGATCGACTCTTGCGTGAGTTCGACGTGGCGGCCAACGTGGGCAAGCCGCAAGTTTCCTTCCGCGAGACAATCACGGAGCCGGCGGGAGGAGAAGGCCGCTACGTGCGCCAGACCGGCGGCCGGGGCCAGTACGGCCACGCCAAACTGCGGATCGAGCCGCTCCAACCCGGTTCGGGCGTGCTGTTCGAAAACGCCATCGTGGGCGGCGCCATCCCGCGGGAGTTCATCTCCCCGGTGGAAAAGGGCGTGCGGGAGGCCCTGGAGGCGGGTGTCCTGGCTGGGTACGAGATGCAGGACGTCCAGGTGACCCTCTACGACGGCTCCTACCACGACGTCGATTCTTCCGAGATGGCGTTCAAGATCGCCGGCTCCATGGCGGTCAAAGCGGCCGTCAAGAAAGCCAAGCCGGTTCTGCTCGAACCCATCATGAGAGTGGAGGTCGTCGTGCCCCAGGAGTACACGGGCGACGTGATCGGAGACCTCAACGCACGCAGGGGCCGGGTGGGTCAGATGGAGCCTCGAGGAAACAGCCAGGTCATCAGCGTGATGGTCCCGCTGGCCGAGATGTTCGGGTATGCCACCGCCTTGCGTTCCGTGACCCAGGGTCGGGCCACGTACAGTATGCATTTCGCTCACTACGAGCAGTTGCCCCGCCAGATTGCCGATGAAATCGTGGCTCGGGCACAAGGGAAATTGGTCAGCGAACCTACTCAGTGAAGGAAGCAGTGCAATGGCGAAAGAGAAGTTTGAACGAACCAAACCGCATGTGAACATCGGGACGATTGGGCACGTGGACCACGGCAAGACGACGCTGACGGCGGCCATCACGCAGGTGTTGGCCAAGCACGATCCGAGCGTGAAGATCCGGTCGTTCGACTCGATCGACAATGCTCCGGAGGAACGGGAGCGGGGGATCACGATCGCGACGGCGCACGTGGAGTATCAGACCAAGAACCGGCACTACGCGCACGTGGACTGTCCGGGGCACGCCGACTACGTGAAGAACATGATCACGGGGGCGGCGCAGATGGACGGGGCGATCCTGGTGGTGTCGGCCGCCGACGGGCCGATGCCGCAGACGCGGGAGCACATACTGCTGGCGCGACAGGTGGGGGTTCCGTTCATCGTGGTGTTCTTGAACAAGGTGGACATGGTGGACGATCCGGAGCTGCTGGACCTGGTGGAGCTGGAGGTTCGGGAGCTGCTGTCGCAGTACGAGTTTCCGGGGGACGACGTCCCGGTGGTGCGGGGCAGCGCGCTGAAGGCGATGGAAGGGGACGCGCAGGCGCAGCAGCAGGTGGAAGATCTGATGACGGCCGTGGACGAGTACGTGCCGGTGCCGGAGCGAGCGGTGGACAAGCCGTTTTTGATGCCGATCGAAGACATTTTCTCGATCAGCGGGCGAGGCACGGTGGTGACGGGTCGGATCGAGCGAGGGATGGTCAAGGTGGGGCAGGAGATGGAGATCGTAGGGATCCGGCCGACGGTCAAGCGAGTGGTGACGGGCGTGGAGATGTTCAAGAAGCTGCTGGACGAAGGGCAGGCGGGGGACAACGTGGGGCTGCTGCTGCGCGGCACCGACAAGAAGGACGTGGAGCGGGGCCAGGTGGTGGCCGAAGCGGGTTCGATCACGCCGCACACCCATTTCCAGGCGGAGGCCTACATCCTGACCAAGGAGGAAGGGGGCCGGCACACGCCCTTCTTCAAGGGATACCGGCCGCAGTTCTACTTCCGGACCACGGACGTGACGGGAGTGGTGCAGCTGCCGGAGGGGACCGAGATGGTGATGCCGGGGGACAACGTGAGCCTGGAAGTGGAACTGATCACCCCCATCGCCATGGAGAAGGGACTGCGCTTCGCCATCCGCGAGGGTGGACGCACTGTGGGAGCCGGCACCATTACCGAGATCGCCGAGTAGCATCGAAAGCAGGAACGAAGAGGCCCTAATGATTGACGAAAAGATACGAATCCGGCTCAAGGCCTACGATCACAGCGTGCTGGACCAGTCCACTCGCGAGATCGTCGACATCGCCAAGCGCACTGGTGCGCGGGTTTCCGGGCCGGTGCCACTGCCCACCAAGATCAGCCGCTACACGGTCTTGCGCTCGCCTCACGTGGACAAGAAGTCCCGGGAACAGTTCGAGATCCGCACGCACAAGCGCCTGGTGGACATCCTGGAACCCACGCCGCAGACCGTCGACGCGCTGATGAAGTTGGACCTGCCGGCCGCCATCGACGTGGAAATCCGTGCCTTCGGAACCGAAAAGGAATGAGACGATGATTCAGGGTTTGATCGGAAAGAAGCTGGGCATGACCCAGGTCTTCGACGGCGATGGCAACGTGGTCCCGGTGACCGTCCTGCAGGCTGGCCCCTGTGTCATCGTCCAGAAGAAGACGGCCGAGAAAGACGGCTATCAGGCGGTCCAGCTGGGGCTCGTGGAGGCACGCAAGGCGCCGCGCGTGAATCGCCCCCTGGAAGGCCATTTCGAGAAGGCTCAGGTCCCGCCGACCCGGCTCCTGAAGGAGTTCCGGTTCGAGGAGGGCGAAGAGGAGCTGGAAGTGGGGCAGCAGGTGCTGGCCAAAGACGTCGTCCAGGTCAACGAGAAGGTGGACGTTTCGGGCCGGAGCATCGGACGCGGCTTTCAGGGTGTGGTCAAGCGGCACGGATTTCGTGGCGGAAGGGCCACCCACGGCTCGATGTTTCACAGGGCTCCCGGCTCGATCGGCGCCAGTGCTCATCCCAGCCGGGTCTACCCCGGAATGCGGGGGCCAGGACACATGGGGGACGCCAAGGTCAAGGTCCTGAGACTGCGGGTCGTCCAGGTCGACGAGGAAAAGAACTTGCTGCTGGTCAAAGGGGCGGTCCCCGGCAGTCGAGGTGGATACGTCATCATCACGCGGTCCCGCTGAGGGCCGCCAGGGCGGATGGAGCCATGGCACGAGTAAAGGTCAAGAATCTGAACAACGAGGTGGTCGAGACTCTGGAGCTGTCCGACGAGGTCTTCGATTACTCGGCCAGTGAGACGCTCGTATGGGAGGCCGTGCGGGCTTTCCAGGCGGCCCAGCGCAAGGGCACCCACGCCACCAAGAAGCGCTCCGAAGTCAGGGGGGGCGGCCGCAAGCCGTGGCGGCAGAAGGGGACCGGCCGGGCCCGCGTGGGCAGCATCCGGTCGCCTCTGTGGCGCAAGGGCGGGGTCGCGTTCGGCCCCAGGCCCCGGGACTACGCCCAGAGCTTCCCGCGCCGAAAACGGCGCAACGCCCTCAAGCTGGTGCTCTCGGACCGGCTCCGCCAGGGTCGGCTCCTGGTCGTGGACGGCTTCGAACTGGAGTCGCATCGCACCAAGGATTTTTCGGAAGCTCTGAGCGGCCTGGAGCTGAGCGGAAAGATCCTGCTGGTGGAGGACGGAGACAACCGGAATCTTTATTTGGGCTCGCGCAATCTGCCCCAGGTCAAGCTGGCGCCCTCACGGGCCGTCAACATCGTCGATCTGCTCCACCACGACCAGCTGGTGTTGAGCAAGCGAGCCGTTCTGAAGCTCCAGGAGGTTTTGCAACGATGAAGCAGCCGCTATTCGAAATCTTGAAGGCGCCGCACGTCACGGAGAAAACCAACCTGGCTGGTGAAACCAGTCAGGGGCCCGTGGCGGTGTTCAAGGTGCGCAAGGATGCCTCCAAGCACCAGATCCGGGAAGCCGTAGAACGGCTCTTCGAGGTCCGGGTGGACAAGATTCGAACCGTCAATTACCGCGGCAAGGTCAAGCGCCAGGGGCGCTCTTCGGGCCGCAGGCCTGATTGGAAGAAGGCCTACGTCACCCTCAAACCCGGCGAAAAGCCAATCGAGTTCTTCGAGGGAGCCTGAAATCATGGCGATACGCAACTACAAACCGACATCCCCCGGGACGCGCTTCCGCACCGTCGACACCCGCGACGAGTTGAGCGACGTCAAGCCGCTCAAGCGTCTCGTCAAGGGCAAAAAGCGGATCTCCGGACGCGACGGCAGAGGACGCATCTCGGTGCGTCGGCGAGGCGGCGGCCACAAGCGGCGCTATCGCCTGGTCGACTTCAAGCGCAACAAGGAAGGTGTCCCGGCCAAGGTAGCGTCGATCGAATACGATCCCAACCGGAGCGCCTGGATCGCACGACTCCATTACCTGGATGGCGAGAAGAGCTACATTCTGGCCACGGTCGGCATGAGAGCCGGCGACCAGGTCGTGGCGGGGCCCGACGCCGACATCGTCGCCGGAAACCATTTGCCGCTCGTCAATATTCCGCTGGGGACCACGATCCACAACATCGAGTTGACCCGGGGTCGAGGCGGACAGTTGGTGCGCAGCGCCGGCGGGTCGGCTCAGCTGGTGGCCAAGGAAGGCAGCTATGCCCAGATCCGTCTGCCCTCCGGCGAAGTTCGCCGGGTCCACATCCTGTGCCGGGCGACCGTGGGGCAGGTCAGCAACACCAACCATGAAAACCTGTCGCAGGGCAAGGCGGGGGTGACGCGCTGGCTGGGGAGGCGCCCCAAGGTGCGCGGCGTGGCCATGAATCCAGTCGACCATCCCATGGGCGGAGGCGAGGGAAAAAGCTCGGGTGGCCGCCACCCGTGCTCCCCCTGGGGCTGGAAGACGAAGGGCTACCGGACGCGCAACAACAAGCGAACCGACCAGTTCATCGTACGGAGAAGGAAGAAATAGGGGTCCCGGGCCCAGCGCCGGCGGCCGAAAGTCAGAGAGGAACACTGGACATGCCTCGATCAGTCAAGAAGGGACCGTTCGTCGACAGCCACCTGGCGAAGAAGCTCAAACACCTGAACGAGACCAATGAAAAGCAGGTCATCAAGACCTGGTCTCGACGGTCCACGATTACTCCCGACATGGTGGGGCACACGATGGCCGTACACAACGGGAAACGGTTCATCCCGATCTACATCACCGAGAACATGGTGGGCCACAAGCTCGGAGAATTCGCTCCGACGCGGGCCTTCAAGGGGCACACCAGCAAGTCGGAGAAGGCCAGCCGGCTTCGCTAGCCGGGGACGATGCGCAGAGGGCGCCAGTGGAAGACGAGGAAGAGGACATGGAAGCGCGAGCCACAGCCAAGTATGTGAAAGGGTCACCGCAAAAGGCCCGCCTGGTGGTCGACCTGATCCGGGGGAAGAAGGCGGAGGAAGCCTTGAGCATCCTCCAGTTTTCCCGGAAACGGGCGGCGGGGCCCATCGAGAAGGTGTTGCGCTCGGCCATTGCCAACGCCGAAGAAAAGTCGCCCACTTTGGCCGTCGAAGATCTGGTGGTCAGTGAAGCCTACGTCGACCGCGGGCCCACCAAACACCGCCGGCGGCTGCGTCCAGCGCCCATGGGGCGGGTCTACACCCAGCAGCGGCGGCTGAGCCACATCACGATTCGAGTCACCGACGGTAAGGAGTAAAGGAGGTCCAGTTTTGGGTCAGAAAGTACATCCCTATGGTTTCCGGCTGGGTTACAACCGCACCTGGAAGTCCCGCTGGTTCGCCACCAAGGAATACGGAAAGCTGCTGCACGAGGACCTGCACATCAAGAGAGGCCTCAAGAAGCGCTTTTACCATGCGGGGATCTCCTCGATCGAAATCGAGCGAGCCGCAAACAAGCTGACCGTCTACGTGCGAACCTCCCGGCCGGGGATCATCATCGGCCGCAAGGGATCGGAGATCGATCGGCTCAAGGGCGATTTGCAGCAGCAGACCGGGCGGGAAGTCTTCATCAACATCCAGGAGGTCCACAAGCCCGAGCTGGACGCCCAACTGGTGGCCGAATCGATCGCCACCCAGCTGGAGAAGCGAATTGCCTTCCGGCGGGCCATGCGGCGGGCCGTGGACACCAGTCTCCGCTTCGGTGCACAGGGGATCAAGGTGCGCTGTGGCGGCCGGCTCAACGGAGCCGAAATCGCCCGCGCCGAATGGTACTTGCAGGGCCGGCTGCCCCTGCACACCTTGCGGGCCGACATCGAGTACGGTCTGGCCGAGTCCTACACGACCTATGGCGTGATCGGGGTCAAGGTCTGGATCTACAAGGGCGACATCTTCGATCCGCGAGAGAGGGACGCGGCCTCGCCGCGGGGAGTGAACTAGCCATGTTGATGCCCAAGAAGGTCAAGTACCGGAGACGACAAAAAGGACGCATGCGGGGCAAGGCCATCCGCGGGAGCACCGTGACCTTCGGGGAGTATGGCCTGAAAGCCGTGGAGCCGGGCTGGATCACCAACCGGCAGATCGAGGCGGCTCGTGTGGCCATCACCCGTTACGTGAAACGCGGCGGCAAGGTCTGGATCCGCATCTTTCCCGACAAGCCCGTCACCAAGAAGCCCGCCGAAACTCGTATGGGAAAAGGAAAGGGAGCGCCCGAAGGCTGGGTGGCCGTGGTGCGCCCCGGCCGCATCCTCTATGAAATGGAGGGAGTTCCCCTCGAGGTGGCCAAGGAAGCCATGCGTCTGGCCGCCCAGAAGCTGGCCGTGAAGACAAAATTCGTGAAGAGGTTTGGGGAATCATGAAGGCGTCCGGTTTCAGAGATCAATCAATCGAGGACTTGGAGGTGGAAGCGGTCGAGCTCTCGCAGCAGCTCTTCAAATTGCGCTTCCAAAAAGCCTCGGGTCAGCTGGAGAACCCCAGGAAACTGCGGCAGGTCCGCAAGGATCTGGCACGTCTCAAGACTGTTCTGACCGAGAAGCGGAAGGAGGCGGCCCAGTAGTGCCGCCGGCCGGCGGTTTCCGCTCCGCGGGTCAACCGCCGCCCACTTGACAGAAGACGAGGAAGACGATCATGGAGCAGCAAGCGACGGCGCGAACCCGGCGGGCCACCAAGACCGGCCGGGTGGTCTCCAATGCCATGGACAAGTCGGTGGTGGTCGCCGTGGATCGGCTGGTCAAACACCCGTTCTACGGCAAGACGATTCGGCGCACCAGCAAATTCATGGCCCACGACGAGACCAACCAGTGTCGCGTGGGCGACAAAGTGCGGATCCGAGAAAGCCGCCCTTTGAGCAAACGGAAGCGCTGGATCGTGGAGCAGGTCCTGGAACAGGCGAAGGAGTAGGAGGCAGGGCCATGATTCAGATGCGAACCGTCCTCAACGTGGCCGACAACTCGGGCGCCAAGAAGATCGCCTGTATCCTGCCCTTGGGGGGGGACACGGGGCGAGGGGCCGGCTTGGGGGACGTCATCACGGCGTCCGTCAAGGAAGCCAGCCCGGAAGGCACCGTCAAGAAGGGTGAGGTGGTCCGAGCCGTGGTGGTCCGCACCCGCAAGGGGACACGCCGGCGCGACGGCTCCTACATCCGGTTCGACGAAAACGCCGCGGTGCTGATCAACAATCAGCAGGAGCCTATTGGCACGCGGGTTTTCGGCCCGGTGGCGCGCGAGCTGCGCGAGCGCCGCTTCATGCGCATCGTCTCCCTGGCTCCGGAGGTGTTGTGAATCGCGGCGGAAAGCCACCGACTCGATAACGAGGCTGTTATGTTGCACATCAAGAAGGACGACGAGGTCTTAGTGCTCTCCGGGAAGGCCCGCGGACAGCGAGGAAAAGTGCTGCGGGTTTTTCCCCAGCGGGACAGAGCCATCGTCGAGAACGTCAACTTCATCAAACGCCACACTCGGCCCAACCCCCAGCGCAATATCAAGGGCGGGCTCGTGGAGCGAGAGGCGCCCATTCATCTGTCCAATCTGCAGGTGGTCTGCCGTGACTGTCATCAACCCACCCGGGTCTCGTTCACCAGTCTGGCGGACGGGCGGAAGGTGCGGACCTGCAAGCGGTGCGGCGGCAGTATCGACAAGTAGGCGGGAGCGATAGCGATGCCGAGACTGAAGGACAAATACAATCAGGAGGTCGTGCCGGCTCTGGTCAAGGAGTTCAACTATTCCAACGCCATGGCCGTGCCGAAAATCGTGAAGGTCGTGGTCAACTCGGGCGTTGGAGAGGCGATCCAGAATGCCAAGCTGCTGGACGTCGTTTCCGACGAACTGGCGGCCATCACCGGGCAGCGACCGGTGATCCGGAAGGCTCGGAAATCGATCGCCGGCTTCAAACTGCGAGAAGGCATGCCCATCGGTGTCAAGGTGACGCTCCGGTCCACCCGCATGTACGAGTTTCTGGACCGGCTCCTCAACATCGCCCTGCCCCGGGTGCGGGACTTCCGCGGGGTCTCCCCCAACGCCTTCGACGGCCGCGGGAACTACACGATCGGTTTGCGGGACCAGCTCATTTTTCCCGAGATGGACTTTGGGCAGACGGAGCGGATCGCCGGCCTCAATGTCACCATCGTGACTTCGGCCCGGACCGATCAGGAAGCCCGCTTCCTGCTGGCCGGCCTGGGAATGCCGTTCGCCAAGAAGGAAGAGCGACGCCCGGCGGTGATGGTCTAATCGAAAGAGGGATTCAATGGCCAAGAAGTCTTTGATAGCCAAGCAGAGGAGGCGAGCCAAGTTTTCCACGCGGCGCTACTCCCGCTGCCAGCGCTGCGGGCGGCCCCGCGGTTATCTGCGAAAATTCGAACTGTGCCGCATCTGCTTTCGCGAGCTGGCCTTGCGCGGGGAAATCCCGGGTGTGATCAAGGCCAGCTGGTGATCAGCGCCGCTGCCGGATGGAACGATAGGAGAGCAAGAGTATTATGTCGATGACGGATCCTATAGCCGATCTGCTGACGCGAATTCGCAACGCGCAGCTGGCCAGCCACGATTCGATCGCCATGCCCCATTCCCGTACGCGGGAAGCGATCGTGCGCATCCTTCGGGACGAGGGATACCTGGGCGGGTTCCACGTCAGTGAAGGGGAGCCCTTCCACCAGCTGCAGCTGGAACTGAAGTATCAGAAGGGACGGGTCCCAGTCATTCGCGTGTTGCGGCGCGTCAGCAAGCCGGGACGCCGCGTCTACGCCGGCAAGGATGAGATTCCTGAGGTGCTGGGCGGGCTGGGCATCAACATTCTGTCTACTTCGCGGGGAATCATGACCGGCCGTCAGGCTCGATCCAAGGGCATTGGCGGAGAGATTCTCTGCGAGATCTATTGAGGTGTGATTGGGAAGGCGCCGCCCCCGGGCGGAGGCCGGCCGCTTCGAGGTTTGACTATGTCACGGGTTGGAAGAAAGCCGATCGAGATACCCTCCGGGGTCAAGGTCTCCGTGCAGGGAAACACCGTTCTGGTGGAGGGGCCCAAGGGGAAACTGGAAACCACCCTCCCCGCCGGGATCCGGGTGGAGCTGAAGGACGCCACAGTGGAGGCCAAGCGCTCCAGCAACGATCCTCGCCAGCGAGCCCTCCACGGCTTGACCCGCAGCCTGCTGGCCAACTCGGTCAAGGGTGTCACCCGGGGTTTCAGCAAAGAGTTGGACGTGGTGGGGATTGGGTACAAGGCCGAGATGAGAGGCAAATCCTTGAGCCTCAGCCTCGGTTTCTCGCACCCCGTCGAATTCCGCCAGCCTTCAGGAATCGAGCTCAAGGTGGAGCGTGCCCAGCGGCCCGTCCAGAACTACGTGGCGACGATACGGGTGGCGGGAATCGACAAAGCCCGGGTGGGGCAAGTGGCCGCCGACCTGCGCAATTTGCGGCCCCCCGATCCCTACAAAGGCAAGGGGATTCGCTATTCGACCGAGTTCGTCCGGCTGAAGGTCGGTAAGAAGCGGGCCTGATCTCGGTGCCCGGCGGCCGCCCCTCGGCAAGGTGTGAATTATGGCTAGAGTGAAAAGCAAGAACCTTCGACGCAAACGAGTCCATCGTCGCATTCGCCACCGCCTCGCCGGCAGCGCGGCGCGGCCTCGGCTCTGCGTGTTTCGTAGCCTCAAGCACGTCTACGCGCAATTGATCGACGACAGCCAAGGGCGGACGCTGGGGTTTTCGTCCACCCTCAAACTGGACGGCAAACGACTGGCCAACGGCGGCAACGTCGCAGCCGCCAAACGCGTGGGCAAGGAGATCGCCACCCAGGCCAAAGCCCAGGGGATCGAGAGCGTGGTCTTCGACCGGGGGGGCTACATCTACCACGGCCGAGTGAAGGCGCTGGCCGAGGCAGCCCGGGAAGCCGGTTTGAAGTTTTAGGAGTTTCGATGGCATACGTGGACAGAACCGATGGAGAATTCGTCGACCAGGTCATCTCGATCAACCGAGTGACCAAGGTCGTCAAAGGCGGCAAGAACCTGAGCTTCAGCGCGCTGGTGGTGGTCGGAGACCAGAGCGGGCGTGTCGGCTACGGCATGGGGAAGGCCAAAGAGGTCCCCTCGGCGATCCGCAAGGGTATCGAGAAGGCCAAGAAGACCATGATCGCGGTTCCACTGAAAGGCTCGACGATTCCCCATGCGATTCTGGGCATCTTCGGCGCCGGACAGGTCCTGCTCAAGCCCGCCCAGGAAGGGACCGGCGTCATCGCAGGCGGGGCTGTGCGGGCGCTGATGGAAGCCGCGGGGATCCGCGACGTGGTCACCAAGGTGCTGGGGTCGGACAATCCGCACAACGTGGTCAAGGCCGCCTTCCAGGGCCTGTGCGAGCTGCGCAGCGCGGAAGACGTCGCCAGGGTTCGCGGGATTGCAGTAGAGGATCTGTGATGGCCAAAGACTCGAAAACACTCAGGATCCAATACGTTCGAAGCGGCATCGGCCGGCCCCGCAGGCAGCGTGAAGTGGTCAAAGGCCTGGGATTGAGGCGCCTGAACCAGGTGGTGGAGCGGCCCGACACCCCGGAAATCAGGGGGATGGTCGCCAAGGTCCCTCACCTGGTCCGAATCATCGAGGGAGAAGCATCGTGAGCCTGGAACTGCACGAACTCAAGCCCGCCAAGGGCGCCAACCGTCGCCGGAAGAGGGTCGGCCGGGGAACCGGCTCGGGGTTGGGAAAGACCGCCGGCCGAGGACACAAGGGCCAGAAGTCGCGCTCCGGCTATCGGCGCCGGGCCGGCTTCGAGGGCGGGCAGATGC
>JBFKLX010000138.1:0-15344 GCA_041630155.1 Acidobacteriota bacterium
CCGCTGCACGGCTGCGCTTCCGGCCCATGCCCGAGGACGACCCGTCGCGCCGCCGCCCCGACATCGATCTGGCAGAGCGAGAATTGGGTTGGCAGCCGCAAGTCGAACTGCGGGAAGGGCTGGCCAGGACGATCGCCGACTTCGAGACTCGTCTGAGCCGGGGCTGACGAAGGACTCGACTGCCAACCCGGCTCCGATCTTCGATCGGGTCCTGCAACGTCTTCACAAGCTGGAAGATGCAGGGGCTCCGGATTGGTGAGTCAAAAGGCCGGTCCATCTTTCTTCCGATGGTGAAGCGGCAGGGGCAGTCTGCTAGAATACCGCGGACGAGGAGGGAGACCCTTTCGAAAATGCCGGCAGAATACATTCCGATTCTCATCTTCATCTTGGTCGCGGTCTCGCTGCCCGTGGTGGGACTGGCGGTGGGGCGGTTGCTCCGGCCGTTCAAGCCGGAGAAGTCGAAACTCGATCCCTACGAGTGCGGGATCGAGGTGGAAACGGACGCGCGCGACCGTATTTCAGTGCGTTTTTACATCGTCGCCATTCTGTTCGTCGTCTTCGACGTGGAGACGATCTTCCTTTTTCCCTGGGCGGTCCTCTACGATGAGCTGCTGCTGTTCGGCTTGATCGAGATGTTGATCTTCCTGGGAATTCTGATCGTGGGGTACTTCTACATCTGGAAGAAAGGAGCCTTGGAGTGGACCTAGCCGAGAAGGCCCTGGAAAAGAACATTGTCACGACGACTTTGGATGCGGTCTTCAACTGGGCCCGCCGCTCCTCACTCTGGCCCATGACCTTCGGGCTGGCCTGCTGCGCCATCGAGATGATGGCCACGGGCGCCTCCCGTTTCGACATGGACCGCTTCGGAGCCGGTATCTTCCGGCCCTCCCCCCGTCAGTCCGACGTGATCATCATCGCCGGCACGGTCACGCTGAAAATGGCCGAGGTCATCCAGAAACTCTACGATCAGATGCCGGAGCCGAAGTGGGTGATTTCCATGGGTGCCTGCTCCAGCGTGGGCGGCCCCTTCGACACCTATTCGACACTGCAGGGCGTTGACAAGGTGATTCCCGTAGACGTCTACATTCCCGGCTGTCCGCCACGACCCGAAGCGCTCTTGTACGGATTGATGCGGCTGCAGGACAAGATCGACCAGATGAGCATACTCGACTACCGGAAGGAACAACGGGGCGCAGCTTCATAAGGTTATGGACGAGGAAAAAAAGCAGAATCCCGATCCGGACGGCCGACCCGACGCCTCTCCTGAGAAACCCGACGCCACAGAATCCGCCCGACCCGGCGAGGAGGCAGGAGGGGAAGCCACCGCTGAATCCGAGCTCGAACCTGAGGCGAAACCGTCCAAGGCCGTCCGGAAAAAGCCCCCGTCACGACCGGTCGCCAAACCGAAGGGTGAGCCTGAGCCAGAGGCGAGTGCTTCGGATGAGTCCGGGCAGGACGAAGAGGCCGAGCCGGCCAAAGCAGCTCCCGAACCCACGGCCAAGCCCGCGCCCAAGCCCGCAGCCGCCAGGAAACCGCCGCTCCGGCGGCCCGTCAAAGGACCGACTTACGAGGATCTGGACGAATCGGACGAACTCTTGGCCGATCTCCAGGAGCGCTTTCCCGAAGCCGGAATCAGCGGCCAGGTCTTTCTCGACCAGCCCATTTACAACGTGCCGTTCAACGCCTTGTTCGACGTGCTGATTCACTTGCGGGACGATCCGCGCTGGAACTTCGACTACCTGGTCGACTTGACGGCCCTGGATTACCTGGGGGACGAGCTGCGTTTCTGCCTGGTCTATCACCTCTATTCCTATCCAGACGGGCCTCTGATCCGGGTCAAGAGCCGGCTCGAGGCCGGCGAGGTCGCACCCTCTGTGACGCCCATATGGAAGACCGCCGACTGGCTGGAGCGCGAGGTCTACGACATGTTCGGGATCGAGTTCTCAGGACATCCCGACTTGAAGCGCATCCTGCTGCCCGAAGACTGGCACGGCTACCCCTTGCGCAAGGACTACGACATCAAACTGCAGGATCAATCCTGGATCCGGAAGCATCTGCGCATCCGCAAGGTGCCCAATTGACGATGATCGAAGAGACGGTACTCGACATAAGAGAGCTGGAAATCAACATGGGTCCCCAGCACCCTTCCACCCACGGAGTGCTGCGGGTCAAGCTCTACCTGGACGGCGAACGGGTGACCGATTGCGAGTGCATCATCGGCTACCTGCACCGGGGCGTGGAGAAGATCAGCGAAAATCGGTCCTACATCAAATGCGTGCCCTACTACGATCGGACCGATTACGTCGCCGCCGTGTCCAACGCCTTGGGTTACGTGCTCGGGGTGGAAGCCCTGATGGAGATCGAGGTGCCCGAGCGTGCCCGCTGCATCCGGATCATGATGACCGAGCTGAACCGGATCGCCAGCCATCTGCTCTGGCTGGCCACACACGCCCTGGACATCGGGGCCATGACCGTCTTCCTTTACTGCTTCCGCGAGCGCGAGGAGATCCTCAAACTGTTCGAGGCGTTGTTCGGGGCCCGCCTCACGACGCATGCCTTCCGGATCGGGGGATTGTGGAAGGACCTGCCGGCGGGTTTTGACGAGACCTGCCGTGACTTCATCGATCAGTTCCCAGACCGGGTGGACGAATACGAGCAATTGCTCACCAAGAACCGGATCTGGTTGGAGCGAACCAAAGGTGTGGGCGTGATTTCCGCCGAGGAGGCGATCGATTACGGCCTGAGCGGTCCGCCGCTGCGTGGGTCCGGAGTGGCGTACGATCTCCGGAAACTGCGCCCCTACGCCGGCTATGAAGACTACGAATTCGAGGTCCCGGTGGGGCAGAACGGCGACACCTACGATCGCTATCTGATCCGGCTCGAGGAGATGCGCCAGAGCGGGCAAATCGCCCGACAAGCCTTGGATCGGATGCCTGACGGGCCGATTCGTGGCAAGGTGCCCAAGATTCCCAAACCCCCCGTGGGCGAATACTACTCGGGGATTGAGGGGCCGCGGGGCGAGCTGGGCTACTACATCGTCAGCGACGGGTCGGCGCAGCCGTTCCGGGTGCGCATCCGCCCGCCCACATTCATCAGCTTGCAGGCTCTGAAGCGACTGGTGCAAAACCACCTGGTTGCCGATGTCGTGGCAATCATCGGCACGCTGGACATCGTCCTGGGGGAGATCGACCGCTGATGGAGTTTCTGCTGAGCTACGTCGTCATTCCCGGGGTCAAGATCGTAGTGCTGGTGCTGGTCCTCTCCGGCGCGGTGGCCTATTTGACCCTGCTGGAACGCAAGCTCATCGCCTTCATCCAGGTGCGCCTCGGGCCCAACCGCGTCGGGCCCTATGGATTGCTGCAGCCGATCGCCGACGGGATCAAGTTCCTGCTCAAAGAGGACATCGTGCCCAGCCGGGCCGACAAACTGCTCTTCACGATTGCTCCTGCCATCTCCCTGGTGCCCGCGTTCATCGTGTTCGCAGTGATTCCCTTCGGCCCTCCCGACATGTTCGCGGGGCTGCTCACGACGGTGCTCTCCTGGTTCTTCGAGGCGGCCACGGTTCAGGCCGTGGTGGCCAATACGATCGCGACCGGTGGCATCATCACCGATTTCAACATCGGCGTGCTCTTCATCCTCTCGGTTTCCTCGGTGGGCATCCTGGGGATCATCCTGGGGGGATGGGCCTCCAACAGCAAGTATCCCATGCTGGGCGCGCTGCGGTCGGCGGCGCAGATGGTCAGCTACGAAGTGGCTCTGGGATTCTCGATCATCGGAGTCCTGCTGGTGGCCAACTCCTTGAGCCTGGTGGAGATCGTGCAAAGGCAGCAGAGTTCGGGGGTCTGGTATTTCGCCGCTCAGCCGGTCGCCTTCCTGCTCTTTTTCATCTGCGGGCTCGCCGAAACCAATCGCCTGCCGTTCGACCTGCCGGAAGCCGAAACCGAGCTGGTCGGCGGGTTTCACACAGAGTACAGCGGTTTTCGCTTTTCCCTGTTTTTCATCGCCGAGTACGCCAACATGATCGCGGTCTCGGCCGTGGCGGTCACGCTCTTCTGGGGAGGATGGCTGAGGCCGTTCCCCAGCGTCCAGTGGTTGTGGTTCCTGGACATAGTGCCGCCCGTTCTCTGGTTCGTCTTGAAAGTGTTCGTCTTTCTCTACGTGTTCATCTGGATTCGGGGCACGCTGCCGCGATTCCGTTTCGATCAACTCATGCAGTACGGGTGGAAGGTGTTCCTGCCCGTGGCGCTGGGAAATGTCATCGTCACGGCCGTCCTGTTGCTGCTGGTTCGAACTGGGTAGCGGTCCTGCCCGGCCCCGACCCGGCAGCCGCCTCAGTGGTAAGACGCCATGAAGTTTCTGGAGAGGATCTTTCTGGTCGACATCCTCAAGGGATTGCTGTTGACCTTGCAATACACTTACAGCCGGACCTACACCGAGCAGTATCCCACGGAGAAACCCAAGGTGGCGGAGCGCTACCGGGGTGCCCCGAGGCTGAACAACGATCCGGAGACGGGCGAGACCTTGTGTATCGCATGTGACCTGTGCGCGCAGATCTGCCCGGAAGATCTGATCGTGGTGGGAGTCCAGCGCGACCCGGAGAGCCGCAAGAAAGTCTTGACCACTTACACGTTCGACACCTCTCGCTGCCTGTTTTGCGGGCTCTGCCAGGAAGTTTGCCCGACCAACGCGATTGAGCTGACCCAGGACTTCGAACTGGCCGCCTACGATCGGAAGACCATGCTCTGGGATCGGGAGCGCCTGGAAAAAGGCTGGGACCGGATCGACTACGGAAAAACGTATCGCTAGGACCACATGGAAGCATTTCTCTTTTACACACTGGCGGCCATTCTGGTCACGTTCGCAATCCTGACCGTGACGGCCCACAACCCGGTCCGCAGCGCCGTCTACCTGATCTCGGCCCTGCTGTCCGTCGCCGGCCTGTTCTTTCTGTTGCGCGCCGAGTTCGTCGGAGCCGTGCAGATCCTGGTCTACGTGGGCGGGATCATGGTGCTCGTGCTGTTCGTGATCATGCTGGTCCGAGTCGGGGAGGCGGAGCGGCAGCCCAGGGCCAGCCGCCGCTGGAAAACCGCGGTCGCGCTGGCCGTCGTGCTAGCGGTGGAGCTGGGCGTGTTGATGGTGCGAGGTGGCGCATCTCTTCAGCCTTCAGCCGTGCCGCGCCCCGCCCAGACCGTGGGAAACACTCAGGCGGTGGGTTTCATGCTGTACAACGACTACCTGCTGGCGTTCGAAATTGCATCGGTGCTGCTGCTGGTAGCCCTGGTCGGGGCCGTCGTCCTGGCCAAGAAAGAGCTCTGAAAAACGGGACGAAAGAATGATCACGACGAGTCATTATCTGGTTCTCAGCTTGATCGTCTTCACGGTCGGTGTGGTCGGGGTGCTGACCCGCCGCAACGTGATCATTGTGTTCATGTCGATCGAGTTGATGCTCAACGCCGTCAACCTGAACCTGGTCGCTTTTTCGGACCGGTTGCAGGACCTGGCCGGGCAGGTGTTCTCGGTGTTCGTCATCACGGTGGCAGCGGCCGAGGCGGCCGTCGGACTGGGGATCGTGATCGCACTCTATCGCAACAGGGAGACGGTCAACGTCGACGAGATCGACTTGATGAAGTGGTGACCCGGGTGCGGTTCGATCCCGAGAGGTCGGGACGCCCGCTGAAGCGGAGGTCGAGGGCGCTGGGGAAGGCAGAGGAAAGTTGATGCTGAGTTATCTGTGGCTGATACCAGTATTGCCGTTGCTGGGCTTCGCCTTCAACGGCCTGGTCGGTTTGTGGACGAAAGCCCGCAGCGGCGGACCCCCGCCCCGGCCTCCCATCTATTGGGTGGGCTGCTCCTCGGTATTCCTCTCCTTCCTTCTCTCGCTGGGTTGCCTGATCGAGCTGCTGGGACTGGACGCGCACGACCGGATCTTCGAGCAGGACCTGTTCACTTGGATTTCCAGCAACGTCGTCAATACCTCCAGCGGCAGCGCGGCCTTCCAGATCGAGTGGAGCCTGCAACTGGACCCCCTCTCAGCGGTGATGGCCCTGTTCGTGACCGGGATCGGGTTCCTGATTCACGTCTACTCGATCGGTTACATGTGGGAAGAAGAGGGCTTCTATCGGTTCTTCTCCTTCCTGAACCTTTTCATGTTCATGATGCTGACCCTGGTGCTGGCCGGCAACTACCTGGTCCTGTTCGTGGGTTGGGAAGGCGTGGGGCTGTGCTCCTACCTGCTGATCGGCTATTACACGCACAAAAAGAGCGCCGGCGACGCGGCCAAGAAGGCTTTCGTGGTCAACCGCATCGGAGATGCCGGCTTCGTGCTGGGCATGCTCCTGTTGTTCTCCACGTTCGGCACCCTCGACTTCACCGAATTGTTCTCCCAGATCGAGCAGGCCTTTCCCCAGCCGGAACTGACTTGGGGAGTGCTCAGTTGGGTGGGCCTGTTGTTGTTCATCGGGGCCTGCGGCAAGAGCGCCCAGGTTCCCCTGTACGTCTGGCTTCCGGACGCCATGGAAGGCCCCACCCCGGTGAGCGCCCTGATTCACGCCGCCACCATGGTCACGGCGGGCGTCTACGTGGTGGCGCGTTCGGCAGCAATCTACAGCCGGGCGCCGCAGGCCGCCCTGATCGTTGCCGTGGTGGGTATCTCTACGGCTCTGCTGGCGGCCACGATCGGGCTCTTTCAGCGCGACATCAAGCGAGTGCTGGCGTACTCGACGGTGAGCCAGCTGGGTTACATGTTCGCGGCCCTGGGCGCGGGCGCCGTGGTGGCCGGGATCTTCCACGTCTTCACACATGCTTTCTTCAAGGCCTTGCTGTTCTTGGGTTCGGGCAGCGTGATTCACGCCCTCCACCACGAGCAGGACATGTCGAAGATGGGCGGGCTGCGCCGTTACCTGCCCGTTACCTGGGTAACGATGGCGATCGGCACTCTGGCCATTGCCGGGGCGCCGCCGCTGGCCGGGTTCTTCTCCAAGGATGAGATTCTCTGGAAGCTCTTCGACTCGGGGCACGTGCTGATCTGGATGGTGGGACTGGCCGCCGCAGGACTGACCGCCTATTACATGTTCCGTCTCATGTTTCTGACTTTCTTCGGGCAGGAACGGATGGATGAGCAGACGGCTCACCAGGTCCACGAATCACCCCGCAGCATGACCTGGCCCTTGACGGTTCTGGCGGCAGGATCGGTGCTGGCCGGGTTCCTGGGCCTGCCGGCCTGGCTGGGCCTCCCCAACCTGTTCGAGCACTTCCTGGAGCCGGCCCTGGCCACGGCCTACCAGGCCGAAGCTCGAGGGGCGCACCATTCCGCAACACTGGAAGTCGGACTGGCGCTGCTGTCGGTGGCGATCGCCGCAGCCGGAGCCGGCCTGGCCTACTTGTTCTTCATTCGGGAATGGAACGGCCTGGCGCAACTCCGCGAGCGCCTGCAGCCGGTGCGCCGCCTGATCGCCCAGAAGTACTATGTCGACGAGGCTTACGACGCCCTGATGGTGAATCGGACCAAGGACCTGGGAGAGGGGTGCTCCTGGTTCGACGCCAAAATCGTCGACGGAGCCGTCAACAGCAGCGCCCTGATGACCAGGATCACGGCCTGGGTGTCGGGGCAGGCGGACATCCACGTGGTGGACCGGATCGTCAACCTGCTGGGCGAGGTGACCAACTTCTTCAGCGCCGCCTTCCGCAAGCTGCAGACCGGTTTGCTGCAGGCCTACGCGTTGTCTTTCGTCATCGGGATCATTTTGGTGATCACCCTTTATTTCTACTGGGGAGCTTAGTCGAATGGACTTTTTCCTGAGCAACATACTCGTGATCGTCTGCCTCTTTCCCGCAGCAGGCATCGTATTGCTCCTGTTCGTGCCGCGAGAGTCGGTCAGGCTGGTAGCCAATCTGGTGGCTTTCGTCGGCTTTCTGATCTCGATTCCCCTGGTGACTCACTTCAATGACCCGGCCTATATCGACCCGGAGACGCGCATGCGCTTCGTGGTCAAGGCCAGCTGGATCGACGCCATCGGCGCCCAATTCTATTTCGGGATCGATGGCATCAGCCTGCTGCTGATCCTGCTGACGACGCTGCTCGGCTTCCTCTCGATTCTCTCCTCCTGGTCGGCCATCACCGAGAGAGTGCGCGAGTACTACTGCTACTTCCTGCTGCTGCAAGCGGGAATGCTGGGCGTCTTCATGGCGCTGGACTTCGTGCTCTTCTATGTTTTCTGGGAGGTCATGCTGGTCCCGATGTACTTCATCATCGGAGTCTGGGGAGGTCCGCGCAAGCTGTACGCGGCCATCAAGTTCTTCCTCTACACCCTGGCCGGTTCGGTGCTGTTGCTGCTGGGCATACTGGCGCTCTATTTCTTCCAGTACAGCCAGACCGGCGTCTGGTCCTTCGACGTGCTCCAGATGCGCAACCTGGGAGTTCCCCTGGACCTGCAGTGGTGGATCTTCATTGCCTTCTTCGTGGGCTTCGCCATCAAGGTGCCGATGTTTCCTTTCCATACCTGGCTCCCGGACGCCCACGTCGAGGCCCCGACGGCCGGCTCGGTCATCCTGGCGGCCATCCTGCTCAAGATGGGCACCTACGGATTCGTGCGTTTCAGCCTGCCCATCCTTCCCGAGGCCACGCTGCAGTCCATTCCCTGGCTGCTGCTCCTTTCGGCGATCGGCATCATTTACGGGGCCCTGGTGGCGATGATGCAGAAGGACATGAAGAAGCTAGTGGCCTACTCCTCGGTCAGCCACTTGGGCTTCTGCATGCTGGGGGTCTTCGTGGTGACCCCGGTGGGGCTGGAAGGGGGACTGCTGCAAATGATCAACCACGGGATTTCCACGGGCGCCCTGTTCTTGATCGTGGGAATCGTCTACGAACGCCGCCACACTCGCATGATCGCCGATTACGGGGGACTGTCGCACGTCATGCCGGTCTACGCCACCGTCTTCCTGATCATGACCATGTCCTCGATCGGCCTGCCCGCACTCAACGGCTTCATCGGCGAGTTCCTGGTTCTCCAAGGAGTTTTCGCCCATCCCCTTTACCGGCTCTGGGCCGTACCCGCAGTGATTGGGATCGTGCTGGGAGCCGCCTACATGCTGTGGCTCTACCAGCGGGTCATGCTGGGGAAAAACGACAAGGAGGAAAACCAGAATCTGACCGATCTGAATCTCCGCGAGCTGGTGACCTTCGTTCCACTGATCATTCTGGCCTTCTGGATCGGCCTCTACCCCAGGCCCTTTCTGGAGTACCTCCACGAACCGGTCAACGAGGTGGTCCAAATCGTGCGACCCGGGGAGTTTTCACCTCTGCCCACGCAGACGGCCAGGCAGTAGGAGCTCGCGATGCAGGAACTGGGAACCGTTTACGATGTGTCGAGACTGCTGGGAGACGCGGCGGCGATCGCCCCGCAGCTCTACCTGATCATCTGGAGCCTGGGAATCCTGTGTGTCGATCCCCTGGTGGCGGCGCCCCACAAACGGCCCTGGTCGCTCAGTTTCTCGCTGGCCGGGCTCGGTTTCGCCTTACTCCACCTCCTCTCGGTTTGGGATCTGGAAGCACCGCCGGCGGCGTTCAACGACACCATCATTTTGGATTCCTTCGCTCGCTTCTTCGATGCGCTCTTCCTGGTGGGCGCCCTGCTGACCGTCCTTGTCTCGTACCGCTACCTGGACATCGAACGGGCGCAGCATTCCGAATACTATGCCCTGATCCTGCTGGCGACCTCGGGCATGATGTTCATGGCCGGAGCGCTGGATCTGATCACGCTCTTCATCGGCCTGGAACTGATGTCGATTTCGACCTACATCCTGGTGGGCATGCTGCGCCACAGCAGACGCTCCAATGAGGGCGCCCTGAAGTACTTTCTGCTGGGAGCTTTTTCCAGCGGCGTGATTCTCTACGGCATGTCGTTGCTGTACGGCGTGACCGGGACCACCTACCTGAGAGAGATCGGAGACGCGCTTGCCAATCTTCCCAGCAGCGGACTGGTGGTGCTGGCAATCGTCCTCATGACTGCCGGGCTCTGTTTCAAAGTGGCGGCTGCTCCGTTCCACATGTGGGTCCCGGACGCCTACGAGGGCGCGCCAACGGCCGTCACCGCTTTCATGTCGGTGGCGGTCAAGGCCGCCGCCTTCTCGATTTTCTTCAGGATCTACTACCAGGCCTTTCGAGACGAGCGCGACCTCTACCTGCTGGCGCTGGCTCTGATCGCCATGCTGACGATGACCTGGGGGAACCTGGCGGCGGTGACTCAGAGCAACGTCAAGCGGCTGCTGGCCTACTCGAGCATCTCCCATGCGGGTTACGTCCTGATGGGGCTGGTCGCCGGAGGTCAGTTCGGCCTGCAGGCTTCGGCCGTTTATCTGCTGGCCTACACGTTCATGAACCTGGGGATCTGGGCGATCTTGATCCTGCTGCGCCGCGGGGACATCGACGGAGAACAGATGGAGGACTTCAACGGGCTCTTCCTGCGCCGCCCCGGCATCAGCGTCTTGATGGTGATCTTCCTTCTCTCTCTGGCAGGGATTCCGCCGCTGGGAGGCTTCATCGCCAAATACTTCGTCTTCGCCGCCGTGATCCGGACTGCGCTGGAGTCGACCGGCGGCATCGCCACCCCCCTGGCGTGGCTGGCAGTAGTGGGGGCGCTCAATGCAGTCGTCGCCCTGTATTACTATCTGCGGATCGTCAAGTCGATGTTCTTCGAGACCGAGTCGGTGGACGTTCCCTTGAGCTTCTCTACGGGGATCACCGTGACGCTGGTGGTGACCGCGGTCTTGACCATATTGATCGGCGTCTATCCCCAGCCCTTCATCACGCTGGCCGAGGTGGCCAGCGCTCCGCTGATCTGAGCTGGGATTCCGAAGCGGAACTTCCACCCACCGAGGGGTGCGGGGCTGATCACCGATTCCGGCTGGCGCGGCCCCGCAGCCGCAAACTCGGCCGGATCGGCGCTGCCCGAGAGAGAAGATGTCCGAGCGTAATCCTTACCGCCAAGTGGCCAAGTACTCCTCCATCATCTTCGTGCTGCCGGCCTGCTGCCTCGCGGGCTATTGGATCGGTGACTGGCTGGATGGGCGCCTGGGCACCGCACCCGCCCTCACTCTGGTCTTCCTGCTGCTGGGCAGCGCCGCCGGCTTTTGGGAAGTGTTTCGCCTGCTGAGAGATTGAACGTGGAGTCCATCTTGCGGAAAGCTTGGGCCCTGACGCTTCTCCTGCCGCTGGTGGGCGGCCTGCTGGGAGGCTGGCGCTTCGGTGTTTCGGTTCTGCTGGGGGCCCTGCTGATGCTGCTCAACATCCGCTGGTTGACGGCCGGGGTGGACCGCGTGCTGGGCCGGCCTCAGCCGCGCAGCGACGCCCTCCTCGCCGTCAAATTCCTGCTTCGGCTCGCCTTGATATTGATGGTGCTCTTTGCTATGATCCGTTTTTCTTTTTTGAGCCTGACCGGCGCTCTCCTGGGATTATCCGTTTTCGTGCTGGCAGGAATCGCAGAAGCCGTTTCACTGCTTTTGCGTGGAGGGAAATCGAAGCGCTGAGCCATGGAGCACCACGAGTTTTTCGTCTCGATCGTCTTCAACCGCTGGATCGCCAATCCGATCGCCGAGTGGCTGGGATTCCACGCCGAACACGACGTGCTCCCGGCGCACCTGGTGATGGTGATCCTGGTGGGGATTGGCCTGGCCATCTCCGGCTGGCTCTTGGGAAGGCGGTTGAGCGTAGACGACCCTGGCTCGCTGCAGCAGGCGTTCGAGGTCGTGGTGGAGGGCATTCTCAGCGTCATGAAGGACGTGATCGGCCCCGCCCACACGCGTTATTTCCCTTTGATCGGGAGCTTGTTCTTTTACATCCTGGCGGGAAATCTGCTGGGGCTGTTTCCCGGCTTCATGTCCCCCACCAGCAACATCAACGTCACGGCAGGCTGCGCCATCGTCGTTTTCTTCTACTACAACTACCAGGGCTTCCGGGTGCACGGGTTCTGGAAGTACATGGCCCACTTCGCGGGGCCCTCCATATTGATCGCGCCCCTGCTGTTCGTGATCGAAATCATCAGTCATCTGGCCCGCCCCTTCTCGCTCTCCGTTCGTCTCTTCGGCAATATTTTCGCCGAAGAGATGATCATTGGCAGCCTCAACAGCCTCTTCCCCTTTTTGATCACCCTGCCCGTCATGGCTCTGGCCCTCTTCGCCAGCACGGTTCAGGCGTTCATCTTCATCGTGCTGACGATGGTCTATATCGGCGGGGCGGTTGAACACGCTCACGGGGAGGAGCACCAGGACTCCCACGAGGCCCCCGCTGAGGGAGCCACCCCCCATCCAACACCAGCTGCTTCGTAAGTATCGAGTTTGACAAGGAGAATTTGGAAATGAAGAAGGTCATGTTCAACGCTATCGCCGTCCTGTTCGTCTTGAGTCTGTTCGTGTTGCCGGTCTACGGCCAGGCCGAAAATCAGGCCGGGGTCGTAGGGGCCCTCAGCACGGAGGCTTTGGCCATGGCCATTGCGGCGGCGGGTTGCGGCTACGCGCAGTCGAAGGCGCTCACGGCGGGTTGTGAAGGAGTATCACGCAATCCCGGCGCCTCCGACACGGTCCGGTTCTTCATCATTCTGGGTCTCGCGTTCATCGAGTTCTTGGCGTTGCTGACCTTCGTCTTCGTCGGCTTCTTCTGATTTTGAAGAGACCATTGTTCACTGGCTGCCGGAACGGCTCAGGTGCCGCTCCGGCAGCGCATTGGAGCCATTCCGAGAGCATTCCCCGCACTTGCTTCCGGGCCGGTTACTCCGCGCAGCCAACAGCCGCACCCACACCCCCGTTGCCCGCTTCAGTTGTGGGGCTTGAATCTGTATAATGGAGCTCTGGGACGAGAGGTCAGCGGTGATTCTCCGGGTTGGGGACTCCGGCCCGTGGGAAGCGGTTTACGCGAGGAGAATACAATGCCTCAGCTGAAATTTTTGGTGGCGGGGGGTTTGATCCTGGCAGCCATTGGGTACTTGATGTTCAGTGGCTTCAGCGGCTCCATGGTCTACTACTACAGTGTCCCCGAAGTTCTGGCGAAGTCACCCGATCTGAACGATCGGGGGATCCGGGTCAGCGGGCACGTCGACGAGGGCTCGATCGTGCGCGATCCCGGTCAGGCCAAAGTGTCGTTCCGAGTGATCGACAAATCCACTCAGAAGACCCTCCCCGTGGTCTACCAGGGCATCATACCCGACACCTTCAAGGATCATGCCGAAGTCGTCGTGGAAGGACGCTTCCTGGATTCAGACAGGACCTTTCACGCCACCACCCTCTTGGCCAAGTGTCCCTCCAAATACGAGCGCCAGGAAGAGGGCGACGAAGCCTACGTCGCCGATGAATCCGGAGGCGCGGGAGTCTCGGCCGAAAACCAACAGTAGGACTGAAACGAACTCATGGTTGAACTAGGACGATACTGTCTACTGGCTTGTCTTGTTCTGAGCGGCTACGGGCTGCTGGCTTCGGTGTGGGGGGGAGTCCGCCGGAATCGGGCTTTCGTGCGCAGCGGCGAAAACGCCACGGTTGCGCACTTCTTCCTGGCGCTGGTGGCCTCGGCTTGCCTGGTGGGTTTGCTGATGACCGACCAATTCCAGGTGGAATACGTGTTCGGCTACAGCTCGATCAACCAGCCCGCCATCTACAAGTTCTCGGCTTTCTGGGGAGGGCAGAGCGGAAGCCTGCTGTTCTGGGCGCTGATCCTGGCCTTCTTCAGCGCGGTGGTCATTTTCCAGAACCGCCACAAGAACCGGGACTTGATGCCCTACACGACGGCGGTCCTGCTCGGGACCAGCTTCTTCTTCACGCTGTTGCTGAACTTCGCGAGCAACCCCTTCGAGTTGCTGCCTCGGGTGCCCGTCGACGGCAACGGGCTCAATCCCCTGCTGCAAAACTGGTATATGACGATCCATCCGCCCATGCTCTACCTGGGGTACATCTGCCTGACCGTTCCCTTTGCCTTCGCCCTGGGGGCGCTGATCAGCGGGCGCTTGGACACGACCTGGATCCCGGTCACGCGGCGGTGGGGATTGATCAGCTGGTGCTTTCTGACCTTCGGCATCGCCTTGGGGGGCATGTGGGCCTACGAAGAGCTGGGGTGGGGTGGCTACTGGGCCTGGGATCCGGTCGAGAACGCCGCGTTCATGCCCTGGCTCACCGGCACGGCGTTTCTGCACTCCGTGATCATCCAGGAAAAGCGCGGGATGCTGAAGATCTGGAACTTCGCGCTGATTGGCCTGACCTACACGCTCTGCGTCTTCGGCACGTTCCTCACGCGCAGCGGAATCGTGCAGTCCGTCCACGCATTCGCCAACGCCGGCTGGTTCGGCACGCTCTTCCTCGGCTACGTGGCCGTGCTCGGCTCCGTTTTTGCGGCTCTGCTGATCTGGCGCGTACCGCTGCTACGCAGCACCAATCGGCTCGACTCGGTGGTGTCGCGCGAGGCCAGCTTCCTGCTGAACAACTACGTGTTCATGGCGCTGCTCTCGATCGTCTTTTTCGGCACGCTCTACCCGGTCCTCTCGGAGTTCTTCACGGGGGTGCGCGTTCAGATCGGGCCGCCGTTCTTCCGCCGCTACGCGGGACCGCTGGCCCTGTTCCTCCTCTTCCTGACCGGTGTAGGTCCGCTCGTGGCTTGGCGACGCGCGACCTGGATCAATCTCCGCAAGAGCTTCCTGTGGCCGGCGCTGGTCGCAGTGGGCGCAGCGGCGCTGGTCTGGCTCGTCGGCGTGCGACGCTTCTATCCGATCGCCTTCGCAGGCCTGTGTGCATTCGTGGCGTCCACCGTCGTGGAGGAGTACCAGCGCGGCATTCGGGCGCGCATGCGACGGGGAGAGGGCCCCGCGCGCGCTTTCTGGGAGCTCGTCAGGCGCAATCAGCGCCGCTACGGCGGCTACGTGGTGCACATCGCGGTGGTGCTCATGTTCGTGGGCTTTGCCGGCGCGGTGTTCAACTTGGAGGAGACCCGCGTGCTCGCGCCGGGGGAGAGCTGGAGCCTCGGCGGCTACACCGTTGAGTACCGGGGGCCGAGACCGGTCCGTCACCCGCACTACGCGGGCGCCGTCGCGCGGGTGGCTATCGTCCAGGGCGAGCGACCCCTGGGGGTGCTCATTCCCGAAAAGCGCATGTACTTCCAGCAGGAGCAGCCGACGACGATCCCCGCAGTCGCCAGCAGCCTGCTCGAGGACTTCTACGTGATCCTCGTCGGGCTAGAGGCAGATCAGTCCGCAGCCCTCAAGGTCTACATCAATCCCCTGGTCAACTGGATCTGGATCGGCGGCGTGGTGTTCATCATCGGCAACACGCTCTTGCTCTGGCCGGTGGGCGAGCGCAGCCGCGGCGGGCGACCC
>JBFKLX010000139.1:0-15249 GCA_041630155.1 Acidobacteriota bacterium
GTCAAACTGGCGAAAAGCGACTTCATCGGCCGTGAAGCACTGGCGCGCCAGAAAGAAGAGGGAGTGGCCCGGAAACTGGTCGGCTTCGAGATGGTGGGGAGAGGCATTGCCCGGGACCACTACCCTGTGCTCCTGGATGGAAAGCCGATCACCGAGGTCTCCAGTGGAAGCTTTGCGCCGTCCCTCGGCAAGGCCGTGGGGCTGGCTTATCTCCCGGCTGCCCGCTGCCAGGTCGGCCAGCAGCTCGAGATCGAGATTCGGGGGAAGCCGATCGAGGCCGTGGTGGTCCCGACTCCGTTTTACAGGCGGTCAGAAGGTTGAAGGTGCTGCCCGCCGTGCCGCGAGATGAGCTCCGATGAAACGGTGTTAGCTGGCGCCCTGGCGGCTCGGAAGAAGCTTGGCCCAATACCTCGAGAAAGGACACAATCATGAATGTCCCAGACGGGCTCCTCTACAGCCGAGAGCACGAGTGGTTGGATGTGGACGACGACCACAAGATCGCCAAGCTGGGGATCACGGACTATGCACAGGATCAACTGGGCGACGTCGTCTTCGTGGATCTCCCCGAGCCCGGTGACGGTTTCGAGGTCGGAGCGGCGCTGGCTTCCCTGGAGTCGGTCAAGGCGGTGTCGGAAGTCTACAGTCCCGTCTCCGGTAAAGTCTTGCAGGTCAATGAGATGCTGGCTGACAGCCCGGAGACGATTAACGAGGACCCTTACATCAAAGGGTGGATCGTCGAGATTGCTTTGTCGGACGCGGAAGAACTGGACGACTTGATGTCCGCCTCCCAGTACGAGAACTACGTCGAAGAAGAAGCGGAGGGCTGATCTGCCACGCCTGACGCTCGGTTGAGACGACCGCTTGCGGCCCGGTACCTGGCGCGGAGACAAGACAGCGAAATCGAGATGCCCCAATCAACGGTTCCCAACCACAGCAACACCAGCTCACAAGCCAACCTGGAGGCACTGGATGAGTCGGCGGAATTCATCCGGCGCCACATCGGCCCGCGTCCTTACGAAATCGCAGACATGCGCCAGACGCTGGGCCTGAGCTCGCTCGAGCAATTGATCGAGCAAGCGATCCCCCAGAGCATTCGAAGCAGCGACCCACTGAAGCTTCCCTCCAGCCGCCCCGAGGCGGAGACGTTGCGGGTTCTGCGCCGGCTGGCGTCGGCCAACCTGTTGGCCAAGTCGTGGCTGGGTCTCGGGTACGCCAACACCCATACTCCCACGGTCCTGTTGCGCAACATTCTTGAGAATCCCGGGTTCTACACGGCCTACACTCCCTACCAGGCGGAAATCTCACAGGGACGCCTGGAGGCGCTACTCAATTTCCAGACCATGATCATCGATCTCACGGGGATGGAGATCGCCAACGCCTCGCTGCTGGACGAAGCCACGGCTGCAGCCGAGGCCATGTCGATGTGTCACGGGCTGCAGGCCAAATTGGGCCGGAACGTCTTCGCGGTCAGCACCCACTGCCATCCGCAGACCATCGAAGTAGTGCAGACGCGGGTCAGACCCCTGGGAATCGAAGTGTCCCTCGTCCAGGACGAGTGGTCTTTCGACGGCACCTGTTTCGGCATGCTGCTGCAATACCCGACCACCACCGGGGCGGTGCACGACTACCGTCAGCTGGTTGCACGAGCCCACCAGGACCAGGTGCTGGTCACAGTTGCCACCGATCTGCTGAGCCTGATGCTGCTGGAGCCGCCGGGAGCATGGGGGGCCGACGTGGTGGTGGGAAACAGCCAGCGCTTCGGCGTTCCCCTGGGCTTCGGCGGCCCTCATGCCGCCTTCTTTGCGACGCGCGAGGCACACAAGAGGCTGATTCCGGGACGGATGGTGGGCGTGTCCAAGGATGCTCACGGGAAACCGGCCCTGCGTCTGGCCCTGCAGACCCGCGAGCAGCACATTCGCCGCGAGAAGGCGACGAGTAACATCTGTACCGCCCAGGTCCTGCTGGCGGTCCTGGCATCCATGTACGCTGTGTATCACGGCCCCGATGGGCTGCGCCGGATCGCCCGGAGAGTCCACCGTATGGCTCGCCTGCTGGCCGCCGGGCTGCGGGAGTTGAAGTACCAGCTGGTTCACGACCACTTCTTCGACACGATTTACCTGGCCGTCCCCGAGGGGGACCGGGAGGAAATCCTCGAGCGGGCCGGTGGGCGGTCCATCAACCTGCGGCGGCTCCCACAGGGGGTGGGAATCGCCCTGGACGAAACCACCACCCGGCAAGACCTCGAGGAGCTCTGGGAAGTGATTGGTGATGCGGCCTCCCCCGCCGTCTCCCTCGAAGAGCTGGACCGGCAACTGCAGGAGACCTTGCCCGAGTCGCTGAGCCGGACAAGCGACTTCCTCACCCACCCCGTCTTCCACCGCTACCACTCCGAGACCGAGATGTTGCGGTACCTGAATCGCTTGCAGGAAAGAGACCTGTCGCTGACCAAGTCGATGATCCCGCTGGGCTCGTGCACCATGAAGCTGAATGCCACCACCGAGATGCTGCCCATCTCCTGGCCCGAGTTCTCCGGCATTCACCCCTTTGCCCCGCTGCCTCAGGCCCGGGGATACCTGGAAATGATTCATCAGTTGGAGGCGATGCTGGCAGAGATCACGGGATTTGCCGGTGTCTCGCTGCAACCCAATGCCGGAAGTCAAGGCGAGTACGCTGGGTTGCTGATCATCCGTCACTATCACGAATCACGGGGCGAAGGGGGACGCGACGTATGCCTGATTCCCAGTTCGGCTCACGGCACCAACCCCGCCAGCGCAACGATGGCCGGGTTGCGGGTCGTGGTCGTGCGTTGTGACGAAGCGGGGAACATCGACCTGGAGGACCTCCGCGCCAAGGCGGAAAAACATCGACAAGAGCTGGCCGCCCTGATGATCACCTACCCGTCGACACACGGGGTGTTCGAGGAAGGCCTGGTGCAGATCTGCGAGTTGATTCACGAGCACGGCGGCCAGGTCTACCTGGATGGGGCCAACCTCAACGCCCTGGTGGGACTGTGCCGGCCGGGGAGGCTGGGCGTGGACGTGGCCCACCTCAACTTGCACAAGACCTTCTGCATCCCTCACGGAGGGGGAGGACCAGGTGTCGGCCCGATCGGGGTGGCCCGCCACCTGGCGCCGCTGATGCCCAGGCACTCGATGGTGCCGGAAGCCGGACCGGAAACCGGGATCTCGGCAGTCTCAGCGGCACCCTGGGGCAGTGCCAGCATCCTGCCCATCTCCTGGAGCTACATCACGCTGATGGGTCGTGAGGGGCTCGAACAGGCCACCCTGGTAGCCATCCTCAATGCCAATTACATCGCCCGGCGCCTGGACGGCCACTACCAGATCCTCTACAAAGGGCGGAACAACCTGGTGGCTCATGAATGCATCGTCGATCTCCGCCCCCTCAAGCACTCGGCGGGCATCGAAGTCGACGACGTGGCGAAGCGGCTGATGGATTACGGTTTCCACGCCCCCACTATGTCCTGGCCCGTCGCGGGGACGCTGATGATCGAACCGACCGAGAGCGAGTCCAAGGAAGAACTGGACCGCTTTTGCGACGCCATGATCTCGATTCGGGAAGAGATCCGCCGGGTCGAAGAGGGGGCCGCAGACCGGGAAGACAACCCCTTGAAGAACGCACCCCACACGCTGGACGCGCTGGTGGGAGATTGGAAGCATCCCTATTCCCGGCAGGAAGCCGTCTTCCCGCTGCCCTGGGTGCGGGAACACAAGTTCTGGCCCAGCGTGGGCAGGATCGACAACGCGTTCGGGGACCGGAACCTGGTGTGCGCCTGCCCACCCGTGGAGGACTACCTTTAGGGAGAATCTCAAAGATCGACGTCTGCGGGCAGCTCGAGTCTGATTCGAGCACCCATTGTGCTACCTGTCAATTGATCACTCGAGGGGGCGATGCGGATTCGCTGTGTCACGAACTGGAAGGAACTGGCCGAAGTCGAACTGTTGATCGTGCCGTCGGCTGTCTCGAATCGATCCGGGGCTCTGAGCGCCGTCTCGGGGCGGCTGGGCCTGGACCAAGACCGCCTGGCGGCGCGCCTGGCAGCGGCGCCCGATGAGGGTCTCTCGCTCGTCGCCCGGGACGGCGATCGGCCTTCTGAGATCTGTCTCCTGGGCACCGGCAAGGATTGGGCTCCTGCCGGTCTACGCGGGGCTTTGAGAAGGCTCCTTCGCGCGTACAAGAGACGACCCCGCAACCTCGGCGTCGATCTGAGCTTCCTCGACCCGTCGCAAGAATCGCTTCCTTTCGTCCAGGCCGGCGTAGAAGGTTGCGTGTTGGGGGACTACGATCCAGGCCTGTACAAAGGCCGCGGGCCGGGTTCGGGGGGACGTCCCGAGGAACGGGAACAGGTTCAAACGCTGACTCTGTTGCTCCCCGTCGCCCTGAAAGATGCAGCTGTGCGACGCAGCGCCCGAGCCGCCTCCGTTGCCGCCTGCCAGCGCGAAATCCTGGATCTGGTCAACCAGCCGGGCAACCTCCTCACTCCCGAGCGCTTGGGAGAGGCTGTATCGGACGCCGGCCGGCGCGACGGTTATCGGGTGCGGGTGCTGGACAAGACGGCCATTCGGAAGGAGGGGCTCGAGGCTCTGCTGGCCGTCAACCAGGGGAGTGCCCTGCCGCCCGTCCTGATCGTGCTGGAGCACCGGCCCGAAGGCCTTCCTGCCGGGGCGCCCGTGGTCGGGCTGGTGGGCAAGGGTGTCACCTTCGACAGCGGAGGGATTTCCATCAAGAATGCGGAAAACATGTCCTGGATGAAGAGCGACATGGCCGGTGCGGCCGCGGTGGTCGGCACCCTGGGAGCGGCGGCCCGACTCGGGCTCCCCCTGCACCTGGTGGGAGTGATCCCCGCCACGGACAACAAGCCCGGTGGAGCGGCGCTCAATCCCGGAGACGTCATCGGTTCGCTGGCCGGAATCAGCATCGAAGTGGAGGACACCGACGCCGAGGGACGGCTGTTGCTGGCCGACGGGCTGGCTTATCTCGAGAAGCATTTCTCCCCCCGCGTGATGATCGACCTGGCCACCCTGACGGGTGCCTGTATCATCGCCCTGGGTGACAAAGCCGCCGGCCTGTTCACCAGCGATGACAGCCTGGCTCGAGCCCTAACATCCGCGGGCGAACGAGCGGGCGAGCGGCTCTGGCGGCTTCCCCTCTGGCCTGAATACGATCGACAGATCGAGTCGGACGTCGCAGACGTCAAGAACTACGGCGGCCGCAGCGGAGGAGCCGTCACCGCCGCCCGTTTCCTCCAGATGTTCGTGGGCAAGGATTCTTCCTGGGCCCACTTGGACATCGCCGGGGTCGCCTACCCAGAGTCCGAAGGCAGCCGATTCAGGGGAGCCTCCGGATTCGGCGTCAGACTGCTGGCGGAATACCTGGAGGAACTCGGTGGGGACGGAAAAAGGAGTTGAAAAAGCGTGCCCTCGCCATCCTCGGCGGGGACACGCCGGCTCGTACGACCCAGCCCTTGCGAGGCTGGGCCTTTTGGTTCACTTCTTGACTTTGTAACCCTCCGGAATCTCGAAGAGGCTGGGGTCCAGCGACTCCGTCGAGATCCGGGTCAGGGTGCTCTGCATGCTGGATTTCCCCATGCGCGCCATCATCTGTGCGATCATGCCGGTTCCTTCGAACGAGATTTCCATGTCCATGGCATAGGGGACCCCCTTTTCCGACATCACCCGGTAGAGTTCCGCGAGCCCCTTGGCTTGACCCGGCTGGCCTTGGGCCACTCGCGGATTGCCGAAGAACAGCCCCCGTTCGGCCGCAGTCGAGTAGAAGCGCACCACTTCGTCCTTTCCAGGGGCCTCGGGCGCCAGGCAGACGGGACCCTGCATGAGCACCTGAATGGGTTGGTCAGGGATCGGAGAGGCTGCCACTCGCACGGCCATCCGGTAGTCCTGGCAGGTCTGGCCGCCGATGTCCCGCGTCTGGCCCGTGGGGTCCATCCGGACGGAAACGTCTCCGCCGGAGATCTCACGCAGTTGCCGCGACATGTCGGCGAGATTGGTGACCTCCGCTCTCTTCTTCTTGGGGTCCAGGGTGATGAACTGCTGCGCGTCCAGGTCGAGGATCGTGATCGTAAGGTCCCCCTTCAAGGTGGTCTCATTGCGCATCTTGAGGCCTTGGATGTAGGTGACACTCTCGCCCTGGGCTTCAAACCCCAGGCCTTTTCCCCCACTGTCGTAGTGCATCGTCACGTCGGCAGCCAGCAGAGCCGACGAGAGAACCAACAGCCAGCCCCAAATCTGAATCCGCATCAACTGTTTCATGTGCTTTGTTGTCCCCTTCTCCAAAAAGCCTCCCGAGCACGCCTCGGCACAGCCCGAGCCGCAATGGCTCAATATATCTCATTTGGGGGCTTAGTAGGGCGTAGGTCCGGAGGGACCGCGGCTGGCCTGCTTGGTCTCAGCTGGTTCGAGTTTTCAAGTTCTCCGGGAGTAGCCCGGCTGGGCCGCGTAGGCAGTCGCGGCCTTCTCCACTGGGGACATCCAATGGGGACAGGGCACAAGAGGCATGGGGGACTGGGGTGGGCTTAGGGCCTCGGGGCGTAGGGCGTGGGGCGTAGGGAAAATCTGGAAACCTTGATGCTTGGAACTTGGCGTTTGCTCGAGCTTTGAGGTTTGAAATTTGGAGCTCCGCCCGAAGCCTGATCCTTTCTTGATTGCCGCGCCTGGCACGGGTAAGGTAGAGTCCTGACGACCTCCATCGAAACTGACCGGGCTCATCCAGAAAAGGACGAGATGGGACGCCTCTGGAGAATCATCCTCACTTGGGCCTCCAACACGGCCAACAGTTTGGTGTTTCTCCTGTCCGGGGGCCGGTGGGTCCTTCACGAAGGCATCTACCTGTTTGGCTGGTGGCTCAACTGGAGCCGGACCTTTCGTTGCCGCCCCCGGTATTACTTTGCTCCTGAAACCGAAGAAGACTTGTGCCGGCTGGTCAGGGACGCGGAGAAAGTTCGGGTAGTGGGTGCCGGCCACTCCTTCAATGCTTCACCTCTGACGGGCCACACGTTGATCTCGTTGGACGATTACAACCGTGTTCTGGGCGTGGACCGGGAGAAGCAGCGAGTGAGGGTCCAGGCAGGAATTCGCCTGCGAGACTTGAATCGCGAGCTCAAGACACATGGTCTCAGCCTGCCCGTGGCAGGTTCCACGGATGCTCAGAGCATTGCCGGTTTGCTGGCCACGGATCTGCACGGAACGGGCCGCGACCACGGTTTTCTCTCCGAGCAGATCCGATCCTTGAAACTGGTCGACGGCCGCGGCCAGTTGCGACGTTTCCAGCCGGACAACGACGCCTTTCACGCGGCCATGGGGAGCATTGGCACCTGCGGGATCGTCTGCGAAGTCGAGCTGCAATGCGTGAAGGCCTTCAATCTCGTCAAATCCACGCGGCTGATGCCTCGTGCGGAGGCTGAGGCGCAAATCGACGAGTTGCTGAAGCAACACGATCACCTCAGTTTCTACTACCTGGGCGGACTCCCCTTCGAAACCGTGCGCGCCAACGTCTGGGACCGTACGGACCGGCCGCCGGGGCGCTTCCGGCAGGTCAAGAAGATCTTCTGGGAACTCGTGGACATGCTGGCGTCGGGGTATCTGCTGGGGATCTTCCGGCTCTTCGCACCCTTCGTTTTCACCCACGACTTCGGCTTCACAGCCTGCAACATCAGCCTCGGGCAGTCCGCTGAGGTCTACCCCTCAGCAGACGGCTTCTCGCGAAAGCTCTATTTTCGCCACGACGAGTTGGAGTACGGAATCCCCTTCGAACGCTACCAGCGCTGCCTCGAAGAGGTGCTCGAGCACTTGAAAAAGCGAAGCTTCGTGACGATCGTGGAGATTCGTTTCACTCCCGACACGTCCCAGGGCCTGCTGGGCCCGGGTGCAGGCCGACGAACCTGCTACATCGAGCTGGCACCCAGTCTGTCGCTGGACACCGATCCCGTCTTTCGCGAAGTGGAGAAGATCCTGCTCGCCCACGCGGGGCAGGTGCATCTCGGCAAGAAGACCTGGATCGACGCAGCCCGGCTGCGAAGAATGTACGCGTCAGACAATCGGTTCGACCGGGTGGTGGCCACTCGCCACGAACTCGATCCCGATAACAAATTCCTCAACGAATTCACCGAAAAGCTGTTCACCTCCCAGGCGCCCCGCAGGGAACCCAAAGCACAAAGCTCCAAGTTCGAAGAAATTCAAAGCCCCAAGGGTCAGATCCCTAATTAGGCGAGTGGAGCCGGACGGGCAGTCGAGTGTGATCCCGGGCGGCGACGCGGGCCCGGGTCAGGCCGAGGGTCGCTGGGGAAGAGGCTGCACGGCGAAAAAGTCGTTGTAGAACCGTTCGGTGTAGCTTCCCAGCAACTCTTGCACACGAGTCAGAGTCGGGGCCGCGACGATTAGGCCCGCGTGATGTCGCTTCTTCAGCCGCCAAACCACCTCGGGATCATTGTATGCGCTCGCGTCCGGGTGCTCCTGACGAGCCAGGGAGATGAGGATGCCGGAATGATCGAGACGCGGCTGAGGCAGCTGATAGGACTCCCCGGGCGGGAGGGATTCGAGCCGAGCCCACTGGGCCCACAGGTTCAAACCGCTG
Source organism: Acidobacteriota bacterium (assembly GCA_041630155.1). Taxonomy (GTDB): domain Bacteria; phylum Acidobacteriota; class UBA6911; order RPQK01; family JANQFM01; genus JBFGHG01. Next base: position 8,605 of record JBFKLX010000139.1, read on the forward strand.
GACGCCTCGAGCATTTCGGCGATGTGGGCGCCACCCACGCGCGCAGCGGTTTCCAGGAAATAGAAGCGCCCGTCCTCTTGGGCCTTTATGAACTCGGTGTGCGTCACGCCGCACCGCAAGCCCATGGCGCCGATCACCCGGCGGTTCAACTCCTGCAACTCGACTTCCTCGGCCGAACCATATTCGATCGTGGACGAGCAGAAAACGCCGCCCTCGTGAGCGGTCTTCATGGGGGGTGCCGAGTATTTGTGGACGCGTGCGAAGACCACTCCCTCGTTGAAGACGATCGAATCGGCATGGTAGATCTCCCCGGGGATGAAACGCTCGACTACGGAGAAAGACCGCTCGTCTCCCAGCTGGTCGACGACCTCCCGCAACTCTTGGGGCGAGCTCATCTTCTTGATGCCGATGGCTGAAGCTTGTGATCTGGGCTTGCAAAGCCAGGGTCCGGGGACCCGCTGCGAGAATTCTTCGAGGCGCCGGTCGTTGATGGCGTCCACGAAATCGGGTACCAGGATGCCGGCTTCCCGAGCCCGGGCGCGCATGGCCAGCTTGTCGCGAAAGTAACGTGTTCGGGTCTCTCCCATCCCCGGCAGCCGCAAGTGCTCGCGCAGGTGCGCCGCTTTCTCGAGGTCATAGTCGTCCAAAGGAACGATGCGGTGGATCTCCTGTTCCGCGGCAACTCGGCTCACCGTACGCACGAGACTGGCGAGATCCCATCGTTCGCTCGCTTCCTCTACGTAAATCGTCTGATCAATATCGTCGTAGGGCCAGGCTTCCTCGGCTAGTTTTCGCGAGGTCACCAGGATGACCCGGCAGCCCAGGCGCTTGCATTCCCGGAGAAAGTCGGCTCCTTTGAAATAACAGGCCAGGCAGAGAATCGTGTACGGCTCGTTCCGATCACTCACGCGGTGCTCCTCCGATGCTCCAGTATGACGGCAAAAGCAGCCTGCGACAACGCCTGGAAGCGTTCGGGCACGATTCGTGACTTGGGATTCGAATGGAGCTTCTCCCGCCAGGGAGTCACCTTCTGCTCTTACGGAAGAGCAGGTCGGCAGACTGGAGGATCTTGCTCCGGAGGCGCGGTGGGTAGTCGGGATGGGAGTCCAGGAAATCCTGGACGACGAGGGCAGCGCTGCTAGACTGGTGTCCCGACAAGGTCGCATCCAGCCAGCGCTTGGGAAAGAAGATGTCCCCGGTGCGCTGGATTTCTTCCAGGATTTCGAGACTCGGCAGAATGAACTCCTCGGACTCGCCTGCCCGGGCGGGATGGTGGAGATAACTGACGGCCTGCAGAACCCAGGGCTCACGGCGGCGGTGCTCCGGGTCGGCGAGGCTGGCGAAGAAGGCCCGCCGCCGGGCAGGTTCGGGCGACGCTGCTTCCGCCACGAAGGTGAACTGTTCACGGGAATAGGGCCGCTCCAATCGCGCCAGCTGCTGATCGAGCAGCTCTCGAGCGTCGGCACCTCCCCGAACCGCCAGCTCCAGGGCGGTTTCCATCTGATCGGGCTCGGACAGCTTCAGACCCTTCACCGCAAGCTCCGCTTTCCAGATTCCTCTGACCCGCTCCACCGCCTGGGGAGTCCAGGCCAGGTCCCGGAAGCTCCGAAACAGCGTCGTTCTGAGGGAGTCCGACGGGGTCGAGCGCAAGCGATCCCAGAGTAGCCCCTCCACCCGAACGGCCTGCTGCACCCGCTGGGGCGCGCTCAGGAATCCCCAGAAGGTCTCTCTCATCAGGTGAAGCATTCGGCCGATCATCAGTTCTTCCTGCTCCGCGGGCAGGTGTTTCACCAACGCGTCGAGGAAAGCCTCGGGCTCCAGCCGGCCTTCCAGGAGTGCATCCCAGAGGGTTTCCCAGGCCACGGCGCGATCTAGCGCGCTGGGCAGCAGCGGGATCGTTTCCAGCAGCTGCTGCTGGTCCTCTTCGGGAAGAAGCAGCAGCCCGTAGGCAAGCCCGTCACCGTTGGGCAGGATGACTGAAGGGACCGCGATGATCCAACCCAGGGTCACCTCTCTTTGGTCCATGACCAGTTCCAGCCGCCGGACACCGCGCTGACTCCACATCAACGGCTGCAGCGGCTGCAGCCAGAGCCGGCCCTGCTCGTAAGGGTCTTCCTGCACCAGGCGGGCAAATTGTCGCTGATCGGCGGCCGTCTCCCGGAACAAACGCAGCGTGGGGCGCCCCGCGCTCTCCACCCACACGCGGCTCCACTGATTCAGATCTAGATCTGCCGATTCATCCAGGATGTGAATCAGGTCCGGCCAACCTGCATTTCCCCAGGCGAAATCTCGCAGGTAGGCGCGCAGTCCCCGCTGCATCGGCTCCTCGCCGATCAGCCACTCGAGCTGGCGCATCACGATCGGCGCCTTGTCGTAGATGATCGATCCGTAGAGGCTGGCGGCTTCGTTGAGGTTGTCCAGCGGCTGGCGGATGGCGTGCGTCCCCTGAGTCCGGTCCAAGGCGTAGGCACTGGGGTAGTGGTCGAGGAAGAAGCGCAAAGCGTGATCGACTTCGGGAAACTGTGGATGCGTCAGTTTGGCCGCCATGAAGTTGGCGTACACTTCCTTGGTCCAGACATCATCGAACCAGCGCATCGTTACCAGGTCGCCGAACCACATGTGGGCCGTTTCGTGCGCGATCAGCGAAGCGCGGCCGAGAACCTCGTTCCGAGTCGGCGATTCCTCGAGCAGCAAGCGTTCGGCGCGATAAAAGACCGCCCCGGGATGTTCCATGCCTCCGAACTGGAACGCCGGGATCAGCACGAAATCGAACTTCTCGAAGGGATAGTCGATGGCGGTGTACTCCTCCAGCCACTCCAGGGCTTGCCCGTGCAGGTCGAACAGGGCCTGGCGGTTGCGCTCGACCTTTTGCTGATCGGTCTCCCGGTGGAAGAAGCGAAGGGGCCGTTCCCCTGCCCTGCCCTCCTCGACTTGAAAGCGCCCGGCAGCGAAAGCGAAGAGGTAGCTGCTGATGGGCCTGGTGGGAGCGAATCGGAGGTGACGTCTGCCGTTGCCGGTCGTGTCCTCGCTGAGCGCGCCGTTGGAAACCGCGTTCCAGCCGGCAGGGATCGCCAACTCCAGTTCGAACACGGCCTTCAGGTCGGGCTGATCGAAGCAGGGGATGGCTTTCGAGGCGCGGTCCGGCACGAAGAGGCTGTAGAGGAAGTCCTCGCGGCGGTTGAGAGGAGCCTCCCCGGCAAGGAATTCCAGTTCGATTTCGGTTCTCTGCCCGGGGGGAATCTCCCACTCACCAATCAGGAGATGACCGTTGGCAGCGGAGACCTCGAGTGTACGACCGTTGACCGCCAGCTTCCGGACCGCCTCGGCGCCCGGTTCGAAGTCGATCACGAGAAACTCTGAACCCGAATCCGAGTGCCGGTAGTCGAAGCCGATGAGTTGCCGGCCCCGGATCGGTTGACCCGGATCGCCAGGGATGTCCAGGTGGAGGCGGTAGGACGGTCCACGGATCCGCTGGGCGCGGGTCTGGGCCAGGCTCCAACTCAGTCCGGGGTCCGGGATCGCCGGCTCGCCCGAACATCCCGCTGCAAAGATCGAGAGGCCTGCCCCGAGCAGGCCGATCAGTCGACTCCGTCTTCTGGCGTTTCGTTTCGACAAATCTGTTCTCTCCGGCGCTCGGCCCAGCCGCGGACGGATCGAGCACGTTGCGTATCGGAAGCAGGCACCAGCAGCGACGCAGAAAAACTCGGCCTCCCCGGAGTCTCTGCCCGCACGGCTTCTCTCGAGCCGGGCGCCCTGGACCAAAGATTCTCTCACACCAACCTTGGGCCGGGGCGGCGCCACCGTCAGCGGGGATGATCCGGAGCACTGCCACGAGGGGCCCCATGAGACCTCCTGGGGGCGAGCGAGCTGGAGTGAAGTCTGCTAAGATTCGTCAATGCCCGGATGTCCCGGGCGTCATCGAGAAGAGAGCCCACGCCATGAAAAGAACGTCCCTTGCCATCGTCCTGCTGATTCCTTTTCTGACGGCTTCCTGCGTCGTTGATTCGCCCCCCCGACTGGCCTATCCCGAGACGAGCCAGGTCGCGCACGTGGACGATTACCACGGCACCCAGGTCTCCGATCCTTACCGGTGGCTCGAAGACTTGGATTCGGAGGAGACCGCGCGCTGGGTCGAGGCCCAGAACCGCGTGACCTTCGGGTACCTCGAGCAGATCCCGCAACGCGAGAAGATTCGCGAGCGGCTGGCCCAGCTGTGGAACTTCGAAAAGTACGGGGTGCCGAGACGGGCCGGCAGTCTCTATCTCTTCGAGAAGAACGACGGACTGCAGAACCAGGACGTGCTGTACGTCATGGACGGACTCGAAGGAGAACCGCGCGTCCTGCTCGATCCCAATACGCTCTCCCAGGACGGCACCGTGGCGCTGACCGACTACGAACTCAGCCCGGATGGCCGCTATCTGGCGTACGGTACGGCTCGAGCGGGTTCGGACTGGCAGGAGTGGAGGATCCGGGAGGTGGCTTCGAGCCGGGACCTGGAGGAGCGCCTCGAGTGGGTCAAGTTCTCCGACGCGGCCTGGTCGGGCGACAGCCGGGGCTTTTATTACAGCCGCTACGACGAGCCGCGGGAAGGGGATGCTCTGGAAGGGCTGAATCTCAATCAGAAAGTGTTCTACCACCAGCTGGAAACGGCACAGAGCGAGGATCGTTTGATCTACCAGCGCCCCGACCATGAGACCTGGCTGTTCGACTCGCGGGTCAGCGAGGACGGTCGCTATCTCATCCTCCAAGTCTCCGAGGGGACCGACACGCGCAAGCGGGTCTTCTACCAGGACCTGCGGGGAAAAGACCAGGTGGTGGAGCTGCTCGACCAATTCGACGCCGCCTATGACTTCGTGGGCAATCAGGGACCGGTCTTCTGGTTCTGGACCGACCTGGAGGCCCCGCGTGGCCGGCTGATTGCGATCGACACCCGGCGGCCCGAGCGCTCTCGGTGGAAGACGCTGATCCCCGAGCGGGAAGTCACGCTGCGGGACGTTTACGTCATCAACCAGAGCTTTCTGGCCTCGTCGCTGCAGGACGCGCATGCACGCCTGGACCTGTTCGCGCTGGACGGCACGCCGCTACGCCAAATCGAGTTGCCCGGCCTGGGCCGTGTGGAGAGCATATCGGGCAAACCGGACCACCGGGAAGCGTTCTTCGCGTTCAGCTCCTTCGCGGCTCCCAACACGGTCTATCGTCTGGTTCTGTCCAGCGGGGAGGCCTCGGTGTTCCGGCAGCCGGATTTGGCCTACGATCCCGAAGATTACGAGACGCGCCAGTTCTTTTACACGAGCAAGGACGGAACGCGCGTGCCCATGTTCATCACGGCCAAAAAGGGGCTGGAGTTGAACGGGCAGCATCCGACGCTGCTGTACGGCTATGGGGGATTCAACATTCCCCAGACGCCTCGCTTCCGGGTGAGTAACCTGGCCTGGATGGAGCTGGGGGGCGTCTACGCGGTGGCCAATCTGCGAGGCGGTGGAGAATACGGCGAAGCCTGGCACAAGGCGGGGACCAAGCTGCAGAAACAGAACGTCTTCGACGATTTCATCGGGGCGGCCGAGTGGCTCGTCGCTAACGGCTACACGCGGTCGTCCAAGCTGGCGATTCAAGGGGGCAGCAATGGGGGCCTTCTGGTGGGGGCAGTCATGAATCAGCGCCCCGAGCTGTTTGCCGCCGCGCTGCCGGCCGTTGGAGTGATGGACATGCTGCGCTTCAACAAATTCACGATCGGCTGGGCCTGGGAGTCGGATTACGGCTCGCCGGAAGATCCCGAAGAGTTCCAAGCGCTCTACGCCTATTCTCCCTACCACAACCTGAAGGACGGGGTGAGGTACCCGAGCACGCTGATCACGACGGCCGATCACGACGACCGGGTCGTCCCCAGCCACAGCTTCAAATTCGCGTCGAGACTTCAAGCGGCGCACGCCGGGGACAATCCGGTCCTGATCCGGATCGAGACCAAGGCCGGCCACGGCGCCGGTAAGCCTACCAGCAAGCTGCTGGACGAGGCCGCCGACGTTCTGGCGTTCCTGGTCCGGGAGTTGGAAGTTCCCTCGTAACGCCGGCAATCGTGCCGGTGATTCTCGAGTCGTGAGACTGGCAGACGGCCAGAGACGGGTCGATCCTGACTGCGGCCCCGCCCACCCCAAGTTGTCTTGCGTCTCCGCCGCTCCGCAACGCCTCCCACAAACCAGCCGGGAGGCAGGTTGCCGAAAACTTTTCTGTCTTTCCGACTCCGCCCAGCGTCCCCGGGCAGGCGCCGGCTTGCTTGCGAGGCCACACATATATACATCCATGTATATAGACAAATGCTGTAGAACTGCACCGACGCGATAGAATGGGGACCGTCGGATGGGTCATGACAAATGGCAAATTCGTCGTAAGAGGAACAATTCGTCGGCGGGAGGATCGTACCGCGGTCGCAGGCTTGCTGGTCGAAGCCTATGACGCAGACTTGCTGCTCGATGACAAACTCGGCAGCAGCGTCACCGATCGCCATGGGACGTTTCGCATCCCCTACCAGGCAAGCGATTTCAGGGATCTCTTCGATCGAAGGCCGGACATCTACCTGGTCGTGCGCGACAGGGAAGACCGAAAGCTGCACTCGACCCGGGCCCGGGTCCGCGTCAATGCGGGACGGGA
>JBFKLX010000140.1:0-15136 GCA_041630155.1 Acidobacteriota bacterium
CTGTACCGGCGCAAACGCCAGCCCATCTCCCACCTGGGGGGAATCTTCCACAGCCCGCGGCGACGGCGCTCCTAGACCACTCCTGGTGAAAGACCAACTCGCAGTCGGGGCCGGCTGATTGGCCTCAGGCGATCCTTCGACCCGAGTCCGGCTCGCCCCTTCGCTCCAAATCTGCAGATTGCCAGTTTCCCAACTTGGCGGAACCAGGGCCAACACGTCATCGACACCCTGCGCTTCCATCGGATCTAAGCTGTTTCTTGGGTTCCGGTTGATCGGTAGCCGTCTCTTCCCGTCCTCCCCTTCTCGCGACCCGTCTCCTCGACCATGGTGCGAGTCGTGATCGCGTGCCTCACGCGTGACCCGACCGAATGCCCTCTCCAGGATTTCCTCCTCCTCGTGGAGTTGGCGAGTGGATCGAGCCTGTCCAGTGACTGGAATTGCCCCGTCCCCCGATCTCGTCTCCCCTCTGTCCCCCGGCACACCCCGGCCGCATCTCATGGGGAGCGCTGGGCCAGCTGCAGTCGGGTTGTGACAGCCCGTTGGACCGCAACCCAATTCTATTCCTCGCGATCCGGGAGTCACGGTTGCCGGCGCGCTCTATCAACCGCAAGCGCGGCAGCATCGAGTCCGACATCCGTGTCAAGGTGCTGTTCGATATTTGCAGCGCCGGGGCGCAGGCGCAGGAGCCAGCTCGCCTCGTCCATCTCCGGGATGGATTGGCAGGCTGCCCTCTTGGCTGTGGCGGCCGATTTGGACTTTTCGAGGGTGGAAACCACCGTGCTCGCGCCAGTGAGATGCATCATCCAGATCACCGAGCGTTAGGGAAGAAACCACCCGTGTCGTCCAGGGCTCTGCTGTGATTCGGGGCGCTATTTGAGGTGACTGACAAGAACCCACCGGAAAGCCTGCCGTGGCTCGAGGCCCCAGCACATGTTCTGTTGCCACGACCCCGGTGAACTCCGGCGAATTTCGGGACAGGCGAACCTTGTCAGGGTTTTTTGGCGCAGCGGCATCTTGACAGACCGGCCCAAAAAGTTCGATGATAGCGAGTGTTTGAGAGATTAGTCGTTGTCGCTGGGCGACGGGGCTGGTTTTTCTCGGATCACAGCTTCCCCCAGAACAACAGGTCTTTTTTCGTCGGTTCCATAGGGTCGGCGGAGGGCCTGCCCCAAAAAAGGACCGCGGACAATCTTGCCTTTCGTTCCAATGGAGGGGAACGGCACGATGTTTGCAAAGCTGACAAATCGAAGCGCACCACTGTGTTTGCTGCTCTGCTCTCTGTTTTTCTTCATCGCGGAAGTTAGGAGTCAGTCGGTACAGAGGATTGTACCTTCCATAGACTCAGGGCGATTTCAGCCCTATCAGAACCCTTTTTCCTGCCAACCCTGCCATCCGCGGCAGTTCCAGGAGAACCGGCAAAGCGTCAAGTCCGGCTACCGCAACTTCAGCCCCACCTTCAACTCGCTGGAGCTGGCGGGCAACTACGCCGCTCAAGCGGCACTAGAGGCGGGCGTGATCACCAACAATCTGCGGCCGGTATACGATCGACCCAATTTCTCGAACTTCAGCAGCCGGACTGGTAACAACAACAACCTGCGAGCCGGCTTCTGTTTTGGCTGCCATGCTGCATTCTCGATGGGCCTGGGTACCAACGCGTCCGGTACTCGAGTCGCTCCTCGCGAAATTCCGCCCTGGGACGGCCTGCGCGTGCAGAATCCCAATGGGCCTCCGGGCCAGCTGATGATCGTTGGACCCAACACGCGGCCGCTGCGTGACTATCATTTCGAGGACACAACCGGGAGGCAGGTGCTGCCCAGAGACTTTGGTGGCATGCCGCCCCCGGGTGCCCGGACCTCGCTGGCTGGCTACGGCGTCAACTGCGATTTCTGCCACAACCTGGCCGGGGGGCCCGATTTCGAGCGCAGTCTGCAAGGGGACGGTTTCGCCAACGCCACGCTCCAGCTGCTTTATTCCACCTTCAAAGTTGGTCCTTTCAAGGGGGCGATGCCGGTACGGGGCAACTTTCACCAGTCGACCAATCGGGACGAGCGAATCAACTACATTCGCAGCCCCATGCTCTGCAACGCCTGCCATGACGTACGGGTTCCGACGCCGGACATTGTTTCGCCCGACAGCAACCGTCTCAGTCCTAACATGGGTCATTTCCGGCTGGAAAACCTGAGCACCGAATGGGCCATCGGTCCCTACAACGATCCCTCGGCCAATCCTTTTGGCCAGGTGGTCCGCTGCCAGGACTGCCACATGTCCCTCTACCCGTATGCCGGCGATAGCACCTACCCGGTCAGGGACCAGGCGACGGGCGAAACCCTGATGATCGAGGGTCCCACTCCGGGGGTCTTCCCTATTAACTTTGCTGCTGTCCCGGCAATCTCGACGCCCGCTGGAATTCCGTTGCCGAGGCGGAAGGTGGTCACTCACTATTTCACGGGCATTGACGTCCCTCTGCTCTACGACGATGAACTGAAGACCTTCCTGGGTGCGGACTACCCTTCGGTGGCTGAGCCTGGATTCGACGAGTACGGTATTCCGCTGGCTCTGGAAACCCGCCGTTACGACGTCGCCAGGGCTGCCGTCCGGATTGACCTGGATCGTACCGACACTTCCGCCCGCCTGGGCGAGCCTTTCAACGTGATCGTCCGGGCCGTGGCCTTGACTGGCCACCACCTGCCGGCCGGGTTTTCACAGGAGCGGGGAGTATGGGTGCAGCTCACCGTCACCGCCCGACAGCGCGACAGCTCCGGCGAGGTTGTGCTCTACCAATCCGGTTATCTCGTGGACAAGCCTCACCCCGAGACCAGCGAGCTCGCACCGGACGGCAACTTCCACGACGAAGATCAGGAGCACATCGAGGCAGTGGTCAATCCATTCACGCATGACAATGAGGTGTTTCACCTGGGTCCTGACGACGGGCCTCACGCACGCATCTTCGAAGGCCGCCGAGAAGGGCTCGTGTTCTTTCGGAACGAACTGGTTCGCATTTATGGCCCCGGCGCTTTGCCGGACGGCCGCGTGACGCGCATACCGGGGAGCAACCGTCGCCACCCGAGGTCCAACGTCGAGTTGAGAAACGTGATGGAAGAGGAGACCTTCAGCGCTGGCCAGACCAACTTCGTGGACAACTGGCGCGCCCTGCCTCCCTTGTATCCTCGCTCCTACACGTACGAAATCCACTTGCCCTCCGCACAGCAGCTGGAGCGTTTGGGCTATCCGGTCGAGGGATCCTTGCGGGTCACCGCACGAGTCCACTTTCAGCATTTTCCGCCTCTCTTTCTGAGGTTTCTGGCACGAGTCGCCGGGGCCTATGTGGAGCAGAACTTCTACAAATCGGTGCGGATGGAGCCTTTTGTGGGCCTGCGCGGTCCAGCCAACCGTAACCTCAACATCTACACGGAGCAGCGCATAGACGATTTGCTCCGCATTATGTTCGACATTGCCACGGCCGAAGTCAGCGTGCCGTTGAGCCAGTAGGAGGCCGCCATGCGTGTGTTTTTCTTGAAACTCGGTGCGGCAGCGCTGTTCCTCATTCTAACCGGCACTGCCTTGATGGTTTGGAGCCGCCGCTCCGAAGCCACCAATCCGTTTCGCGCCTATCCCCCGCTGCACGCAGGCATTGGCAGCCCGGGCGCCATCATAGACGAGCAGCCCGAAAACCCGGTCTTCTTCTCCCTGGTGAAGACCGACTGGCCATTGCTAGGAATCCCTGAGCCCCGGACCGCTTGGGAGTTCGTCCAGCGGGGCATGTATCGTCAAGATGACCTTCACGACGAGGCCGCCGCCGTGGCCGATTACGAGCACGCCCTCGAACTGCTCGAACATCTGGCCGAGGTGCACCACGACCCGACCCTGCCCGAGCGCTTGCTCCTGATCCACTTCCGCCTCGGCCCGATCTACTTGCACCGAGGTGAGTTCGAGCGGGCCATTGAGCATTTCGAAGTGTTGCTTCACGAAGACCCCGAGTTGGAGGGCATCCATCGAGAGATCGCCCTGGCCTACGAAGGCATTGCTCACGAAGCACTCGAGCACGGCGAAGATCCAGGCCAAGCCGTCGCGAAGGCCTACGAGCACTTTCTCCAGGAGCTCCAGGTTGCGCCCAACAGCCAGCGGACGCTCTATGAGTTCGCTCACTTCTTGCTCGATCCGCAGGTCCAAGTCGACGGCGTGAATCAACCCGATCTTGCTCGGGAAATGCTGGAGCGATATCTGGCTCGGGCCGAGCAGCATTGTGACACTTACCCCCTCAGGATCGTGGATGCCAACCTGCTCGTAGCAGAGCTCGGGGGCGTGCACAATGCAGAGGCGAAACGAAACTGCATCGATCGCGAGCGAGTCTTCTAGTAGCTGCCTGGACGGACAGTCCCAGGTCGTTTTTGGATGGTGGGCTGCCCTATCCTGCTAGCTGGCTTTAGAGGCTGAACGCTCTCGGTCTGCCGAGTCGACCGCGGAAGTTACGGAAACCTGGGAGAGCACCCGAACGCCCCAGCCTGATTCTCGGTCGCTGATTGCAGCCAAGTGGCGTTGGACCCGCGACAGGATTCAGCCGGCCGTTTCCGTTGTGGGGACTGTCGGGAGTGGCGGTGGGCTCATCGAAGGTCCCCGCGAGGATAGCCCTTTTGGGGTGGCCCTTGAAGGACCCAGCGGAGGCCTGCTCGCCCGGGCAGCCACGCCCGCTTCGATTGTCGAATAGACCAGCGAGGGTGGGCTCCAAACGGTCCGGGCCCAGATCCTATCCGAAAGTTGAAGACACTACCTCTCTGCTTGCCGGTTTCGCTGCACCTTCTCCCCTCGCTGTACGGCGTCCAGGAAAGCCACCAGGTCCAGCCATTGCTGAACCGTGAGCCGGTCGTTCTGTGTCCCCAACCGCGACTCGGAACCTTCCCGAATGTTCTCATAGCGGACAGTTTCCACAACCATGGGTGGATCCCCGACAGCCACCGAGGGGGGTTGAGCGAACTGGTGCGAGGGAGCGACGATCGACTCGGCGAGATAGTGGCGGCTCTTTTGACGGACGGGAGAGCCCAGCACAAACGGTATGGGAGGATCTGCTACGGGATCTGGAAAGTTTTCTCCAGCGACTCGATGACAGGCATGGCAGCCCAATTCGGCAAAAGCCACCCGCCCTCGCTGCACGTCACCATCGGGAAGGTGGATTCGGCCCGTGCATCCCAGCAACGCCAGCCCAAGGAATGAGACGATCCAGGGGATTCTCATCGTCTTCCCCTTTCTCCGATCCAGGGACCGGTCTCGTCCCGACCTCCCAGCATGCTCATTATCTCATAGAACGGTCCACCGCGCTCCCAACTCATGGCCCCGCAAGGCATTGGACTCGGGTCCCTGAATTGCGAACTCAACTCATGTCCCCACCTCCAACTTCCTTCCACTTTCCTCCCGTCCCGTCCCCGCGTCCCCAGTGTCCTCCCCCGGACGAAGCAGATTGTGCCCTGTCCCCGCTTCCCGTCCCCGCTTCCCACGGTCCCCGCTTCCTGTCCCCACAGACGAGCGAACCGCACGGTCGCGGGTTCCCTCCCGAGCGAACCGCACAAATTGCCCTGTCCCCACTGTTTGTTCCCACTGTCCCCACAGCACAGTCCCCACAGCACAAATTGCCCTGTCCCTATCGTCCCCACAGGACTCAAATTGCCCTGTCCCCACTGTCCCCACAGGACTTCCGAGGGGCGCCGCACACCCTGCGGCGCATGTCTCGTTTCGGGGCCGTGGTAATTCTGACTCTGTCGCTGGGCATTGGGAGTACCACCGCGATTGTCGGGATCGTCTACCAGGTCGTACTGAAACCCTTGCCTTATCCAGACTCTGACCGTCTGGTCCGGGTATGGGGGACCAATCCCGAAGCTGGCCATTTTCGGTCTTCCGTCTCGGTGCCGGAGTTCCGAGAATGGGAGACCAAACCCAAGCATTCGTAGGGACAAGGCCAATTTTATGCTGGTTGCCGCCGCCTTGCTGGTGGTCTCCATGGTCGCTTGCTATCTGCCTGGCCGACGGGCCGCTCGCGTCGACCCAGTGATCTGCCTGCGCTGTGAATAAGGCTCGGCACATCATTGAGGCCAGCGGTTGGTGAGGCCAGCGGTTGGGGACAGGGCAGATCCAGCAGGGCAGATCCAGCACAGTTGGGGACGGGCAATCTGACCCGGCATCAGTGGGGGCAGGAACGCTACCCGCAACCCGGATCCGGCGCGAGGCCTGAATACTGAAGGTCAGCCCATTGAGCCTCGAGAGGTCCCCGCGTCTAACGCAGGCCCCACAGTTCGACGACGGCCCGCCCACGTCCAGGTTCGGTGGTCTTGTACCAGAAAACCAGCTTCTTGATGATCCGCCGCCCTTTGCCGACAAGCCTGTTATTGCGCGTTTCTCCACCTGCCGGAAAAAGAACTGCCCTGTCCCCCTTGCTTTTCGGGAGGCCTGCCGCCTCGGTCTTGTCTCGGGAGAATTGTGTCCCGGGAGAATTGCCCTGTCCCCGTCTTCAGTCCTTCTGTCCCTGTGGCGCTGTCCCCGTCTTCACTGTCCCCGTCTTCACCCTGTGGTCCCCGTCTTTTCGTGTCTCCTGCCCCGGGGAAATTGCCCTGTCCCCCTTTCCTTTCGGGAGGCCAGAGCGTGACTTGGCTCACGGACGGCTCGATGAAAGTGTGTTGGACTATTGATCGTCCGGTCGTCGAAGTGGACGGTTGGGGGATGGAGTCGACTGGAGGGGGCTCCAGTGAACCATCGCAATACAGGTTTCAGTTTGATTGAGTTGCTGATCGTGCTGGCCGTGCTCGGGATCATCCTCTCGATGGCGGTTCCCAGCCTGCAGCAGTCGAAAAAGGCGGCCCACGAAGCGTCGGCTATTGCTTACATGCGCACCTGGTCGGCTGCACAAGAGATCTACAAGAGGAAATACGGGGTCTACGCCGACGCCGACCAGCAATTGGTTTTCGAACAGATCGTGGGCAACCCCGACCCCGATCGCTTCGGTTACGTATTCAGCCTGGACAACCCCAGCGGTTCGACGGACAACTGGTGGGGGCGGGGAAACCCAAAATCGCCCGGTGTTTCGGGCGACCGGTACTTTTACATCGACATCACCGGTGTGATCCGTTACTCGAGATCAGGCCAGGCCGGACCCTCTTCGACAGCTCTCGGAGCCGACCAAGGAGGGGGGTCTTGAGAACTGCCGAGATCTCACCAGCGCCGCCGCCCTGAATGGAACCTGAACTCCGGGATCCAGAATCCCGGCGACGACTCTTGCCGGCTCTGGCCTCTCTCTGCCAGGAATCGAAGCGGATTCGGCCGGCACAGCCACCAGCGCCCTTTGCTCACAGTGTCCAGCGCCTGAAACCCTCCACCCCTATTTCCCATGGGAGCTCACCCAAGGTTCCGGGACCGTCCCCTTGCGCTCCCTCAGACTCCTGGACCGATACAAATCGAGTACGACCTCGAGTTTCGAGAGTGAAGGGCTGTCTCGTCTTCCTCGGCTTCGAGCCTCGAGTCTCGGCCCGCCAGGGGCCCCGACAGAATCACCGGGAAGGATGCCGGCCTGACGCGTCCCTCACCGTCCGCGTGCGTGATCGGGCGCCACAGGAAAAGCTCCCCATTTGAACCGGGGCTCTCCCTTCGAGTCACTTTCTTCCGACCCTGCTGTCAAAGAATTGACCCGGAGCAGGTCCTCTCCATTCCGTTGGACATTCCCCCCGCAGCGAAGCACACGCTATTACGGGGTTTACGCCTCTCGAATCGCGGTTGGTCCGGTTCTTGCGTATCTCAAGGGTGCTGGTTCGGCAACCCTTCCGGCGGTGAGGGGTCCGCGGTGCCCGGGCGCCGGGGACCCCAGGGTTTCGGCGGCTGGGGTCAGCCGTTCCAGCACCGGGAGCACTGCATTGATGAGCCAGGGAAGTCTTCAGGCACTCCCCTCGTCGATGGACGAAGGGATCATCGAGAACCCGCTTGAGGGTGCTGTCGACGTGGTCGTGGGGATTCCGTCTTACAACGAAGCGGACAGTATTGGATTCGTCGCTCAGCAGGCTTCCCAGGGACTGCAGCGCTACCCCGACCAGCAGACGGCCCTGATCAACGCCGACAACTTTTCTCAGGACGGAACGAGCCAGCAATTCTTGCAGGTCGATAGCGGCCCGGTCCACAAGACTTACCTGTCAACGCCCCCGGGCGTGAAAGGGAAAGGCAACAATTTTCTCAATCTCTTCCGGTACCTGGAGGGTCACGACCCCAAGGCGGTGGTGGTTGTTGATGCGGACCTGCGCAGCATCCGTCCCGACTGGATCTCGTCGCTCGCCGAGCCCGTTCTGAAGGGCTGCGATTTCGTGACCCCGATCTACGACCGGAACGAGTACGACGGCACCATCACCAACCACCTCTGCTACCCACTGTTGTACGGGCTGCTGGGGGTCGACATCCGGCAGCCGATCGGCGGTGAGTTCGCCTTCTCCGGCAGGCTGATGCGACATTGGCTCGGCCAGGACTGGACACCCGCCATCCGCGAATACGGCGTGGACATCTTCATGACGACCGAGGCGCTGCTGGGGGATTTCGTCACGGCCCAGGCCCGGCTGGGTGCCAAGGTGCACAAACCGAGCGCCCCCAAGCTGGGCAACATGTTCACCCAGGTGGTGTTCACGTTGTTCAGTCAGTTGCAGCGTTGCGTCAACCGCTGGGGGCGAGACGCGATTCACACCCCCGTGATTCACGGGGAGGAATTGCCCTCCGACCCACAGCCGCTTGGGGTGGACTACAAACAGATCAAACGGCAGGCTCTGGAACAGCACGCCGGAAGCAACGGCTTGGTGAGGTGGATTCTCCCGGCCGGGCTCAGGTCGGACCTCGAAAGGCAATTCGAACGACGCCGTTTCCGGATCGGCAGCGCTCTGTGGGCTCAGACCGTCTACAGTTTCCTGCGCAGCTTCACCCGAGCCAGGACGGCCCGGCGGCAACTGCAGATCGTTGAAGCCTTGAAAGCCTATTACTTCGGACGAGTCGCCTCGTTCATCCGAGAGACCCTCGAACTGGAGCACGGCGAATCGGAGAACAGGCTGCGGGCCCAGGCGAAGGTTTTCCGCCGACACCGCCGCTGCGCGCTCGCCAATTGCTGAGAATACTCCTACCCGCCTGAATGCGAACCCTTTGTCGTCGAACCCGGTAGACCCGCGGCTTGCCGCTGTCGACGGCCAGCCTCCAACACTCCAATCAGAACTCACAGCTCCAGCTGGCTTGCCAGACGGTTCCAGAAGCAGCAGAATCGCCCCATGAGGGAAATCAGCCGACGCGAGGCATTGGCAATCCTGGGCATTTCAGCCGGCACGACCCAAGCCCAGGGACAGGATTTTTTGGGCATCAATGCACCACCGCCTCCCCGCCGTTCCCACCTGGACAGCGGCGGGCGAAGAGAGCTGCTCTACGAGCTGCTGGGGGATCTCCCGGACCGGGAACGCCCGGTCCGCGCCCGCCTAATCGGAGAGGAAGAGCGGGACGGCTACGTGCTCGAGCGCTTGGAGCTCGAGCTGAACGGGATCGAGCCCGTGCCGGCCTATTTTGCGAAGCCGACCCGCGACTCGGGACCCTATCCGGTGGTGCTCTTCAACCACTCGCATGGCGGAGGTTACGACATCGGCAAGAAGGAGTTCATCGACGGCCGCTCCTATCTGCAGCCAGCGCCGTATGCGGAGGTCCTGACCGGATTGGGCTGGGCTGGGCTGTGCATCGACAGCTGGGTCTTCGGCGAACGCAGCCACACCTCCGAATCGGACATGTTCAAGGCGATGCTCTGGCAGGGCCGTGTCCTCTGGGGGATGATGGTCTTCGATAGCCTCCAGGCGATCGACTACCTGGTGCAGCGCCCGGACGTGGATCCCGGCCGCGTCGCCACGCTGGGAATTTCGATGGGCAGCACCATGGCGTGGTGGGTCGCGGCGCTGGACGAGCGAATCAAGGTCACCGTCGACATCTGCTGCCAGACCGAGTTTCACACCCTGCTCCGCGAGAACGGGCTCAGGTACCACGGCATCTACTACTACGTCCCGGGGCTGCTCAAGCATTTCACGACCGCCGACATCAATGCCCTGATCGCGCCCCGGCCCCACCTGGCTTTGGCCGGTCTCCGGGACGAACTGACTCCCGTCGAAGGGCTGGACATCATCGACCGCGAACTGAAGAAGGTCTACAGCGACCTCGGAGTTCCCGAGAACTGGCGTCTCCTTCGATACGACACAGGCCACCAGGAGACGCCGGAAGGCCGACAGGAGATTGTCGCGTTCCTGCACGAGCACCTCTGAGCCACACTGTTCCGGAGGGTGAGAGACTTACGGCTCGAGGCTCGCGAGATCCGGGGGCTTCTACTCCCCGGATGGGCTGTAGCTGAGGTCGGCCCGGTAGCGCAGGATGTAACTCTGGCTGCTCTTCTGACAGCTCCAGAAGGTTTCGGCCAAACGCGATGTCTCGGCGTGGCCCAGAACCTCTTCCAGGGCCTGCAGTACCGACGTCTCGGCCGGCTGCAAGCTGGCCCAGTTCTCATGGAACTCCACGGCTGAGAACACCCCGGTCGTTCCGGTCAACGCCTGGGTCCAGAGGACCGGCTGACCCCAGTTGGCCTTGGTCAGGGCCTCGTTCGCTTTGCTGATCGCGGCGGCGAAGTCGAGATCTTTGCCGGGGTGGAGGTGGTACTCGGTGACGCGGACCACCTGAGCTTGCGGCATCCCGGCGGGAAGCCTCGACATCTGGTAATGGGCGAGCGACCAGTCCGCTGTCACGGATTCCAACAAGGGACGGAGCCGCTGATTGGCGTCCGCCTCGTCGGCACGCCCCATCTCACCCCGGTTGTCGAAGTCGGCCCATTGGTGTCCGCTGGTCACGATGGCGTACTGACCGAGACGGTCGCCGCTCTCATACTGCCAGGCGTCCCAGTTCCAGGTATCGTTCTGGTCTCGATGCCACTGCAGGTGTTGCTTGTACGCCTTCTCGAAAGCGTCCTCCATTCCGGGTTTCGGCTTCAGAGTGTAGATTTTGGCGATGGCGCCGGGCGGTTCCGGTTGGGCCAGCAGCGGCAGCGACAAAACGGCCGTCCCCAGAATCAGGCAGACAGTTCTTTTCATTGTGCACCTCCAAGAGGATGGTTCCCGAATCGCCGGAATGCCCCCCCGATTCCCTCCAACCGAGTCGGAATGAAGAAAGCAAAGCGTTGTGACCGCTGAAGAGAATCGAGCACCAACTTTGCCGGGGGCAAACAGGCTCGATATGCTGCCGAAGAGCCTACCAGAATGACGAAGCGTGGCAAAGCGGAAATATCACAGCAGCGAGCGGCTGAGCTTCAGCACCAGCGAATCACCTGCCGCCGGCGGATCAACTTCCGAAGAAAACGCTCCTACGAAATGCTAGGCTGATGTTTGACTCGCCCTTGTCACAGGTGCCGAGATCGGAATGACGACCCGCGACGGCCAGCGATCAGACTGACCTCAGTCTCGGCTGGCTGCGTGAGTCAGGAGCCGCGCCGGGCGGGTCAGGGATCAATCACTTTGAGGAGAGGAAGGTCGTGATGACGTGGCATATGACATCCAGCGCTTTTCAGGACCAGGGCGAGATCCCGTCGCGTCATACCTGTGAGGGTGAGGACGTCTCACCCGAGCTCTCCTGGACGGAGCCCCCCGCGGGAACCCAGAGTCTGGTGCTCATCGTGGACGATCCGGACGCCCCCGACCCTCAGGCGCCTCGCATGACTTGGGTCCATTGGGTCCTCTACGACCTCCCCGCTGAAGCCCGCGGGCTGCCCGAGGGCGTGATTGCTTCGCAGCTCCCGGCAGGGACTCGCCAGGGCCTCAACGACTGGCGGCGAACCGGATACGGGGGGCCCTGTCCCCCGATTGGACGGCACCGCTATTTCTTCAAACTACATGCCCTGGACACGGTGCTGCCCGATCTGGGGACGGCGGTGAAGACACAAGTGGAACAGGCGATGGAGGGGCACGTTCTGGCCCGAACTCAACTGGTCGGAACCTACCAGAAGCAAGGTTGACGTCCGGAAACTGCGGCTGAGGGTCGTTGCCGCAGTCGAGTTTTCAGAAGAAATCCGGGCTGGAGCCCGATAGGAGGAGAGCGTGTGCGAGCTTTGTAACCGGGGGACAGCAGAGATTCGCCAACTGAAGCAGGACGGACTGGTCGAAGACTCCTACTGTTGCGAGTGGACTGCAGATCCGCCCGACTTCGAGACGGACCCGGACGTCGACCAGGAGGACGAAAATCCGGAGGTTCTGGCTTGCTCCGAGCCGGCCCGCTGGCTGGTCGTCGAGCATGGCGTGGCGGAGCACCTGTGCGAAGCGCACGCCATCTACGAACGGGAACTCGACGAGGAGGGTGTGGACACTCTTCGGGAGCGCGCCGGCCTCGATTCCGGCACCCTCCTTTCGATTGAGGCGGACGAGGTTTGTGATTACTTCGATCACCTCGACCCGACCGAGTGCAAACCGGCCAAGTACGCGCGCTGGGTGCGCTACCAATTCCTGTTCTGCGACGAGCACATCGAAGAATTCAAAAAAGGAATCTGAAGGCCCGCCGCGCTCTCGAGGCGTCGCAACCCGAGGATCCCGTGCTGCACTCTGCGCCCAACACAGGCAGAGGCGGGTATGATCCCGGCGTCTTGCGGATGGTTCGCATGAGAAATGCGGGCTAGCGGGTCCAGGCCGAAACGTCTCCCGATTCGAAGCCGTCGGTGAAAATTTCGGCGTCGAATTGAAACGATTGGCCAAGCCGGTTGACGCGCACGGTGGACAGGTCCGCGTCGTAATTGGGGTCAGGGCTGTTCAAGCAGAAAATCAGCGTCGAAAGGCCACTGAATTCCGGAAACAGCGCCCCCGGGAAAAACGGGTCGTGCTGACCGGTGAGGTCCCGTGAAGTCTCAGCGACGAATGCACCCGACCCGTCGAAGAGCATGATTTCCAGGATTGTCCCCGTCGGGGCTGGCTGACCGGGAATGACGCTGGAGGTCGCGACGCCCAGATCCTGGCGGATCCCAGAAGAAGTCGCCCCCTGGTTGCCGGAAACTGCAAAACAGAAGCCGTCGCGCAGCCATTGACCGGAATTGTTGGCACGGATCGTGAAGCTCTCAGTCAGAGACGTCTGCTCTTGAGGGGGCTCGACGGTCAATTGGATGAAGTAGGTTCCCTTCACGCTCAGCGAGTCGGGGATGCAGGGCGGTTCCACGAAAATTGTGGCGCTGCCCTGGATCAGCTCGTCCGCGGTCAAATCGAACTTCTGGACCCCGCCGCGCGGGATGCTGGCAGATGCGAATTCCATCGGTTGGCCGTTGATGAAGGGGATCTGTTGTCCAGTCACCGATCCCTGGTGAAAGAAGATCCCTGCACCGCACGTCTGGTTGGGATCTCGGTTCGTGACCAAAACTCTCGTGAAGGCCTCCGAGTTGCTCCCCACCGGCCCCATGAAGACCTGACCCAAGGTAGCCGCGACATCGGCAGGAGACGTCTGTCTTTGAGACGACCCCGTGGCCAGCAGCGCGGACAGCACGACGACGAACGCAACGATTCTCGAGGCAGACATGGCTCGGACTCCTTCGCAGCTGAAGCCAAACCCGGCAGAACCCCTCCGGACTTGGAGAGTTCGAGTCCCCGCAAAGAACTGGGCCAGGCAATCAGGCGGTTTCGGTTGACCGAGGTTTAGCACAGGCGCGCAGGCCAGTCAATGCGACCGGCCGGAAAGGCGAGCCGAGGGCGGCTCCGGCCTGGCGGCCTTTGGACGAAGTCCTGAGAGTGCCGCTGCATTGCTTCGGCGAACCTTTTGGCGGGTGCTCCCGTAAGAACCTTGCAAGGACGGGAATCTCAAGGAGCCGAACCGATGCATTCCCTTCTTCTGGAGATCCGGTCGAGCCTGAGGGCGCTTTCGAAGCGTCCCGGCTTTGCCGCGACAGCCGTTCTGACGCTGGCTTTGGGCGTCGGGGCCAATACTGCCATGTTCAGCGTAGTTGACGCTCTGATGTTTCGGCGACTGCCGGTCCAGGACGCGGACCGACTCGTTTCCATCGTGGTTCGCGGCCGTCACGCGCAGTTTCACCGTGCGATGTCTTTTCCGGACTACCAGGACTACGCTTCCCTGGACGTCTTCCGAGACGCGACCGCTTTCGTTCCCAACGCAGCCCAGATCACGGCCGGGGGTGAACCGGAGCGCGCGACAGTCACGCTGACCACCGGAAACTACTTCTCGACGTTGCTCTTAGCCTCTCATCGGGGCCGCGTCTATTCGGCTCGGGAGGGAGACCCGGGCGGGGAGGCGGTGGTGCTTCTGGGTTTTGGCTACTGGCAGAGGCGGTTCGGAGCGGATCCTTCCATCGTGGGCAGGACCCTCTCATTGAACGGTCATCCCGTCACGGTGATCGGCGTGACCCCCGAGGCCTTCCCGGGAACAGTGGGCTTCGTCGAGACTCAGCTCTACGTACCCCTGAGCGTCTGGGAGCGGTTTCGACCGGAGATTCGGGACTCGCTGGCGGATCGTGCAGAATGGGGCTGGCGGGTGGTGGGCCGGCTCAGGCCCGGGGTCACCCTGCAGCAGGCGGCCGCAGCCGTGTCAGCCCGTGCCACCCACCTGGAGAGCGAGTACCCGGAAACTCATTCGGGCCTGCGCGCGTTCGTCTTCCCCGAACCCAGGACTCGCCTCGAGCCGGCGGCCGCCGACTACCTCCCGATTGTTTCGGTCGTCTTCATGAGCATCGTCGGCCTGGTTCTGTTGGTCGCCTGCGCCAACGTGGCCAACCTGCTGCTGGTCCGAGCGACAGGTCGCGCCAAGGAATTGGCGATCCGCGCGGCGCTGGGCGCCGGACGGCTTCGGATCCTGCGGCAGCTGATCGTCGAGAGCACGCTGCTGTCCGTCATGGGAGGCCTGGCCGGATTCTTGCTGGCGATTTGGGTCACCGATCTACTGGCCTCGGTGCAGGTCGCCTCCGATGCTCCTTTGCATTTCGACTTTTCTCCCGACAACCGGGTTTTCCTCTTCGGCACGGCCGTTTCGCTGCTGGTGGGGGTGCTGGCGGGGCTGGCTCCGGGGATTCAGGCGTCCCGGACCAATCTGGCGGATGCCTTCAGAGAGGGTTGGCAACAGGCTCCCGGGCCGCGGCAGC
>JBFKLX010000141.1:0-15129 GCA_041630155.1 Acidobacteriota bacterium
ACAACGGGGTACCAGGGAGACATCGCTTTGAGCGCGACTGGAAATTTGGACAGCGAAACAAAAGTGGAACAGGTCAAGGTGAGTGACCTGGCCACGGAGTACCATCTCAAGACCTCTTTGATCATCTCCGAACTCAAGAAGATCGGGGTCTGGGTCCCCTCGGCAGACACCCCCCTCGATCAGGACATCGCGGGCCGCATCCGCAGGCGGCTGCAGCTGATGTTGGAGCTTCAGCAGGAAGAGTCGGCCAAGGCCGAGAAGGACAAGGAGAAAGCCAAGAAGAAGGTCGCAAAGGCCAAGCCGCGAAAAGCCTCCCGGAAGACGATTCGCCAGCTCGGCAAGACTCGTCCCAAGAAAAAGAAGGTGGAAGAGGAAGCGCCGGTCGTCGAGAGCCCTCTGGCCAGTTCTCTGCAACCCCGAAAAGGCAAGGCGAGCTATCGCCGCATCAGTGCCACCCCGGAAACGCCGCCCGAGTTGGTGGAGGTTTCCATCGACGACGAACCGCTCATCGAGAGGGTGGAAGCCAAAGTGACGGCGGAGGCCCTCGAAGCCATGACGCCCGAGCCGCTCTCCCCCGAAGCCGTGCAGGCGATCGTGGCGGAAGCCCAGCCGGAGACGAAGCCCGAGCCGGCTGAAGCCGCACCGGAGGCCCGAAAGGCTCGCGCCAAAGCGGAGAAAGCGGCGCCAGAAAAAGTGCCGGAGGAGGCGAAGGCCGCTCCGGGCAAGCCGGCGCCCAAACGCTCCCGGCTGGCTGGACCGCCCCGAAAACTCAAGATCATCAAACGTCCCGAGCCGGAAGCCCCGCCGGCTGAGGCCGAACCGACAGTCGTGGAGCAGCCCGGGGCCGCCCCGGTGCCCGAGGCGCCGGCCGCCCAGGCGGATCAGATTGTTGCCGCCGAACCGGTGGAAGTCACGCTGGCGGAAACGCTCACGGTCAAGGATCTGAGCGAAAAGATCGGTGTCAAGACCAAGGATGTCCTCCGCGAACTCATGGGTCGGGGAGTCATGGCCACCATCAATCAGTCCATCGATCAGACAGTCGCCGAAGAAATCTGCCTGGCCTTCGGGGTCATCCCCAAGTTCGTCTCCTTCGAGGAAGCGGTCATCGAAGAGGAGGCATTCGAGGAAGCCCCGGAAGACGTGGTGGAACGTGCACCCGTCGTCACCGTCATGGGCCATGTCGATCACGGGAAGACCTCCCTGCTGGACGCCATCCGCGAGACTGATGTGGCCGGCAGCGAAGCGGGAGGCATTACCCAGCACATTGGCGCCTACCATGTGGCGGTCAACAAGAAGCGCGTCGTGTTCGTGGACACGCCGGGCCATGAGGCGTTCACCATGATGCGCTCGCGAGGCGCTCAGGTGACCGATATCGTCGTGCTGGTGGTGGCAGCCGATGACGGCGTGATGCCGCAGACCAAGGAGGCCATTGACCATGCCCGCGCTGCAGGGGTGCCGATCATCGTTGCCATCAACAAGATCGACCGGCCCGAAGCCAATGCCCAGCGAGTCAGGCAGGAATTGACCGAATACCAGCTGGTTCCCGCCGACTGGGGGGGAGAGACCGAGGTGGTGGAGGTTTCGGCCAAGGAGAAGACTAACCTCGACCAGCTCCTGGAGATCATCTTGCTGGTGGCGGAACTGCTGGAGTTGAAAGCCAATCCCAAACGCCCCGCCTTCGGCACTGTGCTGGAAGCCAAGCTCGACAAGGGCCGCGGAGCGGTGGCCACGGTATTGATTCAGAACGGCTCCCTGTCGGTGGGAGACTCGTTCATCGCGGGCACCTGCTACGGAAAAGTCCGAGCCCTCTTCAACGACCGCGGGAAGAGCATTCGCAAGGCCGGACCCAGCAGCGCCGTCGAGATTCTCGGCCTGCAAGGTCTGCCCCAAGCCGGAGATCCCTTCCAGGCCATCGAGGACATGGCACGAGGCCGGCAGATCGTGCAGCATCGGCAGGACAGGGAGAAACAACAGGAGCGCACTGGGAGCGCGAAAGTCAGCCTGGACGAACTCTACGCCCAAATGCTGGCTGGAGAAGTCAAGGAACTCCCCATCGTGCTGAAGGCAGATGCTCAGGGGTCAGTGGAAGTTCTAGGGGACACGCTGGAAAAGACCTCCACCGAGAAGGTCAGGATCAAAATCATCCACCGCGGGGCGGGCGCGATTTCCGAGACGGATGTCCTGTTGGCGTCAGCCTCCAACGCCATCGTCATCGGGTTCAATGTCCGACCCGAACAGAACGCCGAGGCAGTGGCCGAGCGCGAGAACGTCGAGATCCGGCTCTACACCGTCATCTACGAGATCTCCAAGGACATCCGGCAAGCCATGGTGGGGTTGCTGGAACCCACGCTGCGAGAAGCGTACCAGGGACGAGCCGAGGTTCGGGAAACCTTCAAAGTGCCCAAGTATGGGACGGTGGCCGGCTGCTACGTTCAGGACGGCGTCATCACCCGGCGCAGCGAACTGCGGCTCCTGCGGGACAACGTCGTCGTCTACCAGGGGAAGGTCGACTCACTGCGGCGATTCAAGGACGACGTCAACGAGGTGCGGACCGGCTACGAGTGTGGAATCTCGATCGCCAACTACAACGACATCAAACCGGGAGACATCATCGAAGCCTTCGTCAAGGAAGAGGTCGCGCCGGAATTGAGCTGAGGCTCCGGCCGTCTGATTCGAGCAGAAGGGCTCCTGGTTGGGGCGAATCCGTACTGATCCGGTAACTTCCGGGCCGCGGATCGGGCTTGTCGGCCGGGCTGCGGCTCCTACTCTAGGACCAAACTGATCGTGCCCATAGTTTTCTGCTCCTTGGAACTGTATCTGCCCCACTGCCACTCCCTCAAAGAGAAGCGCAGCGTCGTGCGAAAGACCGCCGGCCGTCTGCGTTCCCGGTTCAATTTCTCAGTCTCCGAGCTGGACTTTCAGGACAGCTGGCAGAGGGCTCGGCTGGGGGCGGTGGCGGTGGGCCCGGATCGCCGCACCCTGGAGCGAGCCGCCCAACAGCTCCTCCGGGAAAGCGAAAAAATCCTGGGTGGGGACCTGGTTCGTTACGAGATCGACTGCTTCGACCACGATTGAGCATCCAATGCTGCCGAAAATCGTTCGCTTCACCCTCGAGCACGATCGCTTCGCGGTTGTCTCGCATGCCCGCCCCGACGGCGACTCCATCTGCTCCTCGCTGGCCCTGGCGCTGGCTTTGGAGAAGTTGGGGAAGCGCGCCGTAGTCGTGCAGGCCGATCCGATACCCTCGGCCTACCGCCGGCTGCCCGAGGTACAGCGGATCCGGATCAGCAAGCGCCTGGATGGCGACTATCAGGGGCTTTTCGTGCTGGAATCGAGCAGCTTCGAACGGACGGGTGTCCAGGGTCTGGGCAGCTGCTTCACGGTCAACATCGACCACCATTCCCATGCGGGAGATTTCGGGGACATCAACTGGAACGATCCCAGCCGCTCCGCGGTGGGCGAAATGATCCTGGAATTGATCCTGGCCCTGGGTGCCCCGGTGGACGCAGCGATCGCCTCCAACCTGTACGTGGCGCTACTGACCGACACCGGATCCTTCCAGTTTACCAACACGCGCCGGGAGACCTTTCGAGTCGCCGCCAAGCTGGTGGAATTGGGAGCCAGTCCGGGGGAGTTGGCCCGGCTGGTGTATCTGAGTCAGCCGCTGGCCAAGGTGCGGCTGCTGGAAAGGATATTGAAGAGCCTCGAGCTGCACCCGTCTGGGAAAATCGCCTGGGTTGCACTGACGCTAGAGGATTTCTCCGAGACCGGAGGCAGTCTGGGCGACACCGAGGGCCTGGTGACTCATCCGCTTTCCATCGACGGAGTCTTTCTGGTGGCCTTCTTTCGCCAGGAAACCAAGAGCGAATACCGCGTCAGCCTCCGTTCCAAGGGGAGTCACGACGTGGCCGAGGTGGCTCGGCGCTTCGGCGGCGGGGGGCATCCCAACGCGGCCGGATTCTCCCTCTCGGGAACCCAGTCCCAGGTCCAGCGCCGCGTGGTCGCCGAGCTGGAGAGATTGCTGACGGATTGAAGCCGCCATGAGCTCTATCGACGGGGCGCTGGTCGTGGACAAGCCTGCGGGGCCCACTTCCCATGACATCGTGCAGGTCGTGCGCAGGGCGCTGCACACGCGAGCCGGCCACACCGGCACTCTGGACCCACTCGCCACGGGAGTTCTGGTGCTGCTGCTCGGAAAGGCCACTCGGCTCATGCCCTTTTTTCAGGGCGACGAGAAAGTCTACTGGGCCCGGATTCGTCTGGGAAAGGTCACCACGACCTACGATCGTGAAGGGGAAGTCGTCGGGGAAACCGAGCCCCCCTCGGTGGACGAAGCCAGGGCGCGCGAGATTCTGGGGCAGTTCCTGGGCCCGATCCAACAGTTGCCTCCCCTGTTTTCCGCTGTCCGGGTGGGAGGCGAGCGATTGTATCGGGCTGCTCGCCGAGGGGAGGATCGGCCTCGCCCCCCTCGGACCGTCGAAGTCTTTTCGATCGATTTGCTCGAGCTGCAGCTCGACTTCTGGACGTTGCGGGTGCACTGCTCCTCCGGCACCTACATTCGGACTCTGGCCCACGACCTGGGCCATGTACTGGGCTGCGGCGCGCATCTGTGGGAGTTGCGGCGCGAACAGTCGGGCGTCTTCGACCTGACTCGGGCCGTCGACCCGCAGGACCGGCCGGAGAAATTGCAGCGGGCCATCCTGCCGTTGGAAGAACTCCTGCCCGATCTTCCCCGGATCGATCTTCCCGACAACGAGGCCAGGCGAGTGCGGCACGGAAACGCTGTCAGCCTCTCCTGGGCACCTCCGAAAGCTCCTCACTACAGGCTCTTTCATCAACAGCGCTTGGTGGCTCTGGGGCGCCCCCGGTTGTCGCAGATTCAACCGTTCCTCGTGCTGGACCCCGGTTGAAACAGAAGGAATCACGACAGAATGGTCTTGCAGGAAGAATTGAGCCGTCTGGCGGAACTGCTTCGGGAGTCGGAGTTCACCCTGGCCTTCACGGGGGCGGGGATCTCCACCGGTTCGGGCATCCCCGATTTTCGTGGCCCGAATGGGCTCTGGAGGCGCTTTCGTCCAGTATATTTCGACGAGTTCATGGTCAGCCACGAGGCGCGGGTGCGCCACTGGGAATACAAGCTCAGCGGGTGGCAGGGGTTCCGCGACGCCCGGCCCAACGCAGCACATCGGGCTCTGGTCGAGCTGGAGCGCCTGGGCCGCCTCCACCTGCTGGTGACCCAGAACATCGACGGATTGCACCAGTTGGCCGGCCACTCCGAGGACAGGGTTCTGGAACTCCACGGCACCAATCGATGGATCGAATGTGTCCGTTGCGGGCAGCGTGGCGAGCCCGATCCCGTATTCCAACGCTTCGCCGCAGACCGGCAGCCGCCCCTCTGCCAATGCGGCGGCTTCCTGAAGCCGGCGACGGTCTCCTTCGGCCAGAGCCTCCCCGAAGGGGTCCTCCGTCGTGCCTTCCAAGGCGCCCAGCGCGCACAGCTCGTGTTGGCCATTGGCTCCAGCCTGGAGGTCGAGCCGGCGGCCTCCATCCCGCGCACGGCTCGAGCTGCCGGGGCTTCATACGTCATCCTCAATCAAGGACCCACCGCTCACGATCGACTGGCCGACTTGAAGCTGGAAGGGGATGTCACGGAGATTCTCCCACGCTGCGTCACGATGCTGTGAAGGTCCGGGCGTGGCGGCCACCTTACTTCCCTCGCGCCTTCCATTCGCACAAACCACGCAGGACTCGATCCGGGGCCTCGATCTGCGGGTAGTGGCCAATCCCTTCCAGGCAGACGACGTCGGCCGCCGGTACGGTGCGGCGGTAGTGCTCGACGAGATGCTGCCCCGAGATCGGGTCGGAGGTCCCGTCGATGAGGCGCAGGGGCACCGGGCTGTTCAAGAGGGCTCCGACCCAACGCTCTTTGTGTCGCCAGCGCTCGTCCATGTAGCGGATGAGCTTGTGATAGATCCGCCGGCCCCGGTTGAAGTTCACCAGGACCCAGTAATCTCGAAGCAGTTCATCCCAGGGCTGGGTCTGAGGGCCGAACACCTCGCTCAGGCGGCTCCGAAACATCCCTTCGGTCAGCAGCGCCGAGAAAATGAAGCCCAGCGGGCTGTTGAGCAGTTTCAGAATGAGTGTCGGCCGGTGCACGCCCGGGAAGATTCCTCCGTTGAGCAGACAGAGGAAGGAGATCTCGAAGCCGGAGTGCGGCTCGCTCAGCCTTCGAGCCAGCAGCTCCTGAGCCACCGTGTCCCCATAATCGTGGGCCAGGATTCCGGCGCTCTCCACTCCCAGCTCGGCCAACAGGGATTCGACCTGGTCGGCATGATCGGTCACGCGGTAGGGGTGATCGGGTGGTTTGTCGGAAAAACCATACCCCAGAAAATCGGGAGCGATGAGCCGGTGTTGCTGGCACAGGCTCTCCCAGACGAGATGCCAGTCGTAAGAGGCCGTGGGAAATCCGTGCAACAACAAGAGCGGAGTTCCCGAACCCTGCTGCCGGAAGAACACCGAATGCTGACGGTGGCAAACAGTTTGCCCTGCCTGCCTCCACGCGCGCAGACCCGGACTGGCTCCAGAAAGGTCCATTTCTCTTCAGGCTACCATGTCGAGTCGCAGGGGTCGCGACACGCCAGCCGTTCCCTTCGGGTCTGGCGCTCATCTCTCGAGCGGATCGTCGAGTGGAGGCCTCGACTCGACCAATCCCTGAGACGGGTCGTCCGGTGCGGTTGTTTGGGCCAAGGCGGGGCCCGCTCCCAGGCGGCTGATCACGCTCAGACCCAGGCCCAGGGTCAGCAGACCCAGCATGGCAAACAGGCCGGCCACTGGAATCAGTAGCAGGCCCAGCAGAATGGCCGTCCCCAGGCCGTAGGACTTCCAGCGGGAGCCGGCGGCGGGAATCACCCTGCCGCCCAACAGCTGGGCCAAGCCTGTGCTCCCCAACCAGGCGGGGAGCACGATCAGCGTCAGCACCGCGAGCGTGGCCCAATTCTCCCAAGCGCCCGCGTATTCCGTCCAGCCGCGAGCCAGTGTCAAGAGAGTGAGCAGAACCGCGCCCACGAGAATGACGCGGAGGGGCGTGCGCCCGGCCGTGGATCCCATTCGCTCCAGGCGCTCCCACCGCAAAATCAAGGCGCCCAGAAGCATGGCGGCCAGGAAACCGCCTGCGAAAAGAAGGGTTCCTCTGAAGGGAAAGCTGCGCTGCCCCGGAAAAAAGAGAAAATCGACCTGCTCCACGGCGCCGTCGATCCGGGCTGTGGGATCTCGAACGACGGTTCCGCCCACCGCGACGACTTCGTCACCGATCCGGCTGCCCGGTCCCAGCCGCACGCTTCCACCGGCGGCGACCACTTCACTGCCGATCTCGCCGTCCACGATCACGTCACCGAAGACTGCGACGACCTCCCCGGACACTTTGCCCTCCACGTACACGGAGCAAGCGATGCAAACCGTGTCCGCGATCTCGGCGCCCTCCGGGACGACGATGCTGAAGAAGAAGCTGAGGCGGTCTTCGGGTGCGGCAGCGGCGGCATCCTCTGGAAGCTGAGCAGGCAAGTCCAATGCCCAGGTCGCGAAGAGGACGACGAAGAAGATCAGGATTCTGCCCATTGCAAGCCCTCCTGGGACCAGGTACACATCGACACTCCTCGATACGAAATCTCCGGGGCTGTGGTTCACGCTCTCCGAACAAGGACGGGACAAAAGCGTAGGTGGTCGGTTTGGTAGTGTCAACCATAGCTCTGGTGTGCTCGTCCAATGAACGTACGCGGGATACGAAACAGCCCAGGGGAGAGCCCATGGATTCGATCCTCAAAGACCTTCGTTTCAGCCTTTCGCCGCCTCCTCGAGGACCCCGGGTTTTCACTGATCGTGATCCTGATTCTGGGACTCGGAATCGGAGCCAACAGTGTGATTTTCACGCTGGCTCGCTCCATCCGGCCGTCTCCGCTGCCCTACCCCGAGTCCGATCCTACGTGACTATTTCCCTCGCCCTGCACCGGCCTGCCACGCAGGCTTGTGTTCGTACACCCAGCGGTAGTAATCGCCCAGTTCCAGCCGCGACGCGGCTGCTTCATCCAGGATCACGTAGGTGCGCGGGTGAAGCTGCAAAACGCTGGCCGGGAGCCTGGCCGAGACAGGTCCTTCCACCATCTGGGCCACTGCGCTGGCCTTGTCCTCACCGAAGGCCATCAGGAGACACCGACGACTGTCCATGATCGTACCGACTCCCATCGTGATCACATGCCGGGGGACCCGGCTCTCTCCGCCGAAGAACCCCGCGTTGGCCGCGATCGTGTTGCGCGAGAGGGTCTTGATGCGGGTGCGGGAGGCCAGCGACGAGGAGGGTTCGTTGAAGCCGATGTGCCCATTGGTCCCGATTCCCAGGAGCTGCAAATCGATGCCGCCGGCATCGACGATGGCTCGCTCGTAGGCCTCGCATGCCTCCGGCACGTCCTCGGCCATTCCGTCAGGGACGTGCACCCGAGGCGGTGGGACATTGAGGTGGTCGAAGAGCTTTTCCCACATGAAGCGGTGGTAGGAACAGGGGTGGTCGTGGGGCAGCCCTCGATATTCGTCCAGGTTGAAGGTGGTGACCTTCGAAAAATCCAAACCTTCTTCACGATGGCGGCGGATCAATTCGCGGTACAGCAACAGTGGCGTGTTTCCGGTGGCCAGCCCCAGCACCGCTCGGGGGTTCCGGGTCACCAGGGTGGCAACGATATCAGCCGCCACGAGACTGGCGGCGGAAGAGTCGGCTCGAATGATGACTTCCATGCTCTTTGGTTGGGCCCAATCTACTCGGCCGCGCGGGTTTTGGGAAGGCTGATCAGGTTGGCCAGCAAGCGATACGCACCCGGGACCCCCGCCGGCAGCTGGCGCCACAGCCCGAGGCCCACATAGATCCATTTTCCCCGGCCGTAGTCGGCTTCCACCAGGGAGCCCAGCTTTTCCCCAGAGTTGTACTCGAACGGATCGCTCATCGAGAGCAGGTCCCGGTAGCTCTCGCTCTTCTCGCCGAGATAGTAGAGTCCCCGCTCCTGGACCCAATGCTCCCAGTCCTCCTCGCCGATTCGGTTGGGCCGCAGGAACACCGGGTGGCGGGCTTCCAGGATGGTGACCGGCGCGTTCTCGTCGGTCACCCGGCCGTTGCTGACCTTGGCGGGATAGGGGGCGTAAGGGCTGTCTTCCCTGAACTGGTAATTGAACTCGTACTTGTTGTACTGGACGATGAGCACGCCTCCCTGCTGCACCCATTGCAGGAGCCGGGAATTGTAAGCCTTCAAGTCGTCCCTTTCGAGGTAGGCCCGGACTCCGGTGATGATTGTGTCGAACCGGCTCAGGTCGCCGAAGGCCAGGTCGTCTTCGCTCAGGAAGCGATAATCGACACCGAGCAGGTCGAGCGCCTCGGGGACGCGGTCGCCCACGCCGTCGACATAGCCCACCCGCAGATCCGGCGCGACCCGTACGTCCAGCGTTTCCAGAGCAGAGCGCGCCGGGTGGTACAAGTGCCGGCGTCGAATGTGGTCGTAATCGATCACTTGATAGCCTTCCCGGTACGACTGGCCCCCAAAATCGCCAATCGCGTTCACTTCGATCTCTCCTGCGCCGATCTTCGCCCCAGGTCGAACGTGAAAGGTCTTGGCCCGGGAATCGCCGGGCCGCTCGAACTCGTACTCTTGACGTTCCGGTTCGACACTCCAGCCCTCGGGGACCTCCAGCCGGACGCTGCCGGTCAGTGGCTGGGCACCGTGGTACACGGCCGTGACCCGCATGCGGCGCCCTTGCTCGGCTCGGTCCAGGGGCAGTACCGAGATTTTCGGCTCGAGGCTCAGGGAGATCGCTGGAACCACCATCAGGTCGTGCCGCTGTTCACCTCCCACCCAGGGGCCGGTGTAACGGTATTCAGCGGGCGTGACGATCTGGTCTGTGACACCATGAGAACGGTAGCGGACGGCCGCTTGGACGTCTGCGGGGGCCCAGGGCCGGAAGGCATAGCGGCGGTCGATCCGGTAACGATCCACGGCCGGGTCGGCGCGGGTCCAATAGGGGCGTGTGGCCTTGGCGTCGGTGGCCACCGCAACCCGATAGCGCCGTACTTGACTCTCGCCGGCCGGCACGATCTCCCCGGCTGGTGGCTGGTCCTTCTCGACGACCAACTCTGTCTTCCAGCCTTGCGGTGTCTTCAGTTCGACGGCCGCCAGCTGCAGATCCTGGGTGCCGCCGTTGAAAACGATCACGGTCAGCTCGAAGATCTGGCCGGGGACCACCGTTCCAGCCTGGGAGAAAGCCTCCACCTGGACACCGCGCGCCAGGCGCAGGGCTTCGGCGAAGTCGGACTCTTTGTGCTCGAGGAGACGATCGACTTCGAAGGCGA
This sequence comes from Acidobacteriota bacterium, assembly GCA_041630155.1. GTDB lineage: Bacteria > Acidobacteriota > UBA6911 > RPQK01 > JANQFM01 > JBFGHG01. The sequence goes on from JBFKLX010000141.1 coordinate 10,382, forward strand.
CATCGGGAGGGAGATCACTCTCGGCGACACGCTCCCGAAGGCGGCGGACTTCTTGCAGGCCGCCGGCCAGGGCCGGTGCGCTGATCTCCGGCCGCGTCCTGTCGAAACTGGCGACCGCGGCATCCACCCAGCTCTGCAGGCGCTCCAGCGCCGGAATCAGGAAGGGCGCTCGAGCCTCGTGTCCTGCGGCCGGCTCCGCGATCGCCATCAAGCTCGTGTCAATACCGTCGAAGAGATCGCTCTCGGATTCCGGCAGCTCCAGCGCGGAGTCGACCAGTTTCCAGAGCGAGGTGTACGGCTGCGGCCAAGGGACGATCTGGCCCATCCCCTGACAGCGGTGCAGTGAACGCGACTCGAAACCGATCTGGGCCCAAGTCCTTCCGAAGAGGGGATCGAAGACCCCTGTGTGCATCGGGAGGGCGTTCTCGATCTCCTCCTGGTCTTCCTCGCGGTCTGACCAGCGCTGACGCTCGTAGAGCTTCTTCACCTGCCAGGGCCGGAGGCCCCGCTCGAGCTGTTCCGGGAAGCGGCTGGGATCGGCCGCGGCTCGGAAGGCCTCTTCCGTGAGCAATGCCGAAGCTTGGTGGTGCTGGCCGCCCCCTTTTCCGCCGCGGGGCAAGGAGACCATCACCTGGGGGCGAAAGGTGCGGATCACTTCCACGACCTGCTCCAGGATCTCTTCCCGGCCCCATTTCTGGAAAGTCTCCTCCACACTGAAGGAGTATCCAAACTCGTAGGCATCGGTGAAGAGCTGCTGGACGCCGTCGTAGCGGTGCATGCTCATCAGTTCTTCGGTACGGATGATGCCGAGCGCTTCGAACAGTTCGGGGCCGATCTCGTTCTGTCCTCCCTCCCCGCGGGTCAACGTCAGCAGTCCCGTCCGAATGCCCCGGCCGCGGCTCATCATCACCAGGAGCGGGTTGTCTTCATCGTCGGGATGGGCTGCGGTGTGCAGAAGACTTCCGCTCACCGGCAATCGCCGCAAGGCGAAGGCCAGGCCGGAGGACCCCTCGAAATAAGGTAGGGGGCCCGAGACCGATGCCGCCAGCAGCGAGCCAGCGGCCAGCATCACCAGTGTCAGTTTCAATCTCCAGGATTCTCGCCTTTTCATGACTCAGATCTCACTCTTCCGGAGATGGAGCGCTCGACCGGCTGATCGAGCTGATCGACCACCCCACCGCTACCACCGTGGCTACTCCTACGAGGTTGTACCAGAGAAACGAAATACTGGTGGTCACACTGGCGACAGCCACCGCTGCCATGCCCGCCAGCAGGCCGAAGAAGGCACCGGCTGCCGTGGCCTTGCGGATGCCGATGGCCAGAACGAACACTCCCAGCAGCGACCCGTAGAAAAAAGAGCCGAACTTGTTGACCACCTCGATCAGCGATCCCAGCTGGGTAGCATAGATGGCCACCCCGCAGGCAATCACACCCCAAAAAGCAGTGGCGGCGCGCGCCACGCTGAGGTAATGACGGTCGCTGGCCTCTTTACGAAAGTGGCGGCGATAGAAGTCCATCACGCTGGTCGTCGCCAGCGCGTTCAACTCCGACGAAACGCTCGACATGGCGGCCGCGAAAATCGCCGCGATCATCAATCCGATGATACCCGTCGGGAGGTACCGGACCACGAACGTCGGGAAGACGTAGTTCACGTCGTTGAAGCCGGCTTGGCCGGCACCGGTCTCCAGGTAGTCCACGGTTCGCCGACGGACCTGGCGATTTTCCTCGAGGGCCAGCCGATAAGCGTTCCGTGTCGCGCTGCTGTCCTCCCGGGCCAGCATCAGCGAGGCCTGCTCGAGCTTCCCGGAGGTCAGGGTGTACTCCTGCTCCAACTGGTGGAACTCAGGATTGGCCCGCACCTGTTGCTCCACCACCGGGTCGAAAATGAGGGGGCTGGAGTTGAAGTGAAAGAAGACGAAGACGAGCACGCCGATGAGCAGGATGACGAATTGGACGGGGATCTTCAGCACGGCACTCATGAGCAGCGACGTCCGGCCCTGGTCGATGCTCTTGGCCGTGAGATACCGCTGCACTTGGCTCTGGTCGCAGCCGAAATAGGAGAGCATCAGAAAGAGGCCCCCCACGAGGCCCGACCAGAAGGTGTAGGTTTCGTTCAGGTCGAAGGAGAAGTCGATGGTCCGGAGCTGCCGGGCAGCCCCGGCAATCCGCAGAGCGCCCGAAAAGCCGACCTCCGCGGGCAATTGGCTCACGATCACGACGACCACCACCGTCATTCCGACGAAGATCAGGACCATCTGTTTGACGTCGGTCCAGGTGACCGCCTGTACGCCCCCCAGCATCGTGTAAAACACCGTGGGCAGGCCTATGGCGAGCACCGTGAGCGGCAGATTCCATCCCAGTACGATGGAGAGGATCACGGCCGGCGCTGAAATGATCACCCCGCAGGAAAGCCCCCGCGAGAGCAGAAACAGGAAACCGGTCAAGGCGCGAGTCTTGGCGTCGAAGCGCTTCTCCAGGAACTCGTAAGCCGTGTAGACATCGGCCCGGTGGAAAAACGGCACGACCGTGATGCACAGGATGATCATCGCGAAGGGGAGGCCGAAATAGAACTGGATGAACCGCATCCCGTCGGCGTAGGCCTGACCGGTGGTTCCTACCAGAGTGATGGCGCTCATCTGGGTCGCCATGATGGACAGACCCACCGCCCACCAGGGGAGGCTTCGGTTGGCCAGGAAGTAACCGCGCACGGCGTTGGTGTCGCGGCTGCGGCGGACGCCGTCGTAAACGACGTAGGCCAAGTAAACTACGACGATGATCCAGTCCAGTGCCTGCATCAGTCGAACACCAGGGAGAAAATGCCCAGCAGGGTGATCAGCAGGACCGCGTAAACGGCCACTGCCAGGTAGATACGTTTCCAGTTCTTCTGGTCTCGCTCAGTACTCACAGACCTCCTCGTTGCCAGCCGAAACCGCGTCGCCGCGTGAGCGCCATCCTAGCGCCGCCAGAAGGAAAGGACAACTCACGGCCCACACCGTCGGAGCAGAGAGCTCGGGACGCCTCGCGCCGTGGTCGGGGTCGGGTGGCCGCAGTTCGCGACCGCGGTGATCCAGCCTTCGATTCGCGCTGGTCCGACCGGTTCGATCGTTTCTGCCGGAGCTCCCCCGCGGGCGACTCTTCGCCAGGCCTGCCACTCCGGCGCGGCCCTTCTCTCCGTGCAGGAGCCGGTCACAGCTCCTCGACCTCTTTCTGGAGCTGAACTCGGAACTCTCGGAAGTGCCGAATCGTCGTTTCGATCCACGTGTGATCCTTCTGGAGTCGCTGGCGGGCGGCGGAGAGGGCGCGCTCGATTTCGGGGCGTGCCGGCCCTCCCAGGTGGGCCCGCTGTTCTACGAAGTGCCGGGGGCTCAAGACCTGCCGGAGCTTGTCCTCGGTCCACTCAATCTCCCCTCCCAGCAGTCGCCGGCTCGCCTCTCTCAGGGCAGGCGAAAGCTGGGGCGGGGCTCCGGTTTCGGCCTCCTCGGTTTCACACTCGCGCACCATCTCCGCCACCACTGCATGCGCCTGTCTGAAGGCGAGCCCCTCCTCGCGCACGAGCGTATCGGCCAGCTCGGTCACGGTGATCCAGTTGGCCGCCGCGCGATCGGCCAGCCGCTCCCGGTCGAAATCGGCAGTGTCGAGAATCTCCGAGAGCAGCAGCACGACTCGGGCCGCGTCCTGGAAGAGCGAATCGACCAGCGGTTGTAGGTCGTCCTCGATGTCCACGATGTCCCCGTAAGGGGTGTTGTGAAGCATCTGGAAGCAGGCGGATGCCCGGCCCAGTGCCCTGCCCGCCAGGGCCCGGGCATGCTCAACACCGACCGGATTGCGCTTTTGCGGCATGATACTGCTGGGTTGGACCAGTCCATCGGCAATCCTGACGAACTGAAACTCCCGCATCGACCATAACAAGAGGTCCTGAAGCAGGCGGCTGCACAGGTTCAGCAGCACCATCGCCGCACCCACCGCCTCCAGCAGATAATCGGCCGCCGCGATGCTCGAATAGGTGTTCCCAGTAGGCCCGTCGAAGGCCAGCAGCTTCGCCGCCAGTTCCCGGTCGATGGGGAACCCCGTACCGGTGGCGGCGCAGGACCCCAGAGGCGACCTGTTCATCGTGCGCAGGGCCGCGCTCAGGCGGTCGTGGTCGCGCTCCAGATGCTCCGCGATGCCTAGAAAATAGTGTGCCAAAGTGGACGGCTGGGCAGGCTGGGTGTGAGTGTAGACCGGGATCAGCGACTCCTTTTCCCGTTCGCAAATCGTCACCAGCGTGCCGCGCAGCTGGGCCACCAACCCGACCAGAACCGACAGCTCCTCGCGCCAGCGCAGGCGGTACAGCGTCACGTCGATGTCGTTGCGGCTGCGCGCGGTGTGCAGCCGGCCCGCCAGATCGGGACCGCAGTCCTCGGCCAGCAAGCCCTCCAGGCAGCAGAAGAGATCCTCAAAAGAACCGTCGAAGCGGATCGATTCCACCCTCTCCCAGGTGATGAGGGCCAAGGCCCGGCCCAGCGCGCGCCCCTGCTCTTGCGAAAGGATCCCGCAGCGAACCAGCATGACCAGATGTGCCCGCTGAATGTCCATCAGCTGCTGGAAAAAGAGCCGCCTGCCCTCGGCGAAGTTCTGAGCCAGGACCAGCTCACTGTATACCCTCGAGAACCGCATGCCGGGAGCGGATGCGAACCCGTACCTCGCCTACGCCGCCATGCTGATTGCCGGACGCGCCGGAATCCGGGAGAAGCTCGATTGCGGCGAGA
>JBFKLX010000142.1:0-15051 GCA_041630155.1 Acidobacteriota bacterium
CCCCCTACGCCCTGCGCCCTAAGCCCCCCATTCCCATTCCCATTCCCATTCCCCTTCCCCTTCCCCTGCCAGACCCGCCTGTTACACTCCTGCCCGTGCAGTTGACACAGCCGGCAGACCTGGACGAACGGATTCATGGGATCATCAAGCGCTACTGGGGCTTCGAGGATCTGCGGCCGCTCCAGCGGGAGGCCATCCAGGCGGGAATCGAGGGGCGGGACTCTTTGCTGGTGCTGCCCACGGGAGGCGGCAAGTCGCTCTGCTACCAGGTACCGCCCCTGCTGCGCGGGGAACTGGCGATCGTGGTGTCGCCCTTGATCTCGCTGATGAAGGATCAGCTGGACGGACTTCTGGCCTGCGGCTATCCGGCGGCGGCCATCCACAGCGGGATGGGGGCCCTGGGGAAACGTCGGGCCTTCGACTTTCTCAGGACGGGCCGCTGCAGACTGGCTCTGGTTTCCCCGGAACGGCTCCTGCAAGGACCTTTTCTGCAGCTACTGGAGCAGTTGGGGGTGCGCAGTTTCTCGATCGACGAGGCTCACTGCATCAGCCATTGGGGACACGACTTCCGGCCCGAATACCGGAAGCTCGCCATTTTGAAGGATGCCTTCGCCGGTACCTGCCTGCACGCCTACACGGCCACCGCGACGCCCCGAGTCCGGCGCGACATCGTCGAGCAGCTCGGCTTGAATGACCCCTTGGAACTGATCGGCAAATTCGATCGGGAGAACCTCGTCTACCGGGTGATTCCCCGCCAGGAAATGAAGCAGCAGGTGCTGGGGGTAATCGACCGGCATCGCGGTGAAGCGGCGATCGTCTACTGCATCACGCGCGCCGAAACCGAGCGTCTGGCGGCTTTTCTGGAGCGCCAGGGCATTTCGGCAGAGGCCTACCATGCCGGCTTGGAGCGGGAGCGGCGGCGGCGGACTCAGGACCGTTTCGCCCGCGCCGAAATCGAGGTGGTCGTTGCTACGGTCGCCTTCGGAATGGGGATCGACCGCAGCGATGTCCGCTGTGTGGTGCACGCTGGAATGCCCAAATCGATCGAGCACTATCAGCAGGAGACGGGGCGGGCGGGCCGGGACGGGCTGGAAGCCGAGTGCGTCCTCCTGTTTTCGCCCGCCGACACTCTGCGCTGGAAAAGTCTGATCGAGCGATCGGCCCATTCGGGGGAGGTTCCCGAGCCGGTCGTCCGGACCTCGCGGCGCCTGCTCCGGGAGATGCGGCGTTATTGCAGTCCCGGTCGTTGCCGGCACGCCCGCTTGAGCGAGTATTTCGGCCAGCCGCTGGCCAGTTCCGACTGCCAGGCCTGCGACGTCTGCCTGGGAGAATGCGCCGATCTGGTCGACGCGACCGAGACGGCCCGGAAGATCCTCTCCTGCGTGGCCCGCGTCGACCAGCGCTTCGGAGTCATGCATGTCGTGAACGTCTTGCGGGGATTGCGCAATCAGCAGATTCGGGCTCTCGATCACCAGCAGCTCAGCACCTTCGGCCTGCTGGAAGGGCGGCCCGAGAAGGAGGTCCTCAACCAGGTCTACCAGCTGATCGATCAGGGCCTGCTGTCGCGCACGGGAGGCGATTATCCGGTCTTGAAACTGAACCCGGCCTCGCTGGAAGTGCTTCGGGGGCAACGAAAGGTCCTGCTCCTGCCCGTCAAGACCGGAAAAGTGAAGCGCACCCGGGTGGAGAAGACGTCATGGGAAGGCGTCGACCGCCAGCTCTTCGAGCACCTCCGAGACTTGCGAACCGAGCTGGCCGGCAGGCGCGGCGTCCCTCCCTACGTGGTTTTCAGCGATCGCACGCTGCGAGAACTGGCCCGCCGCCAGCCCACCACCCGCGCCGAACTGCTGGGCATCCACGGCATCGGCGAGAAGAAATTGAGCGAGTACGGAGACACCTTCCTGAGCGCGCTGGAACAGTACAGGGCGTAGGGCTCAGGTCTTGGGGCGGAGGATTCGGCGGCACTAAGTACCCCGATCCATAAATACAGCAACGTATGTTGCGGGCGTTTCGAAGCAGCAGCCGGCCCCCGGAAACCGAGTGGACCATGCTGCTCCGAGGCGCCGGGCACCCGGGGGCTCGCCCGCAACCCTTCGGGCGCCAGCGGCACCTGCCGGGCCAAATCGAAAAGTGTGCCCCATGTCTTGACTGTTCCGCCCCACGCCCTACCCCCTGCGCCCATCTTCCCCATTTGTCGCACCCAGACGTTGACAGCCGTTCCTCGCAGGTTCTACTGTGGCGGCTGTTCCCGCGGCGGCTTCGTGTTCGACCGGTGGGCTTCAACGGGCGGAGGAAGCAATGTACGAGTTCTTGGACCTGGTTCTGGAAGTAGTGACTGTCTTTCGGAATTGGATGTGGGGCACCTGGATGATCGTGGTCCTGGTGGGCACGGGAATCGTGCTCACGGTTGCCACGCGGGGGATTCAGGTAACGCGACTCTGGGAATCGTTGCGCCTGATCTTCGCCAAGGAGTCTCGTTCCGGCAAGGGCCAGGGGGACATCAGTGCCTTCGCCGCGTTGATGACGGCGCTGGCGGCCACTGTTGGCAATGGCAACATTGCCGGGGTGGCCACGGCCATCGCCACCGGCGGGCCGGGAGCCCCTTTCTGGATGTGGGTCTCCGGCTTCTTCGGAATGGCCACCAAGTATGCGGAGGGCTTCCTGGGCGTCCGGTTTCGGCGGGTGGCCGAGGACGGCTCCATCCTGGGCGGCCCCATGTACTACGCACGCGACGCCGTCCGAAATCCTCGCCTGGGGGCCTTTCTCGGGGCGTTCTTTGCGATCGCCGGGGGCATCACGGCTCTGTTCGGAACCGGGAACATGGCTCAATCCAACTCGATGGCCCTGGCCTTCAACGACCAGTTCGGGGTTCCCTTCCTGGTCTCGGGCCTGGTGTTGACCGTGGCCGTCGGCCTGGTGATCATCGGGGGAATTCATCGAATCGGAGAGGTCACCGAGCGCCTGGTTCCCGCCATGATTCTCTTCTATTTCGGGGGCGCCCTGATCGTCCTGGTGGCCAACTTCACGAGGATCCCGGAGGCCTTCGTGGTGATCGTCGAATCGGCGTTCGGGATTCAGGCCGTGGCCGGCGCCCTGATCGGGACTTCGGTCTCGCGGGCCATCAGCCTCGGGGTCAGCCGGGGGATCCTGTCCAACGAATCCGGACTCGGTTCGGCGGCGATCGCACAGGCCGCCTCCAAGAGCGAAGACCCGGCTCAGAACGGCCTGCTGGCAATGACCGGCACCTTCATCGACACGATCATGGTCAACACCCTGACGACTCTGACGATCGTGGTCAGCGGCGCCTATCAGTTGACCGACGCCTGGCGTGGTGAGGCGCTGGGGAATCTCACCTCCACGGCACTGACCGCACAGGCGTTCAGCACCGTGATCCCTTCGGGGGGCGTCATCATCGCCATCGCATCGTTCCTGTTCGGATATTCGACACTGCTGGCCTGGTGCTATTACGGCGAACAATGCGCCAAGTACCTGGTGGGCCTCAAGGTCACCATCTGGTACCGGGTCGCCTTTCTGATCCTGCTCTTCGTGGGTGCGCTGCTGCAAGGCCGGCATCTGAACATCGTGTGGTACGTCGGGGACATCTTCAACGCATTCATGGCCCTGCCCAACCTGCTGGCCCTGTTTCTCCTGGCCGGCTACGTGAGGACCTTCACCCGCGACTACTTTCAAGACCGCTCAGCCGCCCTGGAGCGCCTGCGCGAAGGCGGCTATCTGAGACAGTTCAAGAGACGCTGAGGGAGGTTGGGGGCGGAGGGCTTAGCCCGGGCCACGAATGGCATGTGACGACGGAACACCGGGAGGGAGGGCACGGTTTGGCTAGGAGGATTGCTCTGGTGGCGCTGGCAGCGTCTTCACCGCTGATCCTGCTCGGCCTGTTCGTCGACCACGCCGCGGCGGCCTGGCTCGCAACCGTGCTGATCGCGCTGCAGCCTGCTCTGCTGATCGCCGTGGGAGCCGGCCGTGAGGGACGGCTGGGACCCCTGGCTGCGGCAGTGTCGGCGCTGATCGGAATCCTGGCGATCACTTCCCTGCTGCTCCTCTGGCTGTCAGCCCGAGAGACGTCACCGTTAGCGGCTGGCTTTCCGGCTTCGTTTCTGGTCGCCCTGGGCGGCTTTTGGCTGTTGCCGCTGATCCTCACTTCGGTCGCCTATGTCGCGACGTTCGAGAGATTCAGTCTTCGCGAGGAGGACCTGGACACGATTCGGCGCATTCGCGACCAGCAGCGGTCGGAACGCCAGCGGCTCGAGAAGAATGGTCCCACTGAGTCTTGAGCCATGCCGATCTTCTCGAAACCCCTCGCCGTCGCGGCTTCTCTGGCGTATCTGGCCGTCGTCGCTGCGATCGGTTACTGGTCGATCAGGCGCACCAGGACCGCCAGAGATTTCTTCATCGCGGGTCAGCGGATCGGCTTGTTCGTCACCGCACTGGCCGCCATGTCCGCGTCCTTCAGCGGCTTCCTGTTCCTGGGCGGGCCCGGGCTCACCTACCGGATCGGTGTGGCCGCGCTCTTCATCAACCTGCCGGTCAGCGTCACCGCCGCCATGACGTGCTGGGTTCTGGCGAAGAGGCTCCGGTTGCTGTCGGAAATCCGAGACGTCTACACGATACCCGACGCGATGGCTTGCCGATTCGGCTCCCGTGCGACTTCCGGCCTGGCGGCACTGGCGGTGATCGTCGGGGTGGTGGGCTATCTCGGATCCCAGATTCTGGCCCTGGGACGTCTGGTGGAATCCATTTTCGGGACGCGAGCGTGGCTGGGAGAATGGAGCCTGGCGGCGGCCATGGCTGCGGGTCTGGCAGTGGTGCTCTTCTACAGCATCGCCGGGGGCATGGTCGCGGGTGTCTACACCGACCTTTTTCAGGGAACTCTGATGATGCTGACGGCCGGCGCGGTCTTCTACCAGGCGATCCGAGTAGGAGGCGGGGTCCAGCGGATCTTCGCCGAAATCTCGCAGTCGGCCGACTTCGGGAGCGGGTTCCTGGAGCCGTTCGGCACGGTGCCGGTCCTGACCGCCATGGGATTTTTCTTCGTGTTCGGCGTGGGAACTCTGGGGCAGCCTCACGTGCTTCACAAGTTTTACATGCTCCGGGATCCGAAGCAGCTCAAGTGGATGCCCGTCGTCCTGGCCGGCTCCCAGATCATCTGCATCCTGGTCTGGGTGGGCATCGGTCTGGCGGTGCCCGCTCTGGTGGCCTCGGGGAGAATGGCGCCCCTGCAGCAGCCGGACGACGCGGTGCCGATGTTCCTCTTGCATTTCACCCCGGACCTTCTGGCCGGCCTCGTGGTGGCCGGGATCCTGGCGGCAATCATGTCCACCGGCGACTCCTTTCTCTCGATCGGTTCGGCTGCCATGGTCCGCGATTTGCCAAAGGCGCTGGGCCGGCCGATTCGAGACGAGCTGTACTGGGGACGCTGGGCGGTGGGAGCGATCGCTGCCGGGGCGGCCGTGTTCGCTTACCTGTACGACGACCTGATTGCCCTGCTGGGAACGTTCGCGTTCGGTACCTTTGCGGCCGCCCTGGCCCCTGCGCTGGCCGTGGGTCTCAACTGGAAGCGGGTCACCGCCCGCGCCGCTTCCGCCTCCATCGTCACGGGAATGGGCCTCAACCTCACCCTGGAGTTCGTGGCTCGCCAGGACGTCTTGCCAAACTTGCCCAGGATTCCACTGGCCAGCGGCGCGCTGCCCTCAGCGGCAGCCCTGGCTGCCTCCTTCGCCGTTCTGTTCCTGGTCACCTGGCTGGACCGCTCACCCCAGCACATCGACGAAGACGTCGCCGCCGTGATGAATGCCTGAGGTCGATGGGGCTTGGAGGATGGGGCTTGGGCGAGGGGGCAGGTGGAATCTACTCAGTGCACATTGATCAGCCAGTAGACGTTGATCGCCACGATCAGCAGAATCACCGCGAGCACCACGAGGAACAGCAGGAACAAGTTTCGCCTTCCGGTGCGCCGGTCTCGAATGGAAATCGGCGTGCTCTCACGCTGCGTCGCCCAGCTAGAAAAAGCCTCCCAGTCGGCCTGGCTGGTGAAGAATCGGCGGGGAAACACGTTGAACACATTCATGCCGTGATACAAGAGCACCAGTTCATCAGACGATTTCGTCCGGAAGAGCATCGCCCAGGGGAAACGGCTCGACCACTCGTCTCCACCGAGCTCGAGCCCCCAGGCACTGATCCAGCCTCGCAAGACACCGCTGGAAAAGGGATTGCTCTCCAGCTGCCGGCGTGTTCCGAAACGAAGGCTCCACCAAATGATGATCACCCAGAAAACGATGAACATGACGACCGGGAATCCGGAGCTCAACCACCACCACTCGTCGCCCTGCAACCACGGGAGGACGAGAAAGATGAAAAGTACGAAGGCCAATGCGATGCCCACCAGCGAGAACACCAGGACAGGACGGGCCGGCCAGAAATGCAGTTTCATGGCATCGGTGTAATCTCGGGGGGTCAGCTGGCCTTCGAAGTAGATCTTCTCCCCTGGCGCTTGGGGCCGTGTGGGTCCGGCAGGCTCGTTCACCCGGCAATCATGGACCGGCGCCGCCTCGAGATCAAGGAGCACACCCCCACCCGGGATTCGATTCGATGGGCCGGCTGACGGCTTTGCACGAGAGAGAGGGAGCAGGCTCGGGACCGAGTGGCGACGCGGCCTCGGAGAAGAAGTCATTGCTGGCGGTGCGGCCGCTCCGGACAACGGCCCTGGCAGTGCGGGCTGATCTGCCGGCCAGGGCGGCCTCGCCGGGCTGGAACCATCTCGACCCGTCAGTCCTTCAAGAGTCGGAGCGTTCCCGGAGGTGGTCGGCCAGTTCGTGCAGGGCCAGCATCACCGGCTGTAAACCGTCGTCCTGCCGCATGAAGCGCTTCCGCCCGTATTGTTCCGTCTCCAGCCACTGGATCTGCGCCAGCAGGGGGACCATTTCCGATTGCAGCTGACGTCTCTGCCCCAAGGTACCCAGCAGGACGAACAGGGCGATTCCGATCAGCGCCGTCGGGATCAGAAACTTCATCCGGTACAGAGCATTCAGAACGAAGCTCGCGGCGGCGTCCGACTCGATGTCCGAATAGGTGCTCAAAATGTGCTCCAGCTGCGAAAGCAAAGAGGCCATGATGACGCCCAGAATCAGGACGAACGAAACCGCCGCGTAGTTGGCGTAGCGAATCCCCTTCATGGAGAGGGGCGAAAACAACCGGCTGGCCAAGCTGCGTCGATTCTTCATGATGGAAGCATATACTAGCCCTCCGGCTTTTCTGAACAAGAATCGGGGTGGAAGGGGCGTAGGGCTTGGGGCGGAGGGCTCGAGGGGACTCGACGCTTTCGGGGGCGCCCGGAAGGAACCGGACCACTCCGCTGCCGCGCCCGTTTCGAACCCCCTCTTGCAAGCCGTTCAGGAGCCGCGGGCCGTTCAGTAGGTCCAACTCACGGTTTGCGAGCTGTCCGCGAACCCGTCAGCATCGAAGTCCCTCAACTCGACCCAGCCCAGCAGGTTGCCGTGGCGGTCCCAGCTGTAGGTCCAATGGTTGAACTGGTCGGGAGTGCCGTCGTTGTCGAAGTCGTATCTGTGCTCTGCGGTTTGGAGCAGGCGCCGGGAATCTCGGGTCTCGACCCTCCAGGATCTCTGATCGATCGTGCCGTCATTGCCGGTGTCGACGACTTCGTCAAAACCGAGACGAGTCCCCCGACGGTCGTGATCATAAGTGAACGTGTGGACCTGGTCGACGATGCCGTCGGCGTCGAAGTCGATCCGGCGGACACTCAGCTCGGGCTGGCCGCGGGGCGCCCACGTGTGCGTCCAGGTGTCGACCCGGTCGATCGTTCCGTCGGCAGGGTTGTCGATCTCCCGTACTCGGGTCAGAAGTCTGCCGCGGGGATCGCGTGTGTCCGTATAGGCAATCAGGCGGTCCCAGGTGCCGTCGTCGTCGAAGTCGTCCTGCACGAGTGCAGTCTTCAGATAGCCGCGAACGTCCCGCGTGTAGACGGTCAATTGCACCCAGTCCCTGGTTCCGTCGTGGTCGGTATCGATTTCGGCGAGCCGTTCCAGCAAGCTCCCGTCGCGATCGAAGGTCCGGGTCCAAATTTCCGACCAGTCGATCGTTCCGTCGGCGCCGAAGTCGACTTCCCAGTAATCACGGATCGGGTTGCCCCGGGTGTCGTAGCTGTAGATCGCATCCCAGATCTCGTCCGGATTCCCGTCGTAGTCGTAATCGAACTCCCAGTGCTCGGTGGTGGGCAGGCCGCGCCCGAAGTGGCTGTTCCCCTGAGCCAGCACGAGGATCGACGCGAGAGCCATGCCGAACCCGACGAACAGCAAACGCCTCCAAATCTCTGCGGATGACATTGAGAACCTCCTCTCCAGGACCACTGGATACGCTGTCTCGGGACACGAGATGCTGGAGGGTGGCGCCCCAGCGGTCCTCCCCTGCTTGGGGCGAGATTGAACTGCGGCCAGCATATCCAGAATGGGCGCCTCAGTTCTATCTCGGGGATTGACTCATACATCAATAACTCGAGCCGCCCGGCAAGGCCGCGTCCGGGAGCAGGAAGGGCTCAGGGCTCAGGTTGTCAGAGGCTCTGGGGCAAGCCTTCGAAGCTTCGAAACTTCGTACTTCCCACTTCCCACTTCCCACTTCCCTCTTCCCACTTCCCACTTCCCCTCAGCACGAGTCCCTTTCCACTTGCCCCCCTTCCAGCGATGCTGAATAATGCGGCGGCGTTGAAACTTTGGTCGTCCTCAGGAGGAACCGCCCATGCCAAGGCCCACTCTTGCCCGCATACTTCTCGTAGTCGTCTCGCTGACTCCGGCAATGGGCCAGGGAGCCCAGCCAGCCGGGGAGCCACCTCCTGGAGGGCAGGTGCTGGAGGGTCTGGCAATGGAGAGCGCGATCCTGGGACGAAGCGTCCGCTACGCCCTGTATCTGCCTCCCGACTACCGGACCTCGACCCGTCGCTATCCCGTGGTCTACCTGCTGCACGGATTCACCGACGAGGAGTGGGCCTGGGTCCAGTTCGGCGAAGTGCACCTGGCGGCCGACCGCGGCATCGCCACCCGGGAGATCCCACCCATGATCATCGTGATGCCCGACGGAGGCGTCAGCTGGTACATGAACGACTACCAGGGCAAGGAACGCTGGGAGGACATGTTCGTCGAGGAGTTCGTCCCCCATGTCGACAACACCTATCGCACTCGAACCAAGAAGGAGTTCCGGGGGATCTCGGGTCTGTCGATGGGAGGGCAGGGAGCGCTCCTGATCGCCATGCACCACCCCGAGATGTTCGCTGCCGTGGCCGCCTTCAGCAGTGGTGTATTCAGCGCTGAAGAACTGACTGCGATGGAAGACAAGGCGTATCGCAATGTCTTCGGAAAGCTGTTTGGGCCCGACCTCCAGGGGCAGGAACGACTGACTGAGCATTGGGCTCGCAACAGCCCTCTGGAGCTGGCCAGGACGCTCCCCGAGGAAGATCTGAAGAAGGTCCGCTGGTACCTGGACTGCGGGGACGACGACTTTCTCTACAAGGGCAACGCGGCACTCCACGTCGCTCTGCGTGATCGCAAGATCCCCCACGAATACCGGGTGCGGGACGGCCAGCACAACTGGGAGTACTGGCGAACCGGCATCCTGCAGGGGCTGGCCTTCATCGGACAGAGTTTCCACCGCTGATCCAGGGGCGTGAGAGAAATCGCTGTCCACCGGCGGGGGGACGGCGTCCGGGTCTTGTTTCTCCGGGGATCGATGACCCATGGCCTTTGCATCCTGCCTCCCGGGTAGCTCACCACGGAGATCACGGAGAGTTCCGGAAGATCCTCTGGTGGATGACTGGCCCTCAGAGACGGGAACACAGAAATGGATCAGGCGAGAGAGCCCCCATTTCCCAAGACCCACCGACCCTGTGCGCCCCTGCTGGGCCGCTCCGGGCAGAATCGAAGCTCGAAACGCGAAACAACTTCGGCTTCCCAACGCCAGGTTGCAGACCTTCCTGAGCCCTGCGCCCTGAGCCCGTCAAGGATGCCTCACCTGCCTCAGGTTGGGGACGGCTGCCAGAGAGCGGCGGTCGCGGAGATCGACCGCCACGATGGCGGCATACCCGTTGAAACGATAGCGCTTTCCCGAAACGGGTCCGGCGACCGTCATTGCGGTCTTGCCGAGATATTGAAAATAGGCGTCCGAATAACGCTGGACAACGCTCCTGGCCGCGGGCTCAGCTGTGCGGCTCATCGCCGGACTCCGAGATCCTGTCTGGAGCCTCTGTCTCTGTTTGCCGCAACATCCCATTGTCTTCCTCCTCGTCCTCCCAGTACGGGGCCACTGGCTCGGGGGGCGATTCAGTGAGGCGTTCGATGATGATGGCACCCGTCGACAGCGCCGGCCACAGCAACCCTTGCTCGAGCAGGCTGCCGCCCAGCAGCCAGGCAAAGGGGATGCTGATCCACAGGCTCAGGCAATAGAAGCAATCCAGCAACTTGCCCCAGAAGCCTTCGCCAACCCAGCGGCGCAACCGAACCAAGACGTCACCGGGGCCGTCTTCGGCCTGCAGCAAGTGGGTGATGCGCCACACCACGAGGACACCGAGAATCAGCCAGTAAAACTGCATTCAACCGTCCGCTTCCAGAGCCTAGCCGGACCCGCCGCCTGGAGGCACGCGGGTCCGGCCGAGTCCTGGTTTCGGAACGACCAGGGAGCACTCCGATCGGTCTGCTAGTCGTCGCCGGCGCGCCGGATTGGCTCCCTGACACGCGCCACGGCGCGCTCGATCTGGGGCGGCTCGGCCAAGAGCGGCGGGCAGACGCCGACGCCCAAGGTGTATTCGCTCAGGTTGCAGTGGTCGTAGTCCGAGTCGCAACTGACAATCGTTCGCTTCACGGCCCGCAGCTCCAGTTGGTAGCAGCAAGGCTCCGGGAAGGCCAGATCAGCCGGCACGGTCAGCCTCATGGTCCCGCCGTACCAGTGCGGCGCCGTCACCCCGGCCGAAGCCAGGGCCTGGCCATAGGTCGGGCCGGGATCGTCTGCGGCCAGCGAAACCAGACTGGCTCCGGGTTGGCTGAGCAAGCTCAACAGCGGGACGTATTGGTTCTCTTTGTACTTCGAGAACAGCGTGTAGCCGCCCAGGTGGCCGTCCGGGTCGTGCACCTGGAAGTCGATCTCCAGCATGCCCGTCGAGGAATCGACGACATCGCAGGCATCGACGTTGACGCCTCCGATCCTGACCGCGATGAAATCGGTCGTGGGTTCGCTGGTGCAGAGGTGAACGGTGCAGTTTGTGATCGTGGTTGAGCAGGGATTGGAGACGGTGTCCAGCAGGGGGTCGATGACCCGATTATCAAAGGTCAGAACCAGATTGTTGTCCTGCTGCGAGGCGCACAGCGGCAGCACCTGCTCGTTGATCAGGTTTCCACTCGCGTCGACCTGGTAGCCCAGGACTCGAAAACGGTAGGTGCCGTCCGAGAATTTCTTGGAGTTGAGCCGCATCACCAGGAATTCGTTGGTGATCCAGAAGCGGCCTCCGCCCGGCCACCAGTCGCTGAATGGTCCGTTGGCCTCGAAGTGCTCCCGGCTCTGGTAGACCGAAAAGCCTGGGAAGGTCGCAGAATCGTAGGGGAAAGCCTGGCTTCCGTCGAACCAGTCGGTCCCGTCCCAGAAGAGCCAGCCCCGATTGATGGTGAGCCCGGCACCTGCTGGCAAGGGATTCCAGCCCACGCCGTCGTGGTACTGGACCGAATAGTAGTCCACGTTGACCATGTCGCCGGAATTCTTTGCGACGTTGACGACTCCTCCGAAGGGGCGATCGCCGTTGTAGCCCGCCGTGCCGGCCGGCACGGCGTTGGGCCGGGCGTAGCCTTCGGGCGTGGCAGGGGCGCCGGTGTTGCCCCCAATGTTGGTGATCGCGTAGCCGCACACCCTTGCGTAGACGAGGCATTCCCCTTCGTCGCAGGGCGGGTCGTCGCAGATACTGCGGCAGCAGGCCAGTTCGTTGGCAACCAGCGTCACGTTGTCCAGGACCTGCGGGATGCCCCAGCGGGTGTCGCTGATGGTCTCGTCGACGATCACCGTGTCCTGCTGTTCGCAGTCCTGAGTGACCCTGAAGATGAGGTCGGGATGGCAATCCCACCAGGGATACCAGGGATACCAGGGCCAGATCCGCAGGCGTTCCAGCTCTGGCGCCGCCGGCAGCTTCGCCAGGAGGCGGTCGCGAACCGTCTCGAGGCTGTTGACGTCCTCGGCGCGCAAGACCTTGCGGGTGTCCAGTCCCTCGTCCAGGAGGAGGTCTTTGAAGACTTCCAGGGTCGGCTGCTCACTGGGCGTCGGGGAGAGGCGCAGGTCGGGGTTGCGCAGGGCCAGATCGCCGATTCGCCGGACCAGGATCGGGTCCCGCTGCCAGATCCGCCAGCGCCACCACCACCAGGGCCACCATCCGCAACACCAGCGGAACGTGATCTCGAAGGCGCCGTTGGGGTCGGTGACGGCACATCCCACCTGCTGGATGCTGCTCCAGATGAAGAAGCGGTCGACGTCGTAGGCACAGACCGTGGCAGCCGGCACCGGACTGCCGTCCGGACAGACGACCTTTCCGCGAACAGTGAACGTCCTGCACCACCGCCACCACCAGTACCAGTAGTAGGGATGAATCATCACGGGGGCCAGCTCGGCCACCCGCCGGTTGGCCCATTGGCGCGTGGGGACGCGGACCGTGAGGGTCTGCAGTCCCTGCAATTCCTGATCGGTGGCATCGGCCGGACCGACCGCCACGTGCAGAGGTCCGGGACGCTTCTCAAAACGAAGGGTCGCCACAGCTTTCTTGCTGCGGCCGATCTTGACCGTTTGAGCAGTGAGATTGCCCTCTCGGTCCTTAGCGACGACCTTGATTTCCTGGCCCGACCCGACGTCCTCGATCTTGCTGGCGTCGAGCGGTATCTCGAGAGAGTAGGCCGCCTCTTTGCGGGCTCTGGCCATGATTGGCCTCCTTTCACTTGGAAATAGAAAAAAATCAGCCCCGCACTGTTCTTCCAGCCGGGTGCGCTGGTTCTCGGGTCGCGGAGAACTCCGCCCGAGCTCGACCGAAGCAGTAAGCCCTCAATGCTACGAGGACGCATTCGAGTTTTTGGGACTGTCTAACTGAAGTAGACGTCGGGCTCGGCAAAAGCGAACAGACTTTTCATCGGGGCCTGGGGCTCGAGGGCCTGGGGACAGGGACACCGATGTTTTGCCGGCGACTCTCGGCCAGCTTTGATAGTTACGACACCAGATCTCAGCCTCCGGCAATTCCCCATCTGACTCCACGGCCAGTCGGGGTGCGGGTCCGATGGGGCGATCACCGGCAGAGATGCTGGTGATGCCTCAATCTTCAGTGCTCCGCCCAGGCGAGGTGACGCTCGTAATCCTGGACGAACATGCGCTTGCCCCGCCGGGTGACCGTGTGTCCTTCCGACTCCAGGCGGCGGATCGAGCCCTCCAGGCTACCCGGGTATTTGGGATTGATCTCGCCCCCGCTCTTGAGCGTGCGCCAGAACGGAGTGACGTCGGCTTCCCCGGCGGCTTCGTCTTCAGCGGCAGCGTGGGCAGCAATGGAGATCAAAATGCCTGTGGTCATGGGACAGCTCACGGTGGCTCCGTGGCGCTCGGCCAGGACGGCGCGAAGCTGGTTGACGGTGGTGAGCTTCCCGGCGGGGACCTGCCGCATCAGGGCGTCGACCTCGAGGGGCGCCGGGATCAGGATGGTGCCCTCTCCGTGGCGTGGTTTCATCTTCTCGGGCATGGGCTCGACCCTCGGCAGGTCGCGAGGCTCGTGCAACTTCTCGTGCCAGCTCTTCCGTTTGTAGGTCAAGATGCAACCCCCATCTTCCTGCAGAGACCGTCCGAGACGAAATCCGTGTGCGATGGCCAACCTGTCCTTCAAGCGCCGTATTCTCTGAGGGCACAATAACAAATCCGGATGGCAGAATCCCCGATCCCGCCGGCCGGTCAAACCTCACGCCCTAGGCCCTTTCAGGGCGAACTCCCCAGCCCCAAGAACCAACTCGCACACTCGCACTGGGTTCCGAGGTCTCGAGACGGCCCCACGCCCCCTCCCGTGTTACCCTCGTGGCGAGTTCGTTCTCATTCTCCAGCGAAACGATTCTTTCCTTTTTTTTCGGAATGGAGGCGTGAATGTTGCGCAGGAACTGTCATGCGATTGGGTTGTTGGCGGTTGCAGTGGCCGTGTTGGCGGTCTGGACATATTTGGTGCCGCAGGTCGAGGCTCAGGGAGGCCGGCGCATTCTGGCATCGGCGCCGGCCACGCTGCAGCCGGGAGACACGGCCCGTTTGATGGTGAGCAATGCTGGCTCGAGCCCGGTGCGTGTCCAGCTACGTTTTCTGGATGCGCTGGATTTCAGCCTCCTCGACTCGAGTGAGACGGTCGAGTTACCGGCTCGAAGCTCCGTCTTTTTCGAATTCAAGGGCAGTGACGAGGAGCTGCAGGCGATCATCGCGGCGGTCGCGCTGCAGGCCGGCGGGCGGGGAGCCCGGGGAGTGAGGGTGTCGCTGCAGGTGTACGACTCCCTGGGCCGCACTCAGATCTTCACCGACGGCTTCGAATCGGGGGATGTCTCGGCCTGACGGCGGAGAGTGACCTCGAGGCTCAGGGGCTCAGGGCGTGAGGCCTTGGGGTTCGGGAAGACGCGACTCCGGCATTTGCCGGTGATTCAGCGCAACGGTCGAGGCTCGAAGAATCGTGGATCGGCACAGGCGGTAGCGATCGAGCCCGCCTCCAGAGTTCTCAGTCGCGATACCTGGCCTGCCCTGCGCTTCCGGCGCCTCACAGCGACCGTCGGTGAGACACTCGGGCTGGGAATTCGAGTCTGGCTTGGTGCGGGAGCGACGCGTCCCGAAACATGCATGCCGCGCCCCTGGCCTCACGCTCCGAGACCCGTGACCCGTGCCGTGACCCAACCCCTAGCCCGGATGATGCACCAGGTTTCGTCGCGAGGCGTCGGAAGCGCCGCGCTGTCAAGGCGTTACGCCCGAGGCCCCCGGAGGCGTAGTCGTGCACTCCGTCGA
>JBFKLX010000143.1:0-15035 GCA_041630155.1 Acidobacteriota bacterium
CGTCGGCCCCGCCCTCGGCCAGCCGCCGCAGCGTGCGGGCCAGCAGGGGCTGCCGGAACAGACCGCCCAGCCGAGGCGGGCGTCCCGCCGGCAGGAAGATCGCCCCGGTCGAGGGGTCCCTGGCCAGCTCTTCGGCCAATCTTTCGAACGCTTTGTGCCGGAACCGCCCCATCACGAACCCCTCTTCGGCACGCCGGATGGCCGGTTGGAGCAGCCGCCTCCAGGGAATTCGCCCGCTGCCGTAATGGCGCCACGCAAAATCGAGCACTCGCACCGTGCTGGGAATCGTGCTCAGGCGAGCACCGCTGAGATCGTCGGCGCTGATCGAGCCGGGCAGGTCACCCGGGGCGAAGGAGGTGCCGTTGACGGCGACGGGCGGCCGGCCCGGGGTGTGAATCAGGAAACTGCTCTGGCCACCCAAACCGGAACCGGCCGGTTCGGTGGCGGCCAGTGCGAAGGAGACGGCGACCGCGGCATCCACGGCGTTGCCGCCGGCCTGGAGGATTTCGCGACCCGCCTGGGAAGCCTCGGGAGTCGCCGACGCTACTGCTCCTCCCCCAGTCTGCTGCGCGAGCCGGCAAGCGCCGACTAGTAGTGACAGGGCCATCAAGAGCAGCGTGCACCCCAGAGAGCCGCCACTCGCAAACCCTGGATTTGAAGCCTCGTACATAGTTCGTTTTCTCTCTTCTCCCACGAGCAGGCGGACCAGGATGCTCAAGCCGGTAGCTCCAGTCGGGCCTCACAGCCAGGCCCGTCGGCGCGATTGCGCAGGCTCAGAGAGCCTCCGTGGCCCTCGGCGATCTGCCGGCACAGCACCAGTCCGATCCCGGTGCCATGGGGTTTAGTGGTGAAGAAGGGGACGAACAGGTTGGCGCTGCTGGCCAGGCCGGGCCCATCGTCCTGCACCCAGAGTTGGACCTTGTCGTTATTCCGGGACCAGCCCACTCGAACACCGCCCCCAGTCTCCGCTACGGCGTCGGCAGCATTGCGCAGCAGGTTGATCAGGAGCTGCTCGAGCTGGGTCGGGTCGGCTCGCAGGCGCAGGGACGGCCCTGCCTCCACTGCGATCTGAACCCGGTCCTCGAGCTTCGCCACCCGGCGAACCAGGGGAGCCAGCGCGAAGTCTTCCAGCTTCGGGCGCGGCAACCGCGCCAGCCTCGCATAGGCTTGAACGAAGCGGTTGAGACTGTCGGTTCTAGAGTTGATCACGTTCAGGCCCAGTCGAACGTCGGACTCCCAATCGGACGGCCTGGGGTCGGAGGCCAGGATGGTCGCCAGGCTGTTGGCCGTGGATTTGATGGGCGCCAGGGAATTGTTCAGCTCGTGTCCCAGCACCCGAACCAGCCGTTGCCAGGCCTGGCGCTCCTCTTCCCGCAGGGCTTGGCTCAGGTCAGCGAGCGCCAGGAGCTGGTGGGGCCGGCCCCCTTCCCGAAAGGTGCTGCGCCGGACTCCCCAACGGCTGCTCTTTCCGGGAAAGTCGATCTGAACCGTTCGCGGGCTGTCCCCCGCCAGACAATCGTTCAGAGCCAGATCGGTGGCCGAGCGGCCCAGCAACTGCTCGGAAGATCGGGCCATCAAGGTCTCGCCGGCCCGATTCACCAGCCTCAACACTTCATCCTGATCGAAAGCGAAGATGGCGACGTCGATCACATCGATGACCCGGCGGAACAGGGCAGTCGCCTCCACTGCGCCCAGCCGCTGGTCCCGCAGCGTCCGCTCCAGGGCGTTGATTTCGAAACCGATCTCGGCCAGCGTATCTCCCGGAGCAGGCGGTGTGTGGGCGCGGATGGAATAATCCCCCTCCCGCAGGGCGGCGAGCAGATTGGAGATGGTCTGCAGCGGGCGGACCACCCGCTGCCGCAACGAAACAGCCAGAACCAGCCAGAACCCGACCACGAATAGGGTCAGCGTCCATTGGAGTTTGGGAGAGAAATCACCGGTCCAGAGCAGCACCAAGGCAACCAGCCCTCCCGGCAGCCCAATCAGTAGGGCCCCTAAGAGCATGCGACGTTCGTAGCTGAGCCTCGTACCCACTGTGAAACAGTGTACCCGAGTCGGTGGCAGGCGGGCCTCCAGCCCGGCCACTGCCGCAGCGCACTTAGAGTCCGTGGCGTTGCAAACGGCGGTAGAAGGCGGAGCGGCTCAGACCCAAAGCCTTGGCGGCCTGGCTGACGTTTCCGTCGTGCCGGGCCAAAGCCCGCCGGATCAGGAAGCGCTCCGCCTCCTCCAGCTTCATCTCTTCCAGGTTGACGGCGGACTCTCCGCGCCCCGCCTGGAGGGCCAGGTCTCCCGCACTGATCACATCGTTGCGAGCCATCAGCAAGGCCCGCTCCACGGAGTGCTCCAGTTCTCTGACGTTCCCCGGCCAGGCGTGGCGGCGCAGCGCCTGCTGGGCGGAAGCGTCGAAGCCCTTGACCGCCTTGCGGTAGCGCTTGACCAGCTGGGTCAGGAAGTGATTCGCCAGCACTGCAATGTCCTCGATCCGCTGGCGCAACGGAGGGACGTGGATCTCCACGGTGTTGAGCCGGAAGAGCAGGTCCTGGCGAAAACGACCCTCCTCGAGTTCTTTGCTCACGTTGGCATTGGTTGCCGAGAGAATCCGGGCATCGGCCCGCAACGTCCGAGAGGAGCCCACCCGCTCGAACTCGCCCGTCTCCAGCACGCGCAGCAAGCGCGCCTGCTGGGGCAGCGGCACATTGGCGATCTCGTCCAGGAAGAGCGTGCCTCCCTCTGCCAACTCGAAACGGCCCACGCGGTCGGTCTTGGCATCGGTGAACGCGCCCTTCACGTGGCCGAACAGCTCGCTCTCGAACAAACCCTCGGTAAGGCCTCCCAGGTTGACCGTCACCAGTGGGCCGGACGCCCGCGGCGAAACAGCGTGAAGCGCCCGGGCCACCAAGCTCTTGCCGGTCCCGTTCTCCCCCGTGATGAGGACGTTGGCTTCCGAAGGCCCGACGCGCGCGATCAAGTCCAGGACGGGTTGCATGGCCGGCGATTCCGCGACCAGCTTGGGAGCGCCTTCGGCCCGCAGCAGCTGGTTCTCGAGCTCCAGGCGCTGGCCCCGGCGAATGGCTCGCACCAGTTGGACCTGGGTCTTCAGGATGGACAGCAGGCGCTGGTTGTCCCAGGGCTTTTCAATGAAGTCCCGGGCGCCCCGGCGCATGGCTTCCACCGCCAGCTCGACGCTCCCCCAGGCGGTCATGACGACCACCGGCAGGGTGCTGTCCAGCTGCTGGATCTGCCGCAGCAGCTCCAGGCCCTCTTTGCCGGAAGTGGTGTCACGCGCGTAATTGAGGTCGATCAGCGCCACGTCGCACTGGTAGTGCTCGAGCAACTCCACCACCTCGGCCGGCGAGGTCGCCGTCTGGAGGTTGAATCCCTCCCTCTTGAGCAGCAGGCGCAACGCCTCGAGAACGTCCTTCTGATCGTCGGCAATCAGCACGCTGGCCCTGGGGGCGCTCATCGCAGAACCTCTCGCACCATCGCCCTGGAGTATAGCCCCAGCCCGGCTCGTTCAGAAACCTTCCGGCTGCCGGCCGTCCTGCTACTGATCTCTGCGAGCCAGCAGGAGGTCGCTGTCCTGGATGATCTCGTACGTCGCCTTCCGCAAGGCGATCAAGGCCAGCTTGTAGTCGATCATTGCGCGCAGCTCGCTGACCTGGTTCTCGGCCAGATCACGCTGAAAGCGCAGCACCTCGAAGTTGGTGGAGAGGCCGGCTTCGAAGCGCTTGTTCTCGCCGTCCAGCTGCTTCTCGGAAAGGACCCGGGCCAGGCGGGCGGCATCCAGGCTCTTCTGGCGCGTCGCGATGGTCTCGTAGGCGTTGCGGACTTCCACGATGATGGCCTGCTGCTGGTTCTTGTGGGTGCTCTGAAGCTGCCGCTCGCGAATCGCCGTCATGGCCAGGTCGGCGTGGTTGGACCGGTTCCGAAGAGGGATCGTCACGTCCACGAATACCCCCCAGTTGACGAAGTCGAAACCGAAGACTTGACCCCAGGAGTTTCCGAAGCTCCCGAAACGGGGATCGTCCGGGGAGGGCGCCGGCGGCCCGAAGGCGTCCGGGACACCATCTCCGTCCGTGTCGATGAACGGCCGGTTGAACACCTGACCGGCGTTGCCCACCGAGCCGAAGTTGGTCCGCAGATCGACGGCGGGTTTGCCGTTACGCTTGTAGAAGGACCGGTTGACCTCGTTTTGTTCCATCTGAAGGCTGATCGTTTCGAGCTCCGGCCGGTTGCTCAGAGCCGTCCGGATCACCTGGTTCAACGTCACATCGATCTGGCTCAGTTCGGGCCGGTCGGTGGGAATCAAGGCCAGGTTCCAGATGCTGGCCTGGGGATCGGGCGCCAGCAGGCGCTTCAGCCCGTTCTGGGCGTTGATGATCTGCACCTCCGACTGGATCAGCTGCTGTTCACGGCGCGCCACCTCGGCCTGCGAAGAAGTGATCTCGATGGGCGCCATGACCCCGATCTGCACGCGTTTTCGGTTGTTTCGGTGCTGAATGATGGCCAATTCCATCGACTTGCGCTGGGTCTCGAAGTTCTCGACTGAGAAGACCAGTTCCCAGTACTGGTTCTGGACCTGCTGGACGATTTCCGCTACCCGCTGCTTGAATCGGGCGTCACTGATCTGCACGTCCAGGTTGAAAATCTTCAGTTGCCGCCGGGTGTCGGTTTGGCGGAAGCCTTTCCACAAAGGCTGCGTGAAGCTGAGGTTGAAGTCGGAGCTGAAATTGGGGTTGATGAACGCGAAGGTGCTGTTGGTGTCGGATCGGTTGTTGTTGAACCCGATCTGGAAGAATCCGCCCCCCGCGACGTTCTGTCGAAGGGTCGTATTGAATGTCAACGTTTCGAAGCTTCTCACCTCGACGCCGCCGCCCGCGTCCAATTGGCTGGTCGTGGGCGAGTCGCTGGACCGCCACCCCACGGTGAACTGGACACTGGGGTCATAGTAGCCGCGGGTTTTGATGATCTGCTCGCGGCTGAGGTCCTCGTTGTAGTCCTCGATCGCGATTTCCAGGTTGTTGGTCAGCGCCAGGCGGATGGCGTCCTGGAGGCTCAGCTCCAGGACTTCGCCTTCTCTGCGCACTCGATCGACGTAGGACTCGGGCACCTGGATGTCTTGATCCTCCGGTTGCGTCGAGGCCGGCTCCGCGGTTTGGGCCGCCAGCTGTGGCAGGGACACGGCCAACACCAAAAGGCAGGCGATTCGTCTAATGGTTTCGATAGTCATGGTTCACTCCACTGAATACACTGTCGACGCCGCTGGTGGGCCAACGAAGCCGCCACCGGGAGGCGCCGGAATATCAAGACGCTGTACTCTCTTTTTCTTTCTCTTTTCCCCCTGAGACGACCCAGCCGTCGAGCAACTCGATGATGCGGCGCCCGTAGCTGGCGTTCTCTTCCGAATGGGTCACCTGGATGATGGTCGTGCCCTCCTGGTTGAGCCTCTGGAAGAGCTGCATGATCTCCCGGCCCTGGCTGGAGTGGAGGTTACCGGTCGGCTCATCGGCCAGGATGACCTTGGGATTCATGATCACGGCACGTGCCACCCCGACGAGCTGCTGCTGACCGCCGGAGAGCTGGCTGGGGTAAAGGTCCTTCTTGCCCACGATCTGGAAGCGGTCCAGGATGTCACCCACCAGGCTCTGCCGCTCCTTGCGTTTGATGTTGCGATAGGAGAGTGGGATCTCGAGGTTCTCGTAAACTGTCAGGTCGTCGATCAGATGGTAGCTCTGGAACACGAATCCGATGTACTGCTTGTGCAGCTCGGTACGCTGGCGCACGCTCATCCCATGAACTTCGTGGCCTGCGAAGGCATATTCACCCTCCCAGTCTCCGTCGAGCATCCCCAGGATGCTCAACAGCGTGGTCTTGCCGGCGCCCGAAGGCCCCATGATGGTAACGAACTCGCCTTCTTCGATGTCCAGGCTGACCTGCCGCAAGACATAGGTCCGCCCGAAGCCGGTCCGGTAGTACTTTTCCAGATTTCTCAGCCTGATCATGCCACGCTCATGTTTTGGGGGTTCCCACGCCTGACGCCTCGCTGCCACCGGTCTGGATCTTCATTGCGAGCCTCTGCGGGCCTTCCGCCCCTCGACGGCCAAGGCGGCCCGGGCAATCCTTCAGACGGCTTGGGCGCTCTCCTCGACGACCTGCCCGTCGAACAGGTGGATGCCGCGCTCCGCGTAGCTGGCATAGCGCGGATTGTGCGTCACCATGCAGATGGTGGACCCCGCCCCGTGCAACTCTCCGAGCAGCTCCATTACAGCCTCTCCGTTTTGAGAGTCGAGGTTCCCGGTGGGCTCGTCCGCCAGCAGAATCGAGGGATCCCCCACCAGGGCCCTGGCGACGGCCACGCGCTGCTGCTGACCTCCCGAGAGCTGCGATGGGTAGTGCTTCATTCGGTGCGCCATCCCGACCCGTTCCAAGGCCTGCTGTACCCGCTGCTTGCGTTCCGAGGAGGCCGTTCCCCGGTAGGTCAAGGGGAGTTCGACGTTCTCGTAAACGGTCAAGTCGCCGATCAAGTTGAAGTTCTGGAAGATGAAGCCAATTTCCCGATTTCGAATTCGAGCTCGCTCGGCGAGGTTGAGATTGGCCACCGGGTGCGCATTGAGGAAGTACTCACCCGAGGTGGGCGAGTCGAGCAAGCCGAGTATCGAGAGCAAAGTCGACTTGCCGCACCCGGAAGGTCCTGCGATCGCAACGTATTCGCCTGACTCGATCTCCAGGTGGACACCTGCCAGGGCATGAGTTTCGATTTCATCCGTGTAGAATACTTTGGTGACGTTGTCGAGTTGAATCAACGGTTTCTCGGAACTAGCCATTCCCTTTTCTCCCTCCACTGCACAAAGGCGTACGCCAACGCTATACGCTACGAATTCACAAATGGTTCACTAATTGAGGCGAACTCGATCCACGTCGTCATAGCGAGACATGTCCGACAAGATCACTTCCTCGCCGGGCCTCAAGCCCTCCACGACTTCGATGGTGTTGACGGAGCTTCGGCCCAGGCGGACCTGAACGCGAACGGCCTCCGTTCCGTCTTTGACCATCTTGAAGAGGCTGATGAGGCTCTCGGCCTGCCCGTGAGCGGGCCGGCCCATGTAAACGATATCCTCGATCCTCTCAATTTCCACCGTGCCATCGACGCTCAAATCGGGTCGTACCCAGGACGGCAGAGGGCCGACCAGGTCCACGTCCACGGTGACGGTCCCCTCGCGAACTGCCGGGTCGATCCGGGCGACATGACCTTGCAGAACGTCATTACGGGCGTCCACCCGGACTTTCTGACCAATCGTGATGTCCTTCGCCTGAGTCTCGGGGATCCTCAATTCCGCGATCAGCGTCTCGGGCTGCGCAATCCGGGCCAGGTTGGCTCCGCGAGTAACCTGCTGGCCCACTTCCACCGGGACCTCTTGAAGGACGCCCCGCACGCCGGCCTTGACCTTCAGATTCGCCACTTCTTCCTGGCGAAGCTGAAAGAGTGCTTTGCGCCGCTCGATTTCCGCTTGCTGGGCATCGAGTTGGGCGCGGGTCGAGTCTCCCCGAATTTCCAGACGTTCCTGCTCGAGTCGATTGCGTACCTCCAGCGTCTCAGCTCTCACGGTCGACAGCTGGTAGTCGAGATCGGAGAGGAGGCTCTCTTCAGCCAGTTTGCGATTTCGGTCCGCCTGCAACCGCGCCTGCTCGTAGTCGGCGGCCACGGAGGCCGCGGACGCTTTCTGGGTGAGCAGTTCGCTGTTGAGCCGCACCTCCAGGTCCCTGTAATTGGCCCGGGCTTGCTTGAGCTGCCACTCAGCTTCCAGGGCGTCCAACTCGAGCTGGGGATTGCTCAGTTCCAGGATGAGGTCATCGGATTGGACCTCTCGGCCCGCTTTGATGAAGATTCTCTCGACGCGGCCGTCCACGGTGGCCGGAACCCACCAGATCTGGTCGGGCACCAGGGTTCCGGGGCCGCGTACCTGACGCACCATCTCGCCCCGCTCTACTTTGCCGGTCCACAGATTGGCCCGGTCCACCGAGGGCGCTGCCGGCTCCAGGCGCGACAGGGCATAGGTCACCGCGCCGATCAAGATCACCGCCAGAATCGTGAAAATGATCCGCTTGATCTTCTTCCTGCGGGCTACCCCGTGTCTCGGAATGTCAACCATGCCATTTACCCTCCGAATCGCTGCACTGCGCCGCAAAGCCAGTGCCAGCTTGGGGCCCGCAACGCTAAGCGTATATTTTTCAATCATTTTCAGTGAAATGGAGGAGGAACCGGGGCCCCATCAAGTGTCCGGTTTCGCGACAGTCACCTCTCGAATTCGAACAACCCCGCCGCGAGAGGCCAGGGTCCTGCCGCTGACTCGAACCAAACGCCCCCCGGCCCAAACCCCGGTGGACTCGACCTTGAAACGGGCAGCCCGGTTCGGTTATCTAGGGGGAGCATGAAGTGGCCACTGTTTCTGCTCGTCTCCGTTTCCATTCTAGCCGCAGGGGCGTGCGTTGCAGGTGCGACTGCCGATGTCCAGACCTTGTCGATCAGCGCGCATCAGTTGCAGGCCGCCTTCAACGGGCAGGCTGACCGGGCGCGCCTGATCCTGGTCTTTTCTCCCACCTGAGGCCACTGTCTTCGGGGGGCCTCCGAAGTCCAGCAAATCCTCGATCGAAATCCCGCGCTGCAACTGGCCGTCTACGTTCTCTGGGGCCCGATTCGTCCCCAGGACAACCGAGCCGCTGCGCAAGAAGCGACCAGGTACTTGACCGAGCCGCGCGTGACTCACTTCTGGGACGCGTGGAAGTTCAGCGTCGACCACTACACCAGGGAGTTTCGCTACCCGACCGGCAAGGACGCCTGGGACCTGTTCGTGGTCTACCGTCCGGGACAGCGCTGGGAGCGGAGCCTGCCCAGGCCGGTCTCATGGTTCCAGAACCACGATCTCGACATCGGCCCCAAATACGATCGGCGAGCCCTGGAGCAAACGCTGCTTCGGGCGGCAGGAGAGTGAGAGGCGCCCTTCGCGCTCGAGGGTCCCCGAATCATCGCCGCGCTCGAGCTATGACGAGCCCTGCGCCCTACGCCTCCCCCAAGCCCTCAGGCACTTCCACGGGCATCTGCAGCAGGGCATCGGCCAGCGTCTTGCCTTGGGGATCGATTCGGAGGGACACGGTCCCGCCGCCACCCAGGGATTCGTGGAGGAGGAAATTCAGGGCCAGCAGGTTGGGAATCTCGAAGCGCTCCACGGATCCCCGGCAGATTTCCCCGAAGAACTCTTTCACCAGCTCGGCTGTCAGGTGTTGGCACATCCACTGGTAGGCTCCCGGGTTGCGGGCCACCAGTCCGATGTTGCAGGTATCTCCTTTGTCTCCGGAACGGCCGTAGCAGATCCGGCTCAGCGGGACACTCTCGAGCGCGGCCGAATCGAGGCTGGGAGGCGCGCCTCCAGCCGGCCGAGGTGGCTGCCCAACCACCGACTCACCGGACTCGGGTGCGGGACGCCAGGGGACGGCGAACTGCTTTCTGCTCTCCAGTGGAGTCACCACGGGAGTCACCTCCGAGGCAGGTATCAGGCAGGGCCAATAGGCGACCACGCTCTGCACTTTGGGACGAGCTCCGACGATCGCGACACCGGACACGGTGTTGAGAATCAAGGACGTGAAGAGCTTGGCGAACTCCTCGACCTTACCGGCATCGGGGTCGCGCACGCCCAAACGGAGCAGCACTTCGGGCGGGTCGACCGGGGGCGCCTGATGGACGTGGCAGGCGTTGAATCCCACCAGTTCGGTGCAGGTTTCCTCGAACTCCAGGCCCAGCCGCGTCCAGAATGTCTCGGCCATGGTCCGGCACTTTGCGACCGCGCTGGGGCGGCTCACGATCATGGTGCCGTGGGCCTTGTAGCCGTCTTGGTAAGAAATCGAGACCTTGAGGCTGTCGGGCCGGGCGCTACCCTTCACGCCGCTGATCGTGATCTGGTCGGGTCCCGACTCCTCCAGTTCGATTGTCGAGAAGTCGGCAACCACATCGGGCGTGATGTAGCAGCGGGGATCCCCCATTTCGTAGACCAGCTGTGAAGCGACCGACTGGCGGTTGACGATGCCCCCGGATCCCGGCGCCTTTGTGACCAGGAAACTGCCGTCGGCTCGGAACTCGGCGATGGGGTAGCCGATATTGGCGAAGGAGGGAACCGCCTCCCAGTCGGTAAGGTTGCCGCCCGTGGCCTGAGCGCCACATTCCAGGATGTGTCCGGCCACCACGGCCGCAGCCTGCAGGTCCCAGTCGTCCAGGTCCCAACCGAACTCGAAGGTGGGCGGGGCCGCCGTGATGCCGGTGTCGGTGACCCGGCCGGTCACTACGATCCGGGCCCCGGTCCGAAGCGCCTCCACCACGGGCGCCGTCCCCAGATAGGCATTGGCGCTTTCGATCCGGTCGCGGATGGACGAGAGCGGTTGGCCGGTCTCCATGTTGGCCAGCAAATGTCCCGCGGCCAACAGCTCGTCGAGGCGATTCATCAGATCGTCCCCCTCAACCACAGCGACCTGCATTGCCAAGCCCGCTTGCCGCGCCAGGCGGGCCACTTGCTCGGCGCACCCCAAGGGATTGATGCCGCCGGCATTGCTGATGATCCGGGTGGAGGAAGACCCCAGGTCGGGCATGCACTGCCTGAGCTGGTCCAGAAAGTCGGAAGCATATCCCAGCTCGGCCCTGCGCACTTTTTGCTTCTGCAGGATCGACATGGTGATCTCGGCCAGGAAGTCTTGGGTCAGGTAGTCGAGGCGCCCCTGCCGCAGTTGGCGCTGCATGGCGCCTAGATCATCCCCCCAGTATCCGCCGGCATTTCCCACGCGTACCGTCCGTTCAGGCATGCGACGTATTGTCAGATCTGAAATTTGAAATTTCAAATCCGGGGCGTTCGTGCGGAACCTCTTCCGGGAGCCGCGCATCCACCCCCGTGTTACCATGCTTCTTCCTGTCGGGTGCCCTATGACCACGGAAAAGCCGAGACTGAAACGCGGTCAGAGTGTCGAGCTGGAGATCGAAACGGCTGGATTCGAGGGCTTGGCCGTGGCCCGTCACGAAGGCTTTGTCGTCTTCGTTCGCAACGCCGTTCCGGGAGACCGGGCGCGCGTCCAGATTCAGAGAACCAAGCGGCGGTTCGCCGAGGGGATCGTGGAAGAAATTCTGCGGCCCTCACCCGACCGCATGACTCCGCGTTGTCCCCACTTCGGAACCTGCGGCGGATGCAACTGGCAAAATCTGGACTACCGGCGGCAGCTGCAGACCAAGCGCCAGCACGTGATCGATCTGATGGACCGGATCGGCCGGCTTCGAGACTACTGGGTCCGGCCGACGGCGGGCTCTCCCCGGCAGCTGCATTACCGGAACAAGATGGAATTCAGCTTTGGAGCCCGCCGTTGGCTCACCCGGGAAGAGATCGAGAGCGGAGAGGAGTTCCAGAGGGATTTCGCGCTGGGCCTGCATGTCCCCAAACGGTTCGACAGGATCCTGAATCTCGAGGTCTGCTATCTCCCGGAGACGGCGGTGAGCGACATCCTGACGTGGGTTCGCGGGTTCGCGCTGCAGCGGCATTGGAGCGCCTACGATGTGCGCAAACACGAGGGCTTCTTGCGCAACCTGGTCATCCGGACCAGCCAGGCTACCGGCCAGGTTCTCGTCAATCTGGTGACCTCCCGACGCGACACTGAGGCAGCTTCAATGTTCACGGAAGCGCTCCTCGCGGAGTTCCCTCAGGTCACCACGGTTCTCAACAGTGTCAATTCGACCCGGTCTCCGGTGGCCGCCGGGGAGGTCTTCGTCGAACACGGGCCGGGACGGATCGAAGAAGTTCTGGCCGGGCTGCGCTTCTACGTGGGGCCGAACACCTTCTTCCAACCCAACACCTTCCAGGCCGAGCGGTTGTTCGAAATCGTGCAGGAGTTCGCCGTGCTGAGGGGAGGGGAAACCGTGTTCGACCTGTATTGTGGCATCGGAGCGATCAGCCTGTTCCTGTCCAGGAATGCCGGACGGGTCATCGGGCTCGAGGTTCAGCCGGAGGCCGTGCAAGCCGCCGAGGAGAACGCCCGCCTCAACGGCATCGAGAACTGCAGCTTTCGGGTAGGGGACGTGTTTCGCGCTCTGGAAGCGGAATGGCAGGAGGAGTTTGGCACTCCTGAAGTCATGGTGCTCGATCCGCCCCGCCCGGGCCTGCATCCTGAGCTGTGCCGCGGGCTAGCGGAGAGAGGCCCCAAACGCATCGTGTACGTCAGCTGCAACCCAGCCACTCAGGCGCGGGACCTTCAAATCCTGACTCAGAGCTATCACGTCCAGGCCGTTCAACCCGTCGACATGTTTCCGCACACCTACCACATCGAAAACGTAGTCGCTCTCGTGAAGGAGTGACCCGAGGGGCAGCCTCTTCCGTTCGACTCAGAAGAGTGAACCTTGCGCCGGTTCCCCAGACGGATCCGCAACCGGCTGCAGACACTCCGGCCCCTCGTTGAAGGGGCTGCTGACGAAGCGGCTGACTTCCACCGCCTCCATTCGTTTCGCCGGCAGCGGTTTCAGCAGAGCCTTCAGATCGGCTGCTGCTGCTTCGTGATCCACCCAGCACGAGAACTGATTCCGTTCCAGGATCGCCGGCATGCGGTCGTGGACTCTTGCGACCAGGGAATTGGCCGGGGTAGTCAGAATTGCACACGACAGAAGGACTTCTCCGCCCGGATCGACCCAGCGGTCCCAGAGCCCGGCATAGGCGAACAGACCACCCCCCCGTTCGCGGAAGTGGACGGGCCGTTTGGGCGTCGACTTGATCCACTCGTAAAACCCGTCGGAAGGAATCAAGCAGCGCCGGCGCCGGTAGGACTCCTTGAAAGTGGCCTTGCGGTCGGCCGATTCGGAGCGTGCGTTGATCCAGCTCGATCCTGCCTTGTCGAGAGAGCTCCAAAAGGGAACCAGACCCCAGCGCATCATTACCACCCGGCGCCCTCCCTGGCCCGCCACGACGACCGGGACCTCCTGCGAGGGGGCGATGTTGTAGCGGGGGACGAGGTCAGGCCGGTCGTTGATCTCGAAAAACGGCTCGAAGCCTTCCAGGGTGGTCAGCGTGTAGCGTCCGCACATGAGGAAAGTGTACAGGGACCGGTCGTGAGAGAAAAACCGAAGCGTTGCCACGCCCCCGTCAAGCCTCGAGCCTGGGGTCCGGGCCCTCGCCGACTCCCGTCTTCTCGATCAGCTTTCCGATCGTCAATCCCTGCACCAGGATGGAGAACACGACGACCGTATAGGTGACCGATAGGATGAGCTGGCGTTGCGGGCCGGGGGGTAGGGAGAGCGCCAGGGCCACAGAGATGCCGCCTCGCAGTCCGCCCCAAGTGAGGATCTTGATGGCGTTGGGGGTGAACTCACGGAAACGGCGCATGCCGATCACCGGCAACCCCACGGTGACGAAGCGCGCCACCAGCACGATCACAATGGCGGCCAGCCCCACCCCGAGGTAGTCGGGCCGGATCGTGATCACCAGCACCTCGAGGCCGATCAACACGAAGAGGACCGCGTTGAGGATCTCGTCCACCAGTTCCCAGAACGTGTCCAGGTGTCGCCGCGTGCGATTGGACATCGCCAACAGACGGCCATGGTTTCCAATCAGCAGACCCGCCACGACGACCGCGATGGGCCCTGAAATGTGCAGGATGCCGGCCAGTGCGTAGCCGCCGGCCACCAGTGCCAATGTGAGCAAGATCTCGACCTGGTAATTGTCGACGCTGCGGAGCATGCGGTAGCAAACGTATCCCGTGGCCAGTCCCAGCAAGACTCCGCCCCCTGTTTCTTGGAGCAAGAGATGCAGAACATGAACCACTTCGGGCTCGGCGGTCCCCTTGGCGACTTCCAGCA
This sequence comes from Acidobacteriota bacterium, assembly GCA_041630155.1. Classification (GTDB taxonomy): domain Bacteria; phylum Acidobacteriota; class UBA6911; order RPQK01; family JANQFM01; genus JBFGHG01. The sequence continues at coordinate 13,871 of JBFKLX010000143.1, forward strand.
GGACGAGAAAGACCACCACCCCCACCCCGTCATTGAAGAGAGACTCGCCGGAGATCTTTGTCTCCAGGCTCTTGGGTGCGCCGGAGGTCTTGAGGATGGACAGCACGGCGATCGGGTCGGTGGGCGAGATGAGAGCCCCGAAGAGCAGGCAATAGATGAAGGGGAGCTCCAACCCGAAGAAGCCAAGTGTCCACCACACCCCCAACGCGACCAGGAGGGTCGAAAGGATGACCCCGAAGGTGGCCAAAAAAGCGATCGGGCCCTTCTGCGCGACCAAGTCCCCCAGATTGACGTGGAGGGCTCCGGCGAAGAGCAGGAAGCTGAGCATTCCCCCCAGCAGTGTCTCGTTGAAATCGATGCTGCGAAGGAGGTTGTCCGCCTGGGCCTCCAGGCCCAGCCCCAGCCAGCCCAGCCCCAGCAGCACCAGAGACATGGCCAGGGCAATCGCCATGATGCCGATCGTGGTCGGCAGCCGGATGTAACGGTGGTTCAGGTAGCTGAAGACTGCCGACAGTGTGATCAGAATCGCAGCGATGTCGAACAGGGTCATCGACCTCCGATGATCGAGGATGGCGCCCTGCTCGTCAATCCCGGAGGGGCGGGGCGGGCCGGCTACCCTTTCTCGAATTCCGGGGTTCGGCCCTTCCTTGACAAGCCGGAGGGGCGGTAGTAGCTTTCCCATTGGCAATCCGAAAACTGTGCGCTGAGTATCAGTGTGTTTCCCGGGAGGAGCTTTGGCTACAGCAGAAGCAACAGCAGCCCGGCGCTGGGACCCCACTGTGGTGAGCGACCTGCGGCGGATCTGTGGACCACGCTCGGTGCTGACGGACACGGCCAGTCTGGCAGCCTATGAAAACGATGGGCTGAGCTTCAACCGGCATCGCCCTGATTGCGTGGTCATTCCCAACAGTTCCGACGAGTTGAGGGCCGTCATTCGACTCTGTGCGGGGCGCGACTTCCCCTACTTGATCCGGGGCGCCGGCACCAGCCTCTCCGGGGGACCCGTAGCCGTGTCCGGCGGGCTGATCATCCACCTTTCACGGCTCAAGTCGATCCTCGAAGTCAACGTCGAGGACCAGTACTGCGTGGTCGAACCGGGAGTGGTCCTGAACGTGCTCAACCACGAGTTGGGGCACTACGGCTTCTACTACCCGCCGGATCCCTC
>JBFKLX010000144.1:0-14979 GCA_041630155.1 Acidobacteriota bacterium
ACGACGAGGACCGCATGGCCTCACTGAACGCCATTCCCGTCCTGGGCCCGGACACCGAGGTATTCGACCATCTCTACGCACCTCAGGTCGCGACCTTCGGCGGAACCCAGACCTTCGTGGCACTGGTCAATCTGAGCAGTGAGACCGCGACGGTGACATTGCGGCTGCGGGGTTCTGACGGACAAGACCTGGCGCCCCCCGTCGAGCTGCAGATGGAGACTGGGCAGAATGTGCGGGTCGAACTCGCAGAACTGTTCGACCTCCAGGACACGGGGATGCCCGTGGGAGGCTGGCTGGAAGCCGAGAGTGATTTCACGGGCCTGGTCGGGAGCGTCGAGGTGCAGCTCTTTTCGGGCCGGGCCATGACGGCCGTCCCCATGCTCGACACGCCGCAACAGCGGATCGTCTTTTCTCATGTAGCCGAAGGCAGCGGCTTTTCGACTGGAGTGGCTCTCTTGCACCCGGGCGGGGAGCCGGCAAACCTCACCCTGTCGTTGCATCAGTCGGACGGCCAGCTGGTGGGCCAGATCGATCTGGCCCTGGCCCCGGGTGAGCAACTGTCCCGGCTGCTGCGGGACCTGTTTGGGGCCCTTCCGGTGCTCGAGCGAGGCTACATACTCGTGTCCAGTGACCAACCGATCTTCGGTCTGGAACTCTTTTTCACCAATGACTTGGAAGTCCTGGCGGCGGTGCCGGCGCAACGATTGACAGTGAATTGACCCAGCGGACTCCGGGAGATCGATTCGGAATCTTGCCGCTCACAGCCTCTGCCCTGAAGGGACGTCGCCGACCGGCGACCGCGACTTCGGCTCGGCTGGATGGATCGGCAAGCTCCGCTCAGCTCCGAGGGAGCGGCGAGTGGGCTATGTGATAATGAGATTAGACATGCGGCGAGCAATCTTGGCTTTTTGGCTTCTAGCGGCGGCTCCGGCCCCCATTCTGGCGGCTCAAGCATCAGACCTGGCCCGCTCCTACTATCACTTCTCGCTGGCCAAGACCTACGAAGCTGAGCGCCGCTTTTCGGAGGCGATCAGCGAGTTCGAAAAGGCGCTGGCGCTGGACCCCGAGAGCTCCCACCTTCATTTCGAGTTTGGCCGCACGCTGCTACAGGCCTCGGAGATCCGGCGAGGGGTCCAGGAACTGGAAGAGTCGATTCGACTCGACCCCGAAAATTTTCGACCCCATCTGCTGCTGGGTCAGGTCCGACGCCGCTACGCCGAAACCGGGCAAGGGCAGATGCTGGACCAGGCCCTGGAATCCTTCCAGCGGGTGCTCGAATTGGAGCCTGACCATCCCGAAGCGCTTTATTACTTGGGCGAGTTGTTCCTTTTGAAAGGTGAGCCGGCGCGCGCCGTCGAGAATCTGGAGCGCCTCAACCGGGTTCGACCGGAGTTTGTTCAGGGCGCGGTCCTGGAGGCGCGTGCGCAGCTGGCCATGGGAAACGCTGAACGGGCCGTCGAGTTGCTGGAGCGAGCCCGCGAGCTCGATCCCGACACTCCGGGGCTGTCCGAGTTCCTGGGCCGCGTCTACGAACAGCAGGGGCAAGACCAGAAGGCCTTGGACGCTCTTCAGGAAGCGCTGGAGTCGGCTCCAACCCTGGAGTTGCGCTTCCGGATCGGAGTCCTTCTGGGCCGAGTGGGCAGGCCCGCCGAGGCCATCGAAATGCTGAAAGCGGTCGCGCAGGAGGCCCGCGACGACTCGCCCATCGTCTTGGAGCTGGGCAAGCTTTACAGCGAGGTCCGGAATTACAGCAAGGCCGTGGAATCCTTCCAGCAGGTGCTCCAAAGCGAGCCCGACAACACTGAGGCGAACTACTACCAGGCCGTCGCCTTGCGGGCAATGGGCAAGCGCCAGGAGGCGATCGCGCGCGTGCAGCATCTGTTGGGCCTGGCCGAAGCTCAGGAAGAATCGGAGAACTCGCAGGAGTACCGTCGCCGGTTGCAGTCCTTCTTGGCCGTCCTCTACCAGGACGACCGCCAATTCGACAAAGCCGTCGCGCTGTTTCGGCAGCTGCAGGAAGAGGAGCCGGACAATTTCCGCTGGACACTGGGGCTGATCTACGCATTGAAAGAGCAAGGCGCCCTGAAAGAGGCTCTGAGCGCCAGCCGTGAGCTGCTGCAAGCCTATCCCGACAACCTGGACGTCCAGATCACCAATGCGCAGATGCTCTCCGAGTCGGGACGCCTCTCAGAAGCCGTGCAACTGCTGAGCGGGCTCATGGACCAGCATCCCCAGGAGGAAAACTACTACCTGGCAGCCAGCCAGTTGTACTCGGATCACAAGCAGTTCCAGCGCGCCGAGGAGTTGCTGCGACGCGGGTTGGAGACCCGTACCGACAGCGAGCGTCTCGCCTTCCAGCTCGCCGCCATGCTGGAGCGGCAGGGTAAATTCGAACTCGCCGAAGAAGGCTTTCGCCGCATTCTGCAAGCCAACCCAAATCATGCCGCGGTACTCAATTATCTGGGATACATGCTGGCCGACCGGGGCTCGAGGCTGCAGGAGGCGCGCGACTACATCGAGAGAGCCGTCCGGTTGGACCCTCACAACGGGGCCTACCTGGACAGCCTGGGATGGGTCTATTATCAGTTGAACCAGCTCGACCTGGCCGAAACGAATCTCATTCAAGCAGCCCAAATCAACGACTCGGATCCCACCATTCTCGAGCACTTGGGGGACCTCTACCTGAAGCTGGGCGACTACGCCAAGGCCCGGGCCTACTATCTGCGCTCCGTGCGCTTTGCCGAGGACTCCGGAGAGCGAGTCAAGGTGGAGCGAAAGTTGGCATCAGTGGACAAACTGCTGGCCCGGCAGAACGACAATTGAGGGCGGGGTTCCGACCCGGCGAGGCCCTCTCACACAGATCCGATCTCCAGCCTCGAGCAGATGTCGAGGTGTCACGACGAGGCAGACTCTTTGCGCCGCGGCGAGTGTAGCAATCAGTGAATCGATTCCGCTTCCCCTCCTATTCCAAGATCAACTGGTACCTCGAGATCCTGGGCCGACGCCCGGACGGTTTCCACGAAGTGATCACCGTCTTGCAGACGATCGACTGGTCGGATTGGATCGAATTGGAACCCCTGGATTCCGGGGAGATCGAACTGGAGGCCACGGGCCGGGTGGTCGCCGCGGGTGAGGACAACCTCTTGGTGCGTGCGGCCCGCCTGCTGCGTTCTTCCGCCAACCGCGACTGCGGGGTCAAGATCCGGCTCCTGAAGAGTCTTCCGGTGGGGGGAGGTCTGGGTGGAGGCTCGGCCAACGCCGCCACCTTGCTGCTCTTCCTCAACCAGCTCTGGAGGTGCGGGTCGGACCGGGGCGAACTGGGCCGCCTGGGTGCTCGCCTGGGCTCTGATGTCCCCTTCTTCTTGGTGGGCGGGATGGCCGTCGCGAGTGGGCGTGGAGAACGCCTGGAACCCCTGCCCGACGGCCCGGCGCAGGAAATCCTATTGCTGGCACCCCCCTTTCCCATCGCGACCGCAGAAGCCTACCGGCTGGGGCGCTGGGGTCCCCTGCAACAAGCCCCGTCTGAGTTGACAAGCGAACCGCTCGATAATACAATTTTGCGTTTCCGCGGCAAGGTTGAACGCGGTGAGAGCGTGCAAGACTTGGCGGAGAACGATTTCGACGGCCCTTTGCACGTGCACTTCCCCTCCCTGGCCCGGGCTCGGCAGCAAATGATGGAGGCGGGCTGCGAGAGGGTGCTCACTTGCGGTAGCGGTTCAACCCTGCTGGGGCTCGCCGCGCCCCAACGCCTGGCTGAGGCCGCCGATCGCCTCTCCGGGGGGGACTTGGGCGAGATACGAATCTGTCGGACTCTTCCTCGTCGCCAGTATTGGCAAGCTTTGAAACAATCGGGGCTTCGAACCGACAAGCTGTGAGGCGAAGCGAGGTTCATGTCGACTTTGAAGATTTTTTCCGGAACGTCCAACCCCGCCTTGGCACAGGAGATCTGTGACTATCTGGAGGTTCCCCTCGGAAGCGTCAAGCTGAAGCGTTTCAGCGACGGTGAAATCAACTTTCAGATTCTGGAAAACGTCCGGGGCACGGATGTGTTCGTGGTCCAGCCCAGCTGCCCGCCCGTCAATGAGAGCATCATGGAGCTGCTGATCATGATCGATGCCTTCAAGCGGGCATCGGCCCGGCGCATCACGGCCGTCATGCCCTACTACGGCTACGCCCGGCAAGACCGGAAGGACCGCCCGCGAGTCCCCATTTCAGCCAAGGTCGTGGGTGATCTGCTCACGGCAGTAGGCGTTCAGCGGCTCTTGACGATGGACTTGCACGCCGGCCAGATCCAGGGCTTTTTCGATTTTCCAGTCGATCACCTCTACGCGACTCCCGTCATCCTGGATTACTTGGAGGAACTGGGGTTCGACAACCTCACCATCGTCTCCCCCGACGCCGGCGGCGTGGAGCGCGCCCGCTTCTTCGCCAAGTGGGTGGGCGCCAACCTGGCGATCATCGACAAGAGGCGGGTGGCAGACAACGAGGCAGAGGTGATGCACATCATCGGAGACGTCGCCGGCAAGGATGTGGTGATCGTCGACGACATGATCGACACGGGCGGCACCATCGCCCAGGCGACCAAAGCGTTGCTGGACGCAGGAGCGCGGCGGCTCTTCGCCGCGGCCACCCACCCCGTGCTGTCGGGGAAAGCCATTCAACGTATTCGAGAATCCCATTTCGAGCAGGTCATCGTGACCAATTCGATTCCGCTCTCTGAAGACAAGAAGCTGGCGAAAATCAAGGTATTGAGTGTGGCCAAGCTGCTGGGAGAGGCGATCCGCTCGATCAACGAAGAAACCTCGGTGAGCCGCCTGTTCATCGGTTGAAAGTACTACCCGCCTGGGACGGGTTATGAGGAGTGAGTCATGGCAAACATCACGGTTGAAGCAACGCCCCGCGAGCAGCTGGGCAAGAACGCCAGCCGGCGGTTGCGGGCTGCGGGCCGGATACCCGGGACCTTGTACGGACAGGGCACCGATCCGGTTTCGGTGTCGGTTGACCCACGCGTGCTGCATCGAATCCTGCATTCCGAGTCGGGGCGCAACACCATCTTCAAGTTGCAGGTGGCCGGTGCTCAGAGAGACGTCCTGATCCGCGACTATCAGCTGGACCCGGTCCGCGGGGATCTCCTGCACGCCGATTTTCTCACGGTCGCCATGGACCAGCTGATGACCTTCGAAGTCCCCGTCGACATGATCGGCGAGGCACTCGGAGTCAAGGCCGGAGGCATCCTGGAAAGTGTGTTGCACCAGGTCGAGGTGGAGTGTCTGCCAGGCGACGTTCCCGACAGCATCGAGTTGGATGTCTCGCACCTGGAGATCGGAGACTCCCTGCGCGTGGAAGACTTGCAGGCCCCCTCCGGTAAGGTCCAGATCCTCTCCGAACCGGAACTGGTGGTCGTCACCGTCGTGCCGCCCAAGGTGGAAGTCGAAGAGGTGGAGGAGCCAGAAATCGAAGAAGAGGCTGAACCCGAAGTCATCGGGAAGGGCAAAGCCGAGGAAGAGGAAGAAGAGGAACAGCAGGAATCCTGAACGAAGAGGGCAGCCGCTTGTTCTTGATCGTAGGTCTGGGCAACCCCGGTCCTCGCTATCAAAACACTCGGCACAATGCCGGTTTCCTCCTGGTCGATCGCCTCGCCGAGCGCCAGGGAGGGATTTTCCGGCGCGACTCGAAGCGAGCGCTGGTGTGCCGCACCCGGTGGGGAGAGCGGGCGCTCTTCCTGGCCAAGCCGCAGACCTTTATGAACCTCAGCGGACAAGCCGTACGGGAACTGCTCGAGCGCCTCGAACTGGAGCCCTCTCAGCTGCTGGTGGTCTACGACGAGGCTGCGTTGCCCCTCGGAAAGATCAGGCTCCGACTCAACGGCAGCGCGGGCGGCCACAAGGGCATGCAGTCGATCCTTGCCTGCCTGGGCACGCTAGAGATCGCACGACTCCGCATCGGAATCGCCCCGCCGGAGGCGCCCGAGGATCTGTCCGATTTCGTGCTCAGCGAGTTTGGGAAGCGGGAGTGGGAGGAGTTTCAGCAAGTACTGGACCGAGCCGCTGAGGCAGTGACAACCTTTCTCGAGGAGGGACCCGAGCAGGCCATGGCGCGCTACAACTGAGAACACCGCGCCGGGTTCCGAACCAAGTCGGGGCGATCTCTCATCATTCGACGATCAGAACGGTTCGCACATGCGGACCTGGGAACCACTATTGAAGACGGACGTGCCATTATGACGAGTTACAGTTTGCTTCTCCCCATGCTTGGCCTGATCGGGCTGGTGTTCGCCGGACTCACCTACCGCTCGATTCAAAGAATCGAGGTCAAGAACCCCCTGATGGTGGAGATCTCCGATGCAATCCACCTGGGAGCCATGGTCTTCTTGAAGCGGGAATACAGCATCCTGGTTCTCTTCATCTTCGCCGTGTTCGGGCTGCTGAGCTACCTCATCTCTGTCTCTACCGGGGTGGCTTTCGTGCTGGGAGCCGCCTGTTCGATGCTGGCCGGATACTTCGGCATGGAAGCTGCTACCCGAGCCAACGTTCGGACCGCCCAGGCCGCGAACGACTCAGGAATCGCTCGAGCCCTGAGCGTAGCTTTCTCGGGGGGCGCGGTCATGGGATTGTCGGTGGCCAGCCTGGGCCTGCTGGGGGTGTCGATCGCATTCCTGCTGGCGTATCGGGGCAGTATCGATTACTCCGACATCAGTGGTTTCGCCATGGGTGCCAGCTCGATCGCCCTCTTCGCCCGCGTGGGCGGCGGCATCTACACGAAGACGGCCGACGTCGGCGCAGACCTGGTCGGAAAAGTCGAAGCGGGCATCCCGGAAGACGATCCCCGCAACCCGGCAACCATCGCCGACAACGTGGGCGACTGTGTCGGCGACACGGCTGGGATGGGGGCGGACATTTTCGAGAGCTACGTGGGCTCGGTCATCGCCACAATCGCCCTGGCGGCGACGGGCACCTCGAAGGTGCTCGACATTACTCTCGACAACCGCCTTTCCTACATGATGCTGCCCCTGTTCGTGATCGCCGTGGGCCTGATTGCCTCGCTGATCGGGGTGGCATCGATCCGGATCCTGCGCAACCTTGGGCCAGCCGGCGCCTTGCGTTACTCCACATTCCTGGCGGCTGCCGTGATGCTGGTCGGCACCTTCCTGATCGTCAATGCGGCAGGTCTGGAAATGGGGATCTTCTATGCCATTCTGGCCGGCACCGCCAGCGGCATCATTATCGGGTTGCTCACGGAATGGTACACCGCTGCCAGCCCGGTTCGGCGGATCGCCATCGCCTCTCAGACCGGAGTGGCCACCAACATCATCGCCGGCCTGGCAGTGGGCATGCAGTCGACTGTGCTGCCCATCCTGACCATCTGCGGGACCATCCTGATCGCCTACACCTACGCCGGCTTGTACGGCATCGGGATCGCCGCGGTGGGAATGCTGGCCACCGTCGGCGTGACCATGTCAGTTGACGCCTACGGGCCGATTGCCGACAACGCCGGCGGAATTTCCGAGATGTCCGGCCTGGGACCGGAGACCCGCAAGATCACCGATAGCCTGGACTCGCTCGGAAACACCACGGCCGCCATTGGGAAGGGCTTTGCGATCGGTTCGGCGGCACTGACCGCGCTGGCACTCTTCTCGGCCTACGCCAAGACCGTGCAACTCCAGGTGCTGGACTTGATCGACCCACACGTCGTGGTTGGCTTCTTCATCGGCGGAATGTTGCCGTTCTTCATCGCCGACCTGACCATGTCCGCGGTCGGACGGGCCGCTTTCAAGATGGTGGAGGAGGTGCGGCGCCAGTTTCGGGAAATCGAAGGGCTGATGGAGGGCTTGGCCAAACCCGACACGGCGCGGTGCATCGATATCTCTACCCGGGCGGCCCTGCGGGAGATGGTGCTGCCCGGCTTGATCGCCGTGATCACTCCCGTAGTGGTGGGCAGCATTCTTGGGGCGGAAGCCCTGGGCGGCATGCTGGCAGGCGCCACCCTCACGGGAGTCCTCATGGCTCTGTTCATGGCCAATGCGGGCGGAGCCTGGGACAACGCCAAGAAGCTGATCGAAGGAGGCTTTCTGGGCGGCAAGGGGTCAGAGCCGCACAAGGCTGCCGTGGTCGGCGACACCGTCGGCGATCCCTTCAAGGACACCAGCGGGCCCTCCATGAACATCCTGATCAAACTGATGTCGATCGTGTCCCTCGTCATCGCGCCACTGCTGCGCTGACACGGAGACTGGATCGCCCGGCCTCCGGCCCCTGAAAACGAAGGCCGGTGTGCTATACTTTGATTTTTTTTCATTCGAGGAGAACTAGTCCATGAGACGATACGAAGTTGTTTTCGTTCTCGCTCCCAAGCTGACCGAGGAAGAGGTCAAGCAAAGCGTCGAGACCTTTTCCGCGGCTGCTCAAGAAAAGGGGGCCACGGTTCTGGAAGTCGACGAAATAGGCAAGCGCCGCCTGGCCTATCCCGTCGCGAACTTCAACGACGGCATCTACGTCATCCTGCACTTGGAAGAAGAGGCAGGGACCGCCGTAGCCGAGCTGGAACGACGTTTCCTCGTCACCGACTCAGTGATCCGCTTTCTCACCATCCGGGTGGACGAACACCACAAACGCGCCGACAAGCTTCGGCAGCGTCGCGAGGCCCGCAAGAAGCGCCGCGCCGCCGCCCGCAAGGCGAAACCGGTCGAACAGGAAGCCACTGCAGCAACAGAGGAGTAAAAGGTCATGGCGAGACGACGAAAATTCTGCAAGTTCTGCGCCGACAAAGTCGATTACATCGATTACAAAGACGTGAAGACCCTGTCCCAGTTCATCCCGGAACGTGCCAAGATCCTGCCCCGGCGGATCTCCGGCGTCTGCGCGCCCCATCAGCGCAAGCTGACCATGGCCATCAAGCGCGCCCGCCACCTGGCCCTGCTCCCCTTTGCCGGTGAGTAGCACTCCCGGAGGCGAAAGACTATGCGATTGATCCTGACTGACGACGTATTCAATCTGGGCAACCGCGGCCAAGTCGTGAACGTGGCCGCTGGTTATGGCCGAAACTACCTGATTCCCAAGGGCCTGGCACTGCCCGCCACCACGGGAAACCTGAAGATGGTGGAACAGCAGCGGGTGGCGCTGGCCAAGAAGGAAGCCAAGCTGACGGAAGTGGCGGAAATCCTGGCCGGCGAAGTGGCCAAACTCCACGTGGTGCTGAGCCGAAAAGCCGGGGACACGGGCGTCCTCTTCGGCTCGGTCACCTCGAAGGACCTGTCCGATCTGCTCGAACGCAACGGCATCCACATCGACCGCAAGAAGATCGCCCTGGAGCATCCGGTCAAGAGCCTGGGCAACTTTCAGATCGACGTCCATCCCCATGCGGGGGTCGACACGCAATTGCTGGTCTCGGTGATCCCGGAGGAAGAAGAGCCGGTGACCCGCGTGATCGAGAAGGGCGCCGAGAGTGACCGCATCGTGGCCGAGACCGATGCCAAGGTGAAGGCCCTCAGAGCCGCCGAAGAAGGCACCCGCACCGACCTGCTCGAAGAGCCGGAAGCAGCAGAAGAAGAACAAGAAGAAAAAGAGTGAAGCGCGGCCGGCGGCGTGCCGGGCGCCAAGGGGAAAATTTGCCCCGCAACTGCGCATCGGCGAGCCCTGCGGCCGACGCGGTTTCGGGGTTCTCTGTGCCGAAACACTGATTCAATTCCCCTTCTGTGCCTCGAGATTTTGATTCCCCGATCAGGGTCTTCATGCGTCCCCCTGGGACAGGTTGGACAGGACAGGGGAGAGTGATACACTTCCCCAATGCCGGCTACCTCGCCCTCCAGCAGCCAGACCTTGGAAAACACTTTGCCCCATAGCCAGGAGGCTGAGCGGGCCGTGCTTGGGGCCATCCTGATCGACAATCAGCTCTTCGACCAGGCTGCCGGAGTCGTGAGCATGGAGGACTTCTTCCTGCCCGGCCACCGGCAAATCTTCGCCAAAATGGCGATGCTTTCGGCCAGCGGACAACCGCTGGACCTGATCACGTTGACCGACCTGCTGAAGCGGGAAGGCATGCTGGAGGAGGCGGGCGGGGCGTCCAGCATCGCCTCGCTGATGGATGGCGTGCCCCGCTCGTCCAACATCGAGCACTACGCGCGCATCGTCAAGGACAAGGCCCTGCTTCGCAAACTGATCCACTCGAGCAACACAATTCTGATGCGGGGCCTGGCCGCCGAGGAGAGCCCCGGTGAACTGCTGGAGGACGCCGAAAAGGCGATCTTCGAGATCAGCCAGGAGCGGATCCGCCAGGGCTTCGTCGAGCTGCAGCATCTGTTGCCGGAAACCTACAAGCACATCGAGACGCTTTACGAGCGAAAAGAGCTGGTCACAGGCGTCTCCAGCGGCTTCATCGACCTCGACCACATGACCTCGGGCCTCCAGTCCACCGACCTGATCATCGTGGCCGCCCGCCCCGGCTGCGGCAAGACCAGCTTCGCCCTGAACATCGCCCAGCACGCGGCCATCGCCCAGCGGAAAACTGTCGGATTGTTCAGCCTGGAGATGGGTGCGCAGCAGCTGGTCACACGGCTGCTTTGCGCCGAGGCTCGGGTGGACAGCCACAAAGTCCGCTCCGGACGACTCGCGAAGGCGGATTGGAAAGAGCTGGCGCGGGCGCTGAACCACCTCTCACAGGCCCGCATTTTCATCGACGACACCCCCGGGATCTCCATTCTCGAACTGCGCTCCAAGGCCCGCCGCCTGAAAGCCGAACACGATCTGGACCTGCTGGTCATCGACTACCTGCAGTTGATGTCGGGGAAGAGCGGTGACGGGCAGCGCTTCGAGAGCCGCGAGAAGGAGATCGCCAACATCAGCCGTTCCCTCAAAGGCCTCGCCAAAGAGCTGAACCTCCCCGTGATTGCCCTGTCACAGCTCAACCGCGCCCCCGAACAGCGGCGCGGCAACCACCGCCCCCAGCTGTCGGACCTGCGCGAGTCGGGATCGCTCGAACAGGACGCCGACGTGGTCATGTTCATCTACCGCGAGGACATGTACAAGAAGCCCGAGGATCTGGACGAGGAATCGGGAGTGGCGGAGATCATCATCGGGAAACAGCGCAACGGCCCGACCGGGACGGTGCGGCTCGCCTTCATCGAACAGTGGACCAAGTTCGAAAACCTCGCCTACGACTCTCAATGAGACGCAGCTGGGTCGAAATCTCCCGCCGGAAGCTGGCCGAGAACGTGCGCGCTATCCGCGCCCGGATTCCAGCCTCGACCGAGATCTGCGCCGTCGTGAAGGCCAACGCCTACGGTCACGGCGTGGGCCTGGTGGCGCCGGCGCTGCTGGAGGCGGGAGTCGAGGGCTACGCGGTGGCCAGCCTGGAGGAGGCCGTCGAACTGCGCCGCTGGATTCACAGCGCCCCGATCCTGGTGCTGGGTGGCTGCCCCCCCGATGAAACGGAGGCCTTTCGCAAGTATCGCCTCACAGCCGCGCACTTCCGGCTTGAAACCCCTCCGAAGGACATCCCCTTCGAGGTCAAGATCGACACCGGGATGACCCGGCTGGGCATCCCCTGGACGGAAGCCGCCCAGTTTCTCGCCTCTTGCTCTCCACAGCCGGCCGGCGTCTTCTCCCACTTCGCTTCGCCCGAGACCGACCCGGGATTCAGCAACCTGCAGCTGAAGCGATTCTTGGAAGCGACCCGCGGCTCGACCACTCCTCACCACATCGCAAGCAGCGCCGGACTGCGCGTGGCCGGTGCTTTCCTGGACCGCGTTCGAGTGGGGCTCGCTCTGTACGGCATCCGGGCCACGCCCGAAATCGACTACTTGCAGCCGGTTCTGACCTGGAAGACCAGCGTACTGGCGCTGCAGGAAGTGCCGGCCGGCCGCGCAGTAGGTTACGGCGGGATCTACCAGACCCACCGCCCGAGCCGCCTGGCGGTCCTCTCGGTGGGTTACGCCGATGGCTACTCCCGAGCCCTCTCCAAGCGTGGAAAAGTGCGGATTCGGGGGGCCCTGGCCCCCATGGCCGGACGCGTCAGCATGGACTTGGCCACCGTGGACGTCACCGATATCCCGGGCGTCCGAGTGGGGGACCACGCAACCCTGCTGGAGGCCGATGAGCGCTCGCCGCTCTCGGCCAACCAATTGGCCCGCCTGCTGGACACCATCTCCTACGAAGTCCTCACCGCAATCGGAGCCAGAGTGGATCGGGTGGGGGTGTAGGGCGTAGGGCGTAGGGCGCGTCATCGATCTTCCCGAGGCACTCCGGGCGAGTTTTTCAAATGCTCGAGCAGCAGATCGTTCACCCGATCGGACGCCTGCTCGGGGACCCAGTGACTGATTCCCTGCAAGACCTCGAACCGGTAGGGGCCGGACACGTAGCGGCGACTCTCCTCAGCCGTTTCCCGGCTGAATGCTCCGTCCTCCGTACTGAACACGTACAGCGTTGGGACGCCAACCGGTGACACGGAGGACGAGGGAGAGGGGTTCGAGCCGACGGGAGCGCGGCCGCCGACAAGGGCGGCGTAGTAGTTGAGGGCGGCCCGCAACGCCTGGGGCGTTCCCAGCGCATCCAGGTACACCTGTATGTCTTCATCGCTCAGGCCTCCACCTTGGAAGACACTCCGGAACAGCGAGGCGTCGTTGGCCAGGAACCTTTCCTCGGCTCCCTCCGCTCCAAACACCTGGAAATACGAGGAGCGTCGCGACTGCTCCGAGGCGGGGTCGGCCAGGGCCGCCGAGAAAGCCGCGAAATGCGGCGTCGAAAGGACAGTCAGCGTCTCGAGCCGCTTCGGGAAACGGGTTGCGACCACCCAGGCGATGGCTCCTCCCCAGTCGTGTCCCACCAGGTGGAAAGTGTCCCTCCCCAGGGCGTCGGCGAACCCGATCACGTCCCCGACCAGCTCCGACATCGTGTAGGCCTCGATCTCCTCCGGCCGGGCCCCGGGCGAGTATCCGCGCAGGTCCGGAGCGACCGCACGGTAGCCCGCTTGGGCCAGGGCCGCCAGTTGATGCCGGTAGGCGTAGGAGGTTTGAGGGAAGCCATGCAGCAACAAGACCAGTTCTCCCTCGGCGGGGCCCGCCGCACGCGCCTCGAATACGAATTCTTCGACCGGGATTTGGATCTTCTCCAATTCCAAGACCTGGCCGGCAGGCAGCGCCTGCGCCGAAAGCACGAGACCGTGGAGCAGATCCTGGCCGCAGCCCAGGGCCAGGAGCAGCTGCAGGACAGCGATCGGGACGACCGGGGGGCGGTTCTGGGGGCGTTTTCTGATCATCACGACCCTCGATTCGAAATCTCGCTCACGGCACCTGCCTCGAATCGTGCGGGCTACGGGTTGCAGATGCAATGCGAGGGGCAGTCGGGCCGTATCTGATCCAGCAGTCGCTGCACCAGGCCGGGCCCCTCTTCGGCCAGGAATTGGGCGAACGTGTAGAAGCGCTCCTGGGGCTTCCCCTGCGGACGCAGGCGATTCAGCAAGTGGTCCAGGTGAGCTTTCAAGTGGGGCGCTTGGCCCTTCTGATTGGCCACGAAGCGCTGCTGCACCTTGCCGATCTGATAGTCCATCTTGGACAGGGCATTGGCCAGCATGTCCACCAGGGGCGGATCCAACGGCTCCATGTGGCTCTGGAGATCCTCGACCCCTTCCTTCAGAGTGGCCTGGAACTGAGCGAACAGCTTCAGGACTTCCTCCAGCTCTCCCTGGCGGAGGATCTTCTCAGCCAGGCGCTGCTCGGACGAACTCAACACCTCTTGCGCGTCCAGTCCGTACTTGGCCAGGAGGCGCTGGCTCTTGCGATCGAGTAGCGTGAAGCTGGCCCGCATCTGGATGACGGGACAGATGTTCCAAAGATCGGCAATGGCGTTCACCTGGGCGAAATACGCCACCTCGGCCGGCCCGCCGACGTAAATGGCCGTGGGGAACAGGGTGTCCTGGAGCAACGGCCGCAGCAGCGCGTTGAATCCGAAATGCTCCGGCCGGCGCCGCGCGGCTTCGGCCAGCTCCTGGGGGGTGAAGCGCAGGCTCTTGCGATCCTTGGCGGTGTAGCGCCCTCCTTCGAACTTGAGTTTGAAGCGCTGCTGGCCGTCGACCCAGAACAGCAGCGTCTCCGTCTCGTCCACCGCGACCTGGGGCTCGAACTCGAGCCGGCGCAGCTGCCGGCTGCGCTCGAGCAGGCGCTCGACGATCGACTGCCGCTCACGTACCGCCGTCTCGAAAAAACCACCCAAATGCCGCCGGACATCCTGGCAAGTGGAATCGAACAGCACCAGACCCTGCCGCCGGAACACCTCGGCCATCAGACGTGCGAACCCCTCCGTGAACGTGGCACCCTCCTCGTAGGTGCGCCCCAGCAGCTGCAGGGTCTCCGGGCCGAAGGGGGAATCTCCCAGAACTTCCGTCAGGGCTTGCAACTCTGCCTCGACTCGAAGCGGGGCGAATCCCGCCATCGTCTCTTTGCCGGGGCGGGGATCGGCGTGTCGAATCGTGTGAACTCGTGCCTCGCGGTCGATGAAGGAAGCCGTTCGGACCTCCTCGAAATCGGAGTCGTCCGCAGCCAGCCAGAAGATCGGAACGGCGGAGATTCCGTGCTGCCGGAGCCAGTCGGCCCGCTGAACTGCCGTGGCCGCTTTGTAGAGGGTGTAGCCCGGCCCGCCGAACAATCCAACCTGCTGGCCGCTGACCACCGCGACGGTGTCCTCGCGGGCCAGCCGCCGCAGATTCTCGAAGACGGCTTCTCCGCCCCCCACACGTCGATTGAATGCTTCCAATGCAGCCACCAGTTCGGGGCGCGGGCAGCGGTAGCGAGACAACACCTCGCTGGCACGCTCCGAGAGCGACGCCGGGTCGGACGGAGGAGGCTGAAAAAAGGTTCGTACCTGGTCGAAGTCGTATTCAAATGCGAGGAATAGCGGATTCTGAGCGGGCAGTGTTCGGTAGTCTTGACACTTACAGTCCATTTCCATCCCGCGACGAAGCCACCGCACGACGGGCACCGGCGTTTCCGGCCGG